>NZ_LIPQ01000210.1 GCF_001418135.1 Streptomyces aureus
CTCCCACCCGCCCCTGGCATCAGGGCTTGTGACGGTAGGTGATGACCAGCACGTCGCGCGAGGCCGGGGCGGCGGGGTCGATCTGCTCGATCGGCGAGACGCCGTGGTAGACGCGCTCGTCGTTGACGAGGGCCACGTCGAGCGGGTCGGTCAGGGAGAACTTCTCGACCGGCTGCTTGTCCAGGTTGAAGACGGTGCTCTCGCCGCCGGTGGCGTTCGAGCGGCCGACCATCGCCATCAGGACGAACGTGACACCGTCGCGGTGCACACCCTCCGGCGTGGGCAGGCCGACCTCCTCGCCGTTGACCTCGATGCGGAACTGGTGGGCCTCGATGTGCCAGCCCGAGTACGGGGCGAGGCGGCCGAAGATGTCGCAGCCGAGGGTGAGCAGGCTGTCCATGGTGCGGCCGCGCAGGATCTGCTCCTCGAACGGCTCGTAGTGCCGGGCCACGCCGCCGTTGAGGGTGTTGTAGTCGAGCCCCTGGTAGTGCGGCTGGTGCGCCTCGACGCGGTAGTCGGCGCTCGCGCGGGGCGCGCTCAGGGTGGCGTGCCGACGCCGGCGGTAGCGTCCGCCGTCCGCCATGTAGCTGTCGAGCGGCATCCGCGACCAGCTGTCGCGGAACGGCTCCAGGTCGTCGAGGGCGGTCTCGGAGCGCTGGAGGAGAAGCTGCTTCACCTTCTCGCCGGAGATCAGGTCGTAGCTCCGGGAGGAAAGGGACTCCGCGATTTCCTCGACACCTGACGTATACGTGGACATGGTTTTCCCCCTGATGAATGCGTGGTCGTCGGCGAAGTAGATCGTGGTATTCGTGCCAGGGGTGTGTCAAAGTCTTTCGGCTCTGGCCGAATTGCCTGGCTGTGCTTTCTTCGCGCATATGGGCGGGGGTAATTGATGAACGGGATGTTACGGGGGGCTGGCGTGGCCCGGAGCCGGATGCTGAGATCGGACGCATGGACCTCAGGGAACGCTTCGGCGGATATGCGGTACTGATCACGGGCGCGGCGCGCGGCATCGGCGCGGCGACGGCACGACGGCTCGCGGCGGAGGGCGCGAGGGTCCTGGTCACCGATGTGGACGAGGCGGCGGCGCGGAAGACGGCGGCGGGGATCCCGGGCGCGGAGTACCGGCACTGCGACGTGGGCGACCAGTCGTCGGTGGACGAGGCGACGGCCTGCGCGGTGGAGACCTTCGGGCGCCTGGACGTCCTCGTCAACAACGCCTTCGGACCCGTGGTGCCCGACCGCGAGCGGTTCGAGGACGAGCCGGACGCGGTGTTCACCGTCCAGCACGACGTCACCTTCATGGGGGCGGTCCGCTGCTCCCGGGCGGCGCTGCCGCACCTGGCGGCGGCCGGCGGGCGCGGGGCGATCGTGAACATCGGCTCGGTCAACGCCGAGGCGGACTTCGGCAACCACGCCTACAGCGCGGCGAAGGCGGGCCTGGCGTCGCTGACCCGCACGCTCGCGGGCGACGCGGCGGGACGCGGGGTGCGGGTGAACCAGATCAACCCGGGGACGATCGCGACGCCGGCGTGGTCGGGCCGGGACCGCGACCTGAGGACCCTGGCCGACCGGGTCTACCCGCTGTCGCGGGTGGGCACCCCGGAGGACGTGGCGGCGGCGGTCGCCTTCCTGGCCTCGGCGGACGCGTCCTGGATCACGGGCACGGTCCTTCGCGTGGACGGCGGCCTGCTGGCGGTGAACACCCACTTCGCGGAGGTGCTGGGGGAGTGAGGGGGAGCGGGATCCCTGTCGCTGCGATGCGGCGATCACCCGTACGGCGCAGGACACCCCGCTGCTCATTCCGGACGTCGACGGAACGCTTCCGCCTCACGGCGGGGCGCCGTTGCCGCCTCCCGTCCGGGCTCCAGCCGCCCGGTTGCTCTCTCGGCCCTACTCTTCCGCGATCCCGGCCAGCAGCCCGGCGCTGTCGTCCGGCCCGAGGGCCACCGCCCGGAGGTGCTCGAACATCGACTCGTAGCGCCGGATCTCCGTCTCCGACTCGAGGAACAGGTCACCGGCCGGCGTGTCCAGGTAGACCAGCCCGGGATCGTCCGCGTGGGGGAAGTCCATGTGGACGAAGCTGCCCGTCATGCCGGCGTGCGCGCCCCTCTCGAACGGGATCACCTGGAACGTGACGTGCGGCTCCGCCATCAGCCCGAGCAGGTGCCGCGCCTGGCCGCGCATGACCTCGCGGCCGCCGACCGAGCGCCGCAGGGCCGCCTCGTCCACGATCGCCCGGAGCCGCAGTGGCTGTTCCCCGGTGAGGACGGCCTGGCGCTCCATGCGCGCCTGGACGCGCTGTGCGACCTCCTTCGGGCTGGCCGCCGGAAGGACGCCCCGGACGACCTCGGTGGCGTACTGCTCCGTCTGGGCGAGCCCGGGAACGAACAGCGACTCGTAGTTGCGGACCGTCCGGGCCTCGGCCTCGAAGCCGATGTACGCGGCGTACTCCTCGGGAAGTTCCGAGTGGTACGGCCGCAGCCGGCCCTGTTCGTTCGCCCCGCTCCGCAGTGCCAACAGGTCGGTGCGGTGCGGCTCGTCGGCCCGGTAGATGTCCAACAGGCTGACCAGTGTGCGCTTTTGGGGTCGTGACCGGGATCTCTCGATGCGGTAGAGCGTCGCCTCGTTGATCCCGGTCCGCTGCGTGACGTCCTCGCGCGTGAGTCCGGCCTCGGCGCGAAGCTTCCTCAACTCCGCCGCGAGACGCCGGAGTCGGACGGTCGGTGGGGGCGGTCGCTTGGCCGGCATGATGCGGTCCCTTCTCTGCCGGGCGGGTGTCCGGGAGTGTGCGCGGTCACCGCGCCGGTCCTCAACTCGTGCAACGCCAAGGGGGAGTTCGCAAACCTTGCATTCTTCCGGTGCGCGTGGGCATGCTGTGACGGCGATCACGTGCCGTATGTCGACCGTAACGGTGAGTTGATCTTGCTGGTCCGTGCGAGAAACAGCAAGACCCCCGCGACCGCGCGAACGGCCGGGGAGTGGCCACCGCTTCGAAGGAGCGTCGACGTGAGCAACCCTGGCGTCCGCCGTGCCGGCCGGGTCCGCCGGCTGTTACCGCCCCCGCCGGGGCACCGCCCGGCCGTACGGGCACGACCGGCCCCGGCAGCCGCGGGCGGGTCGAGGTGAGCCCGGCGGGGGCGTACCACCGGACCGCCCGGCGGCCCCGGCTCTGGGCGTTACGGCCCGACCGGACGGGCAGCGGGACCGTCACCGAGGCCGAGTGCACCACCTGCCTCGACGGCTCCGGCGCGGCGGACGACGGACGGGGGCCCGCCGTCTGGTGCCTGTCCCACGCCCAGGCCACCGGCCACACCGGCTTCCGCCGCGTCCGTACGGACTTCTTCCGCGCGTCCTGGGACGGTCCGGCCGCCGGCGCGGGTGCGGGCGTGGGCGCCGTCGTCGGTGGCTGACGCCCCCGCACGACGCCTCACCCCGAGTGCGTGACGGCGGCGAACTGGGGGTGGGCGAGGGATCCGGTGTCGTCAGCGGTCACGGCCCGCACGCCAGCGGTGGTTGTACGGGCCATGCGACCGGGTTCCCGGGGCGGGCGGTCAGCCCGCCTTCAGCACCCGCGCCACCACCGGGCCCGCCGCGTCGCCGCCGTGCCCGCCCGACTGGACGACCGCCGCCGCCGCGAGGTCGCCCGAGTAGCCGGTGAACCAGCTGTTGGACACGGCGTGGCCGTCGATCTCGGCGGAGCCGGTCTTGGCGCCCTTGGGGCCGGGGACCCCCGCCATCGCCTCCGTCGCGGTGCCGTCCGTCGCCGTCGCCGTCGCCTTCATCATCAGGCGCAGCCCCGCGGCGACGTCGGGGGAGAGCCGGTCGGCCTTGGCGAACTCCCGGTCGTCGAGGTCCCTCGCCACCAGGTACGGCTGGAGGAAGCCGCCGTTCTTCACGGTCGCGGAGAGCGAGGCGACGTTCAGGGCACTCATCGTGATCTTGCCCTGGCCGATGTAGGAGGCGGGCGTGTCGCTCCCGGCGGACTCGGGGACGCTGCCGTCCGCCGCCGGGACACCCACCTGCCAGACCTGGCCGATCCCGAAGGAGTCGCGGGCCGTGTCGCCGAGGGCGGTGTCCGCGATGTTCTTGTCGCTGAGGCGGGTGATCGCCTTGATGAAGGCGGTGTTGCAGGAGCGGCGGAACGCCTCGGTGAGGGTGCCGTCCTTGATGCTGAACCTGTCGAGGTTCTGGAAGCTCTGACTCCTCGATATGACGTCGGGAGGACACTCGACCTTGGTGGTGGGCGTCGCCAGACCGTTCTGCATCATCATCGCCGCCGTGACGATCTTCATCGTCGAGCCGGGGGCCTGCGCGCCGCTGAAGGCCGTGTTGAACTCGGTCACCGGGTTGTTGGCGACCGCCCGTATCGCGCCCGTCGACGGCTCGATCGCCGCCACCGAAGCCTGGCCGTAGGCCTTGACGGCCTTCTCCGCCGCCGCCTGCACACCCGCGTCGATGGTGGTCTTCAGGGTGCCCGCCTTCCCCTTCCGCAGGACGAGGAGCGGGGTGTCGGCGACGGTGTCGCTGCCCGAGTCGATCCAGGTCTCGACGCCGGGGGAGCCTCCGACCTTGGAGCCGTACCGCTCGCGCAGTTCGTTCAGGACCGGTCCGAGCGACGGGTACTTCTCCGCGGTCAGCTCGACGTTGTTGCGGTCGACGGCCTTGACGGCGGCGCTCTTCGCGGCGCCCGTGCGCAGGGTGCCGGCCGCGGTGAGCTTCGGGTGGAGCACGGTCGGCTGCCACTTCACCAGCGCCCGGCCGGTGGTCTGCCCGCGCACCACGGTCAGTTCGGAGGCGTACGACAGGTCCTTGGTGACGCCCTCGTACGAGATCGTCGCCTTCACGGTGAACGGCACCGTCGTCCCGACCGCCGTCCCCGGCGTGATCACCGCCTCCGAGACCTTCGCACCCTCCCGGTAGGCCGCCACGGCGGGCCCGGCCGTCACCGGGTCGTTCGTCAGCTGCCCGGCCTTCTCAGGCTCCCCGGCGGCCCAGGCGGCGAGGAAGTCCCGCGCGACGGTGGTGACTTCCTCGTCCGTGACGGGCCCCGTCCTCGGCGCGGCGGCCGAGTTGGACTGCGGCGACTTCGCACCGCCCGTCACGCCGTTCCAGAGGTTGTAACCCCCGTACCCGACCCCGCCCGCCACGACGGCGAACACGCCCCCGACCATCGCGACCTTGGCTCCACTGCGCATGGCTGCGCTCCCCTCCCCGTGTGAACCCACGAGTCAAGCAGCGCCCCATGCGTGTGTCGAGCAACTTCCGGCTTCTCCGTCACGAAGGGAGGTCACATTCCGATCTCACACCCAGGTGTCGAGCCACATCCGGTTCCGCCATTGGTCCAGCGGAATCGGGGTGCCCGTGTAGATCGGCCAGAAATAGATGAAATTCCAGACGATGAGAAGAACGACGCAGCCCGCCGCCACCGCGCCGAATGTGCGGCGCCTTTCCGAGGAACCCGCGGGGCCGACGATCGCGCCCAGCATCATCGCCACCGCCAGACACAGGAACGGAATGAAGACCACCGCGTAGAAGAGGAAGATGGTGCGTTCCTGGTAGAGGAACCAGGGGACCCAGCCGGCCGCGATGCCGCAGGCGATCGCGCCCGCGCGCCAGTCGCGGCGGAAGGCCCAGCGCCACAGGATGTACAGGATCGCGAAGCAGGCGGCCCACCACAGCAGCGGGGTGCCGAGGGCCAGGACCTCCGCCGCGCACTTCTCCTTCGCGGAGGCCGGGCAGCCGCCGGTGCCGGGCGCGGGCGACTCGTAGAAGTACGAGACCGGACGGCCGAGGACGATCCACGACCACGGGTTCGACTCGTAGGTGTGGGGCGAGGTGAGGCCCACGTGGAAGCTGTAGACCTCGGACTCGTAGTGCCAGAGGCTGCGCAGCCACTGCGGCAGCCAGCCCCAGGTCCCGCCGCCGTCCAGCTTGTCCTGGTCGGCGGCCCAGCTCCGGAAGTAGCCCTTGTCGCTGACGATCCAGCCGGTCCACGTCACCAGGTACGTGGCGATCGCGACCGGGACGACGGACACGAACGCCGGGACCAGGTCCTTCTTGATCACCGCGAGGTACGGGCGGACCGCGCCGGCCGTACGGCGGCCGCCGACGTCCCACAGCACCGTCATCAGGCCGAAGCCCACCATGACGTACAGGCCGTTCCACTTGGTCGCCGCCGCGAGGCCCAGCATCACACCGGCCGCGATCCGCCACGGCCGCCACCCCAGGCGCAGCGACTCCGCGATCTCCGCGTCCGGCCGCAGCACGCCCTCCTCGTCCTCCGGGAGCGCGCCCGCGAGCCGCTTCCGGGTCCGGTCGCGGTCCAGGACCAGACAGCCGAAGGCCGCCAGGACGAAGAACATCAGCACCTGGTCGAGGAGCGCCGTCCGGCTCATCACGAAGTGCAGACCGTCGACGGCGAGCAGCAGACCCGCCAGACAGCCCAGGAACGTGGAGCGGAAGAGACGCCGGCCGATCCGGCACAGCATCAGGACCGACAGGGTGCCGAGCAGCGCCACCATGAAGCGCCAGCCGAACGGCTCGAAGCCGATCAGCTTCTCGCCGACGCCGATGACCCACTTGCCCATCGGAGGATGGACGACATAGCCGGGGTCGGTCGGCACGAGGACCGCGCCGGGGTCGCTGAGGACCGTCTTGTCGATGTCCTTCGGCCACGCCCCCTCGTACCCCTGGTTGATCAGGGCCCAGGAGTCCTTGGCGTAATACGTCTCGTCGAATATCACCGCGTTCGGCTTGCCCAGGTTCCAGAACCTCAGCAGCCCCGCGACCGCCGTGACCAGGAGCGGACCGCCCCAGGCCATCAGCCGCCACAGCCGCTCGGACCGGTCGGGACCGATGCCGAGCAGCGACATCACGCGCTTGGACGGGCGGACGTACGAGGGCACGAGCCGCTCCCGCAGCCCGATGGGGGCGGCGCTTCCGGCGGGCGGCACATAGCCGAAACGCCGAAGCCGCTTTTGCCACGAAGAGGGCTCTGCCACGGGCTCTGCCATGGGGTGCTGGCCCTCCAGGGCCTCGGGTGCGGTACTGGTCACCGCGCCATCGTAGGGAACGCGCCTGTGCGCGTCGCCTCTCCGGGCTGGGAGGATGGGACGTGTGACAGGAACGCTGGTACTCGCAGGGACCCCCATCGGTGACATCGCGGACGCTCCGCCCCGACTCGCCACCGAACTGGAGAACGCGGACATCGTGGCCGCCGAGGACACCCGGAGGCTGCGCGGACTGACCCGTGCCCTGGGCATCCACACCACGGGCCGTGTCGTCTCCTACTTCGAGGGCAACGAGTCCGCCCGTACGCCGGAGCTGGTCGAGGCCCTGGTCGGCGGCGCGCGTGTGCTGCTCGTCACCGACGCGGGCATGCCGTCCGTGTCGGACCCCGGCTACCGGCTCGTCGCCGCCGCCGTCGAGCAGGACATCAAGGTGACCGCCGTCCCCGGCCCGTCCGCCGTGCTCACCGCGCTCGCCCTCTCGGGCCTGCCCGTGGACCGCTTCTGCTTCGAGGGCTTCCTGCCCAGGAAGGCGGGCGAGCGCCTCGGCAGGCTCCGTGAGGTCGCCGACGAGCGCCGCACCCTCGTCTACTTCGAGGCCCCGCACCGGCTCGACGACACCCTCGCGGCGATGGCCGAGGTCTTCGGCGCCGAGCGCCGTGCCGCCGTCTGCCGCGAGCTGACCAAGACGTACGAGGAGGTCAAGCGCGGGCCGCTGGCCGAGCTCGCGGCCTGGGCGGCCGAGGGCGTACGGGGCGAGATCACCGTCGTCGTCGAGGGCGCCCCCGAGACGGGACCGGCCGAACTCGACGCCGAGGAGCTGGTGCGCAGGGTGCGGGTGCGCGAGGAGGCGGGCGAGCGGCGCAAGGAGGCGATCGCCGCGGTCGCCGCCGACGCGGGGCTGCCCAAGCGCGAGGTGTTCGATGCCGTCGTGGCGGCAAAGAATGCGGCTGCGCCGGGCCCCGGAAACGGTAAAGGACTAACCTGAAAGGCAAAGCCGAACCCGGCGCGGGAACCCGTGACAGGGCTCTTGGCAAGGGAAGTGCCAAATGCCTTCCATGGTTCGACCCGCGCTGATGCGCTCCGGCCCGAAAAGGCGTCCACTGGATCAGTGGAGAGGAGCTGGAATGACCGAGATCACCGGCACCGGCATATCCGTCGCCCATGAGGCGTACGCCTTCGCCTGCATGCGCTGTGGGTACGGCTGGGAGCAGGCGTACGACATCGAGCACCACGTCGACGCCGCCGGCCGCGAATTCGTCGTCTACAAGGCGGGCGGGGAGCGGGTCCCGTCCCCGCTGTCCAGCCCCACCTGCATGAACTGCGGCGGTCACGTCGTCCGGATCATGCGCGCGGGGCAGGTGTCGTCGGTGCTCGATCTGATCGCCGCGACCGAGAAGCACCAGCAGGGGGCGCGGGCCACCAAGCCCGTCTCGTTGGCCGGTCCCATCGGTCAGGAGCTGACCGAGGACGGCCCCGAGCAGCCCCCGGTGCCGCACCACTGGCACCTGTCCGACCTGCTGCACCCCTTCAAGCGCCGCCAGTAGCCCGGGAACGGCCCGGGCCCGGGGGCCGGCGGCCCGCCCCGGGCCCGGCATATCCGTGCGCGCCGGCACTCATGACCCTCGTACGATCGGGGGCATGAGTGCCAAGGACGCCCCGCCGCCGCTGCCCGAACCCCTCCTCGTGGAGGTCGCGGACTCGCACACCCACCTGGACCTCCAGTCCGGGACCGTCGAGGAGGCGCTGGTCAAGGCCGCCGCCGTCGGGGTGACCACGGTCGTCCAGGTCGGCTGCGACGTGAAGGGCTCCCAGTGGGCCGCGGAGACCGCCGCCGCCCACGAGCACGTGCACGCGGCCGTCGCCCTGCACCCCAACGAGGCGCCCCGGATCGTCCTGGGAGACCCCGGGGGGTCCCGGCAGGGGGCCCGCGAGGGCGGCGGCGACTCCGCCCTCGACGACGCGCTCTCCGAGATCGACCGGCTCGCCGCCCTCCCGTACGTCCGCGGCGTCGGTGAGACCGGCCTCGACTTCTTCCGTACGGGCCCCGAGGGCATCGCCGCGCAGGAGCGTTCCTTCCGCGCCCACATCGAGATCGCCAAGCGGCACGGCAAGGCGCTCGTCATCCACGACCGCGAGGCCCACGCCGACGTGCTGCGCGTCCTGGACGAGGAGGGCGCCCCCGAGCGGACCGTCTTCCACTGCTACTCCGGCGACGCCGCCATGGCGGAGATCTGCGCCGCCAAGGGCTACTACATGTCCTTCGCCGGCAACGTCACCTTCAAGAACGCCCAGCACCTGCGCGACGCGCTCGCCGTCGCCCCGCTGGAACTCGTCCTCGTCGAGACCGACGCCCCGTTCCTCACCCCGGCGCCCTACCGCGGCCGCCCGAACGCCCCGTACCTGATCCCGGTCACCCTCCGGGCGATGGCGGAGGTGCGCGGCATCGGCGAGAACGAGATGGCCGAGGCGATCGCGGTGAACACGGCCCGCGCCTTTGATTACTGATCCGTAACGGTTACGTGTCGTAGCCGGATGGAAGCGCCGCGTGAGGGGCGCCCGGGTAGGGTCCCGGCCTCGTGAGCACTTCCCAGGGCAGTCACCGCGCCGGACGGCGGGCCACGCCCCTGCCCGTGCACGACCAGCCGACCCAGGCCGCGCCGCTCGTCGTCCCCGCCCCGGGTGCCGCGCCGGGCCTCGTCCCCGGGCAGGGCTCCCGGGCCGGTTCCCGGCGGGCCGCCCGGCGCCGCAAGGCCTCGGGGGGCACCGGGGACGGGCTGCGGCGGCTCGTCCCGCAGGCGCTCGTCGTCGCCTTCCTCGCCGGCGGCACCAGCGCCTTCGTCGCCGACGACAAGGCCGTCCGGCTCTCCGTCGACGGCGTCCCGCGCACCCTCCACACCTTCGCCGACGACGTCGGGGAACTGCTCGCCGACGAGGGACTGGCCGTCGGCGCCCACGACATCGTCGCGCCCGCCCCCGCCGAGGCCCTGGCCGGCGGCGACGAGATCGTCGTCCGGTACGGCCGCCCCGTCGCCCTCACCCTCGACGGGCAGCGCCGCCAGGTCTGGACGACCGCCCGGACCGTCGAGGGCGCGCTGCGCCAGCTCGGGGTCCGCGCGGAGGGCGCGTATCTCTCGGTCTCCCGCGGCGCCCCCATCTCCCGCGACGGGCTCGCCCTCGACGTACGGACCGAGCGGACGGTCACCTTCCTCGCCGACGGGCGCGAGCGGACCGTCCGGACGAACGCCGCCACCGTCCGCGAGGCCCTCGCCGAGGCCGGGATCACCCTCTCCGCGCAGGACGCCGTCTCCGTCGTCCCCGAGTCCTTCCCGCGCGACGGCCAGACGGTCACCGTGCTGCGGATCACCGGCTCGAAGGTGACGCGTGAGGAGGCCGTGCCGTACGCCGTCGAGCGGGCCCGTGACCCCGAGCTCTTCGTCGGCACGGAGGTCGTCGACCGGCAGGGCGCGGCGGGCGTCCGCCGTGTCACGTACAGCATGCGGACGGTCAACGGCGTCAGACAGAAGCCCCGCCGGATCGGCGAGGAGATCGTCCGCGAACCCGTCAGCCGGCGGGTCCGGGTCGGCACCAGGCCCATGCCGACCTCCGTCGCGGGCGCCGACGGCCTCGACTGGGGAGCGCTCGCCGCCTGCGAGTCCGGCGGCCGCCCGAACGCCGTCGACCCCTCGGGGACGTACGGCGGGCTCTACCAGTTCGACCCCGGCACCTGGCGCTCCCTCGGCGGCAGCGGAGTCGCCCAGAACGCGCCCGCCGCCGAGCAGACGTTCCGTGCGAAGAAGCTGTACGTGCAGCGGGGGGCGAGTCCGTGGCCCCACTGCGGACGGCGGCTGCTCGGGTGAGACGGGGTGGGGCGGGGTGAGTCGTCGGTCGGCCCCGCGGGTGCCCCGTAGGCTGTACCGGTGAGCACCACCACCGGCCCCGAAAGCCCCGACGCCCTCCTCGGCCCCGCCGACATCCGTGAGCTGGCGGCCGCCCTCGGCGTACGCCCCACGAAGCAGAAGGGCCAGAACTTCGTCATCGACGCCAACACCGTCCGGCGGATCGTCCGCACGGCCGGGGTACGGCCCGAGGACGTGGTCGTGGAGGTGGGGCCCGGACTCGGCTCCCTCACCCTGGCCCTCCTGGAGGCCGCGGACCGGGTGACGGCCGTCGAGATCGACGATGTGCTCGCCGCCGCGCTGCCCGCCACGATCGCCGCCCGCATGCCCGCCCGCGCCGACCGCTTCGCGCTCGTGCACTCCGACGCCATGCAGGTCCAGGAACTGCCGGGCCCGGCGCCGACCGCGCTCGTCGCGAACCTGCCGTACAACGTCGCCGTGCCCGTCCTGCTCCACATGCTGGAGCGGTTCCCGAGCATCGAGCGGACGCTCGTCATGGTCCAGGCCGAGGTCGCCGACCGGCTCGCCGCCAAGCCGGGCAACAAGGTGTACGGCGTGCCGTCGGTCAAGGCCAACTGGTACGCGGAGGTCAAGCGCGCCGGGTCCATCGGCCGCAACGTCTTCTGGCCCGCGCCGAACGTCGACTCCGGCCTCGTCTCCCTCGTCCGCCGCACCGAGCCGCTCGCGACCACCGCCACCCGGCAGGAGGTCTTCGCGGTCGTCGACGCGGCCTTCGCCCAGCGCCGCAAGACCCTGCGCGCGGCCCTCGCGACGTGGGCCGGCTCGCCCGCGGCGGCGGAGGAGGCCCTGGTGAAGGCCGGGATCTCGCCGCAGGCGCGCGGCGAGGGACTGACCGTGGAGGAGTTCGCACGGATCGCGGAGGCGAAGGCATGACCGCCATGGGAAGCGTCACCGTCCGGGTCCCCGCCAAGGTCAACGTCCAGCTCGCGGTGGGCGCGGCCCGCCCCGACGGCTTCCACGACCTGGCCAGCGTCTTCCTCGCGGTCTCCCTCCACGACGAGGTCACCGCGACCCCGTCCGACGGGCTGACCGTCACCTGCGAGGGCCGGGACGCCGACAAGGTGCCGCTGGACCGCACCAACCTGGCCGCGCGCGCCGCCGAGCTGCTCGCCGCCCGGCACGGCATCGCCCCGGACGTGCACCTGCACATCGCCAAGGACATCCCGGTCGCCGGCGGCATGGCCGGCGGCAGCGCGGACGGCGCGGGCGCCCTGCTCGCCTGCGACGCGCTGTGGGGTCTGGGCTCCTCCCGCGAGGAACTCCTGGAGATCTGCGCCGAGCTCGGCAGCGACGTGCCGTTCAGCCTGGTCGGCGGGGCGGCGCTCGGCACCGGGCGCGGCGAGAACCTGACGGAGCTGCCGGTCGGCGGCGCCTTCCACTGGGTGTTCGCCGTCGCCGACGGCGGTCTTTCGACCCCGGTGGTGTTCGGCGAGTTCGACCGGCTCACCGAGGGCGTCGAGGTCCCCGAGCCGGCCGCCTCCCCGGTCCTCCTGGACGCTCTGCGCACCGGCGACACGACCGCGCTCGCGGCCGCCCTCGCCAACGACCTCCAGGCGGCGGCGGTCTCCCTGCGGCCGTCGCTCGCCGAGACGCTGACGGCGGGCACGGAGGCGGGCGCGCTGGCGGCCCTGGTCTCGGGCTCGGGCCCGACGACCGCCTTCCTGGTGAAGGACGCGGAGTCCGCGGAGACGGTCGCCGCCGCCCTCATCGCCTCGGGCACCTGCCGCACGGCGCGGGTGGCGACCTCGCCGGCGCCGGGCGCCACGGTTCTCTAGGGGGTGCCCTGAGGCTGGGCGGAAACCGTCAGAGCTTGTTCTTGGAGATCCGGGCCAGGAGCAGGTTCGGGTCCGGGTCCACCGTGTTGAAGAAGGCCGCGCTGTTCACGTAGACGGTCTTCGCGCGCACCGCCACGGAGGTCGGGTTGTCGAGGCCGTCCGCGCGGGTGAGCACGGTCTTGTGGGTGCCGTCGGGCCGGACGAGCTCCAGCTCGTCGACCTGGTTCAGCGCGGCGAGGACCGTGTCGCCGTGTCCGGTGAAGGCGAAGTCGTCGATGGACGTGAGGCCGGTCGCCCGGGTCTCGATCGGGCCGGCGGCGTGGTCGGGACCGGGACCGATCGGGATGCGCAGCAGGGTCTCACGTGCGGTGTTGGACACCCAGACGGCACCGTGGTGGATCTTGAGGCCGTTGGCGCCGAAGGGGATCTGCGCGGTGGGTTCGAGCGCGGCCCCGGTGGCCCAGGCCGTGGGTGTGCCGCCGGTGACGGGGAGGCTCCACACCCTGCCGAGCCGCGTGTCGGCGGTGTAGAGGGTGCCGCACTTCTCGTCGAGGGCGAGCCCGTTGGGGAAGGCGTCCGTCGGGAAGAACCCGATCTGCTCCGGCTCGCCGCCGGGCGCGATGCGCCAGATGCCGGTCTCCTCCGTGCCGGTCACGTAGGTGACGTACAGGGTGCCGTCGTGGGCGCGGGCGATGCCCAGGGCGACGGCCCCGCCGACGGGCGTCTGCGCGTCCGGTACCTCGGGCAGGGTGGCGAGGATCGTCGTCCCGCCCTCCTTGGTGACGCGGGCGACCTGGTGGGCGAAGGCGAAGGTGATGTCGGCGGAGCCGTCGGGTTCGAGGGCGATGTTCTCCGCGTTCTGCCCCGCGGCGAAGTCGAAGTGGGCGACGATCCGGGGGTCGGTCACGGTCGGATCGCCGCCCGACGCGGGTCCGGCCGCGATCACGGCGAGGGCGGCGGTGGCGGTGGCGAC
This sequence comes from Streptomyces aureus, assembly GCF_001418135.1. Lineage (GTDB taxonomy): Bacteria > Actinomycetota > Actinomycetes > Streptomycetales > Streptomycetaceae > Streptomyces > Streptomyces aureus_A. Next base: position 13,679 of record NZ_LIPQ01000210.1, read on the forward strand.
GGCGGCGAGGCGTGGGTGTCTCGTCATGGGTCTCTCCTTCGAGGGGCTTGGGGGCGGTGGCCCGAGGAGAACATGACGGGTCGTCGGTCGCGGGGTCCGGCAGCCGTGGCCGCGGGGTCGCCCGCGTGGCCGACGGCATGGGGCCGGTTGGCAGCGACAACGGAACGCGAGACGTGCCGGGCGGAGGTGTCGGACAACGGCTGGTTCGGGTGCCCTGCGGGGAGACGAGTCAGACCTCGATGACGGCCGCCCGGCCTCCGCAGAGGACGACGAGGTCGTCCGGGTCCGAGGTGAGCACCGTGACAGGGCCCGGTGCCGCGAGGGCCGTCGCGGCGACCATCGCGGCGCTGGCGTACTTGTGGCCGTGCAGCCCGTTCTCGGCGAGGAGCGCAGCCGCGCGACGTGCGACGGCCTCTGTCACGGGCTCGACGACGAGGCGGGAGAGGGTCCGTTCCAGGGCCGCGCGATTGACGCGTGGGTGCGTCACCTCCACCAGAGCGGCGGCGCTCGTCACGACGCGCAGGTCGTCCGCGCGGGCCAGAGCGAGCCAGGTGGTCACCTCACGGTCACGCAGGACGGCTCTGGCCAGGCTCTCGCTGTCGAGGACCAGCGTGCCGCCCGGGGCGGCCTCGATGCGCGTCACGCCCCACTCGCCCCGGCCGCCTTGCTCGTCTCCGGGCCGCCCTGCTGCTCGCGGGCCCGGCGCGGCTGCTCGCGTCGTGTCCGGATCTCCGCGTCCGTGACCGGCCCGTGCTCGGCCTCGGGGTATTACCCGTCGGGGCGCGGGTACGCGGCAACGTACTCTGGGAGATCGATCGATCCCCCGTACAGGAGTCAAAGTGGCCGTCAATCTGGTCAATGTCGAGGCCGTCAGCAAGGTGTACGGCACCCGTGCGCTGCTCGACGGCGTCTCGCTCGGCGTCTCCGAAGGGGACCGGATCGGAGTCGTCGGCCGCAACGGCGACGGCAAGACCACCCTCATCCGGATGCTGGCCAAGCTGGAGGAGGCCGACACCGGCCGCGTCACCCACAGCGGCGGGCTGCGCCTCGGCGTCCTCACCCAGCACGACTCGCTCGACCCGAAGGCCACCGTCCGGCACGAGGTCATCGGTGTCATGGCCGACCACGAGTGGGCCGGCAGCGCCAAGATCCGCGACGTGCTCACCGGGCTCTTCGGCGGCCTCGACCTGCCCGGCTTCGAGAACGGCCTCGACACCGTCATCGGCCCGCTGTCCGGCGGTGAGCGCCGCCGCATCGCGCTCGCCAAGCTGCTCATCGAGGACCAGGACCTGATCGTCCTCGACGAGCCCACCAACCACCTCGACGTCGAGGGCATCTCCTGGCTGGCCAAGCACCTCCAGGAGCGCCGGTCCGCGCTCGTCTGCGTCACCCACGACCGCTGGTTCCTCGACCAGGTCTGCACCCGCATGTGGGACGTGCAGCGCGGTGCCGTGCACGAGTACGAGGGCGGCTACTCCGACTACGTGTTCGCCCGCGCCGAGCGCGAGCGCATCGCCGCCACGGAGGAGTCCAAGCGGCAGAACCTGATGCGCAAGGAGCTGGCCTGGCTGCGGCGCGGCGCCCCCGCCCGTACCTCCAAGCCCCGCTACCGCATCGAGGCCGCCAACGAGCTGATCGCCGACGTGCCGCCGCCGCGCGACACGTCCGAGCTGATGAAGTTCGCCAACGCCCGGCTCGGCAAGACCGTGTTCGACCTGGAGGACGTGACCGTCACCGCCGGTCCCAAGACCCTTCTCCAGCACCTCACCTGGCAGCTGGGACCCGGCGACCGCATCGGCCTCGTCGGCGTCAACGGCGCGGGCAAGACCTCGCTCCTGCGCGCACTCGCCGACGCCGCCGTCAGCCAGGGCGAGATCCAGCCCGCGGCCGGCAGCGTCACCGTCGGCAAGACCGTCCGGCTCGCCTACCTCTCCCAGGACGTCACCGAACTCCCCGGCACCCTGCGGGTCCTGGAGGCCGTCCAGCAGATCCGCGACCGGGTCGACCTCGGCAAGGGCCGCGAGATGACCGCCGGGCAGCTCTGCGAGCAGTTCGGCTTCTCCAAGGAGAAGCAGTGGACGCCCGTCGGCGACCTCTCCGGCGGTGAGCGCCGCCGCCTCCAGCTGCTCCGCCTGCTGATGGACGAGCCGAACGTCCTCTTCCTCGACGAGCCCACCAACGACCTCGACATCGAGACCCTCACCCAGCTGGAGGACCTCCTCGACGGCTGGCCGGGCTCCATGGTCGTCATCTCCCACGACCGGTTCTTCATCGAGCGCACCACCGACCGGACGCTCGCGCTGCTCGGCGACCAGACGCTCCGGATGCTGCCCCGCGGCATCGACGAGTACCTGGAGCGGCGCCGGAAGATGATCGAGGCGGCCGTCCCGACGCCCGCCGCCGCGCCCGCGCAGGCGAAGCCGGGCGTCTCCGCCGCCGACAGCCGCGCCGCCAAGAAGGAGCTGCAGAAGGTCGAGCGACAGCTCGACAAGGTCTCCCAGAAGGAGGCCAAGCTGCACGCGCAGATCGCCGACAACGCGACCGATTTCGAGAAGGTCGCGAAGCTCGACGCGGAGCTGCGGGAACTCGCGGGTGAACGCGAGGAATTGGAGATGCGCTGGCTCGAACTGGCCGAGGACGCATAACGAGGGCATCACAGGCCGGTCCTCCCTTGGGTACAAGGGGCGGACCGGTCGCTTTTGCGCCGGCGCGTGAGTGGTAGAAAGAAAACCCGCTCACGTCAAGGGGGAACTGCTGATGACCCAGCCGCCCAGCAACCAGCCGCCGGGGGGCTTCGGAGCTCCCCAGGATCCGAACCAGGGCCCGCACCAGGGCACGCCGCCCGTGCCGCCCGTCCCACCGCAGGCACCGCAGACCCCGCCGCCGCCTGCCGGCCCGCCCGGCGCGCCCCCGAGCGCGCCCCCGTCCACGCCGCCCGCCGCGCCCGGACCGTACGGCCAGCAGCCGCAGCCCGGGTACGGATACCCGCAGCAGGGCCAGCCCGGTCAGCCGGGTCCGTACGGCCAGCAGGGCCAGCCCGGCCCCTACGGCCAGCAGCCCCCGCAGCAGCCCTACGGATACCCGCAGCAGGGCCAGCAGCCCGGCTACGGCCAGCCGCAGCAGCCGGGCCCGTACGGCCAGCAGCAGAACCCCTACGGCGGGTACCCCACCCAGCCGATGCACCAGGGCGCGCCCACCCCGCCGTCCTCCGGCGGCCTCAAGGGCCGCACCGGTCTCGTCGCCGCCATCGCCGCCGGAGCCGTCCTGGTGGCCGCCGTCACCACCTGGGCCGTCGTCGGCGGCGGGGACGACGAGAAGGACCCGATCGCCGGTCCGACCGCCACCGCCGGCTCCTCCTCCAACGCTCCCAAGCCCACCGAGTCGGTGGACAAGGGCGACGGCTCGGGCGACGGATCCAAGGGCGGCGAGGACGACCTCAACGCCGGCCGCCAGGCCGGCGAGGCCAAGGTCAACTGGCTGCTCCAGAACGACGTCGACCTGCCCCGCAACGGCTCCGACGTCCTCGGTCCGTGGATCGTCGGCGACACCGTCGTCAAGGCCATGTACAAGGGCGTCTCCGGCTACAACCTGAGCGACGGGGCCCGGAAGTGGCACGTCGACGTGCCGTTCGAGCTGTGCGCCGCGCCCGCCGAACCCTCGGCGAACGGTGTCATGGTCTTCGCCTACGCCGAGAGCGCCAAGGACGGCGCCAAGTGCACCTCGCTCCAGCAGATCGACCTGAAGACCGGCAAGGCGGGCTGGAAGAAGGCCGTACCGAAGCCCAAGGGTCTGTTCGCCTTCTCGGACAACACCCTGTCCATCAGCGGCAACACGGTGACCGTCTCCGGCTCCAGCAGCTCCTACGGCTTCTCGCTGACCGACGGCAAGCAGCTCTTCACCGGCGCGACGACCGGCTGCAAGCCCTTCGCGTACGCCGGCGGCAGCAAGCTGATCGCCGCCGTGGACTGCCCGTCGGGCAGCACCACCAAGAAGTTGCAGGGCGTCAGCCAGGTCGACCCGAACACGGGCAAGCCCACGTGGACCTTCAAGCTGGAGACCGACTGGGAGGTGGACCGGGTCTACTCGGTCGACCCGCTGGTCGTCTCCGCCACCCAGCGCGAGCAGAAGAAGTGGACCATCTTCGCGCTCAACCCGAACGGTTCGCTCCGCTCGCAGATCCAGGGCGGCAAGGACAAGTTCGCCCCCTCGTGCGGCGGCGGCTTCGTCATCTTCGGGAAGAACCTCCAGGGCTGCACGGGAGTCGCGGCCGACGCGAACACCTTCTACATGGCCACCGAGACCTCGTACGGGACCCCCAACGAGGTCGTCGCCTTCGACCTGAAGAACGGCAAGGCCAAGTGGCGCTCCAAGGCGCCCGGTGAGCAGACCATGACCCCGCTCCGCATGGAGACCGGCCAGGTCCTCGTCTACGTGGAACCGTCGTACGACAAGGGCGGCGCCGTCGCGACGATCGCCCCCGCCGGCGGCGCGCCGAAGATCCTGCTCCAGCACCCGGCGTCGACGGCCGAGATCGAGGACAACTTCTACGACGGGGGCTACGCCTACGGCGCCGGCACCTTCGTCGTGGCGAGCGGGCGGGTCTCCGCGTCGAACGACAAGGAAGAAAAGCTGGTCAAGACGATGATGGCCTTCAGCAAGTGAGGTACACGGACCGATGACGCAGCCACCCCCGCCCCCGCCGAACCAACCCCCTGACCCGCAGGGTGGCTTCGGCGCGCCGACGCCGCCCCCGCCGCAGCAGCCGGAGCCCGGTTACGGCTACCCGCAGCAGGCACCGCCGCCGCAGCCGGACCCGGGGTACGGATACCCGCAGCAGGCGCCGGACCCGGGCTACGGCTATCCGCAGGGGGCACCTCCCGGGCCGCAAGGCCCAGGGGGACAGCCCCCGGCGACGCCGCCGCAGCAGCCGTACGGCTACCCTGCGCAGCCGCCCACGCAGCCGCAGCAGCCCTACGGCGCCGGCTACCAGCAGCCGGCCCAGCCCCCGTACGGCTATCCGTCCCAGCAGCCCTACGGCGGGTACCAGCAGCCCGCCACGGCCGCGGTCCCGGCCGCGGGGCCGGGCGGTGGCAAGAAGCTGTCGGCACAGCTCCAGATCGTCATCGCGGCGGCCGTCGCCGTCGTCCTGATCATCGGCGGCGGCATCTGGTACGCCAACTCCGGTGACGGCGGAGGCAAGGACGACGAGGCCAAGGGCACGGCCGGAACCTCGCAGGGCACCACCGGCGACGGCGGTTCCGGCGACACCAAGGGCATCGGTGGCGGCGGCAAGGAGAAGCCGCCGGCGAACACCCGGGCGAAGATGACGTTCAAGGTGGAGCAGCCGGTGGTGCCCGACGTCACCGACGTCACGGGTTCCTGGCTCACCGACAAGGCGTACGTGAAGACGGGCGTCAACTCGATCGTCGCCTACGACCGCGACAAGGGCTCCGTCCTGTGGACGCTGCCCCTGACCGGTCAGGTCTGCGGCAGCTCGCGCCATCTGACGGCCGACAACAAGCTGCCGATCCTCTTCGAGGCCAAGAAGCGGGTCGCGCCGCGCTACTACCAGCAGTGCACCGAGGTCGGCGTGGTCGACCTGAACGCCGGAAAGCTGCTGTGGTCCACCTCGGTCACCGGCGGCACCGCCGGCGACCAGAAGGTCCGGTTCGGCGAGGTCACGCTCAGCGGGAAGACGGTCGCGGCCGGCGGCTCCGACGGCGGCGCCGCCTTCGACGTGGCCAACGGCAACCCGCGCTGGAAGCCGCAGGCCAACGACCAGGGCTGCTACGACCTGGGATACGGCGGCGGCGAGGGTCTCGTCGCGGTCCGCAAGTGCGGCACCTACGGCGCCCAGTACGTGATGATCCAGAACCTCGACCCGATGACGGGCGCCCCGGTCTCGCAGTTCAAGATGCCGACCGGCGTCAAGTACGCGTCCGTGGTCTCCACCAGGCCGCTGGTCGTCGCGGCGGACGTCGGCGACAGCGCCGGCGACGGCAGCGGCATCTCGGACTTCTTCTCCCTCGACGAGAAGACCGGGAAGCTGAAGGCGAAGATCACGGCGGACGCCGACCAGTACGCGGCCCGCTGCCGCTCGACCAAGGTCGAGTCCTGCACGAAGGTCCTCGTGGGCAACGGCCGGCTGTACGTGCCGACCGAGGAGCACGAGGGCTCCACCGGGGAGTTCGGCGACGAGACGAACGAGCTCATCGCGTTCGACCTGGTCACCGGCAAGACGGCGCCGGAGAAGGCGGACGCGGGTGACAAGTACACCCTGATCCCGCTCCGCATGGACGGCGGCAACGTCATCGCGTACAAGGAAGCGCCCTACAACCAGGGCGGCCGGATCGTCTCCGTCGACGGCGGCACGATGAAGGAGACGCTCCTCCTGGAGAACCCGGCGGACAAGATCACTCACGACGTCGAGAAGGCCTTCTCCCCGGACTACTCGGAGATCCTGTACGGCGACGGGCGGGTGTTCATGTCCGACATGATGCTCTCCAAGCCGCGGGCGTCGGCGTCGCCGTCCGACAAGGAGTATCTGGCGGTGTCGTTCAGCACCCACTGAACTCGTCGACATCGCACGGATGTCCGTCAGATGCGCGCGGCCCGGCGCGTCGGTTCACCCCGACGCGCCGGGCCGTTTGCGCGGGGTGCCGGTGGGTGAGGAATTCGGGGTCGAGCGGGTGGCCGGTGGACGGCGGCCCGGAGGATGGGGGATGACCGGGATGGGCGTACGGCTCGTGGTGGTGGACGACCACCGCCTGCTCGCGGAGGCTCTGGCCTCGGCGCTGAAGCTGCGCGGGCACCGGGTGCTCGCGGCGGCCGCGCCGGTGGCGGGGGCGGCGGAGCTGGTGGTGAGCCGGGCGCCGGAGGTCTGTCTCCTGGGCACGGCCGCCCCGGCCGAACCGGGGGCCTTCGACGTGGTCGTGCGGATCAAGCGCGAGCGGCCGCAGGTGGCCGTGGTGGTGCTCGGTCCGGTGCCCTCGCCGCGCGGGATCGCGGCGGCGTTCGCCGCCGGGGCCTCGGGGTACGTCCGGCACGACGAGCGCATCGAGGGCGTCGAGCGCGCCCTGGTGAAGGCACGGGCGGGGGAGTCGGCGGTGGCGCCGCAGCTGCTCCAGTCGGCCTTCGCGGAGCTGCTGCACCCCTCGGTCCAGCCGGACGACGAGGGTCAGCGGCTGCTGCGGCTCCTGACGCAGCGGGAGGTGGAGGTCCTCGTCCGGGTCGCGGAGGGGGAGGACACCCGGCTGATCGCGGAGGGGATGGGGATCGCGTCGAGCACGGCACGGACGCATGTGCAGCGGGTCCTGATGAAGCTGGGAGTGGGGTCGCGCCTGGAGGCGGCGGCCCTCGCGGCCCGTACGGGGCTGCTCGACCGCGCGCTGCCGGTGCAGCGGGGTCCGTCCCTCTGACGTTCGGGTGAAGCCCGGTCCCTTCGTTCGTGGGAGGGGCCGGGCTTCGCCGTTGACGGTGATGTTGGAATGTGATTCCTTGTGCGTGGTTATGTTTGAAACCGCCGGAGGGGCACCCCGTGAAGAAGACCGTCACCACGCTCGCCGACGGGCGCGAGCTGATCTACTACGACACCCGTGACGACGCCGTCCGCGCCGCCGTCGACACCCGGCCGCTCGACCCCGTCACCTCCGCCACCGAGCTCCGGTACGACGCGCTCCTCGGGGACTCCGTCGCCGTCGCCTCGCACCGGCAGGGCCGGACGTACCACCCGCCGGTCGGCGACTGCCCGCTCTGCCCGTCCGGAGACGGACGGCAGAGCGAGATCCCGGCCCCCGACTACGAGGTCGTCGTCTTCGAGAACCGCTTCCCCACCCTCGCCGGGGAGTCGGGCCGCTGCGAGGTCGTCTGCTTCACCGCCGAGCACGAGGCCTCCTTCGCCGACCTCACCCCCGAGCGGGCCGCCCTCGTGCTCGACGCATGGACCGACCGCACCGCCGAACTCGCCGCCCGCCCCGGCGTCGAGCAGGTGTACTGCTTCGAGAACCGCGGCGCCGAGATCGGCGTCACCCTCGCCCACCCGCACGGGCAGATCTACGCCTACCCGTTCGCCACGCCCCGCACCGCCCTCATGCAGCGGCACGCGGCCGAGCACCGGGCCCGCACCGGCGGAAACCTCTTCGACGACGTCATCGCCCGGGAACGCGCCGACGCCGAACGGATCGTCCTGGAGACCGGGCACTGGATCGCCTTCGTGCCGTACGCCGCCCACTGGCCGTACGAGGTCCACCTCTACCCGACCCGCCGGGTGCCCGACCTGCGGGCGCTCGACGAGGAGGCCCGCACAGAGTTCCCACAGATCTATCTGGAACTCTTGAGGCGCTTCGACCGGATCTTCGGACCGGGGGAGCCGCCGACGCCGTACATCTCCGCCTGGCACCAGGCGCCGTTCACCGGTGCGGACCGCGAGGAGTTCGCGCTGCACCTGGAACTCTTCACCGTCCGTCGGACGTCCGGCAGGCTCAAGTACCTCGCGGGCACGGAGTCCGGCATGAGCGCGTTCAGCAACGACGTGCTGCCGGAGACGGCGGCCCGGCGACTCCGAGAGGTGGCAGGCAAGTGACCGAGGCAGTGAAGAAGTACCTGGTGACCGGCGGGGCCGGATACGTGGGCAGCGTCGTCGCCGCCCACCTCCTGGAGCGGGGCCACCGGGTCACCGTCCTCGACGACCTCTCCACCGGCTTCGCCGAGGCCGTCCCGGCGGGCGCCGAGTTCATCGAGGGCCGCGTCCAGGACGCGGCGCGCCGACTGGACGGCTCCTACGACGGCGTCCTGCACTTCGCCGCCTTCTCCCAGGTCGGCGAGTCCGTCGCCAAGCCCGAGAAGTACTGGGAGAACAACGTCGGCGGCACCATGGCCCTGCTCGCCGCCATGCGCTCCGCCGGCGTCCGCAAACTGGTCTTCTCCTCCACCGCCGCGACCTACGGCGAGCCGGAGACCGTCCCGATCACCGAGACCGCCCCGACCTCCCCCACCAGCCCCTACGGGGCGAGCAAGCTCGCCGTCGACCACATGATCGGCGGGGAGTGCGCCGCCCACGGCCTCGCCGCCGTCTCGCTGCGCTACTTCAACGTCGCGGGGGCGTACGGCTCCCTCGGCGAGCGCCACGAACCCGAGTCGCACCTCGTCCCGCTCGTCCTGCAGGTCGCCCTGGGCGGCCGCGAGGCGATCTCCGTGTACGGCGACGACTACCCGACCCCCGACGGCACCTGCGTCCGCGACTACATCCACGTCGCCGACCTCGCCGAGGCCCACCTCCTGGCGCTCGACGCGATGACCGCGGGCGAGCACCTGATCTGCAACCTCGGCAACGGCAACGGCTTCTCCGTCCGCGAGGTCGTCGAGACCGTACGGAAGGTCACCGGGCACCCGATCCCGGAGATCACCGCCCCGCGCCGGGCCGGCGACCCCGCCGTCCTCGTCGCCTCCGCCGATGCCGCCCGGGAGCGGCTCGGCTGGACGCCGTCCCGCCCGGACCTCGCGGACGTCGTCGCCGACGCCTGGGCCTTCGCGCGTGCGCGGCACGAGGGGGGTCGGGCATGAGCGTCGCCGCCGACTTCGAGGCGCTGTACGGCGCCGCTCCCGACGGTGTCTGGGCCGCCCCCGGCCGGGTCAACCTCATCGGCGAGTACACCGACTTCAACGACGGGTTCGTGCTGCCGCTCGCGCTGCCGCACACCACCGTCGCCGCCGTCGCCCGCCGCGACGACGGGGTGCTGCGCCTGCACTCCGCCGACATCGACGGCGGCATCGTCCAGCTCGCGGTCGACTCCCTCGAACCGCTCTCGGGCGGCGGCTGGGCCGCCTACCCGGCCGGCGTCGTCTGGGCGCTGCGGGAGGCCGGGCACCCGGTCACCGGCGCGGACGTCCACCTCACCTCGACCGTGCCGACCGGCGCCGGGCTCTCCTCCTCGGCCGCCCTCGAAGTCGTCACCGCGCTCGCCCTGAACGACCTGTTCGGGCTCGGGATCTCCCGGCCCGAGCTCGCCCGGATCGCCCAGCGCGCCGAGAACGCCTTCGTCGGCGTCCCCTGCGGGGTGATGGACCAGATGGCCTCCGCCTGCGCCGAGGAGGGCCACGCCCTGCATCTGGACACCCGGGACCTCTCGTACCGTCAGGTCCCCTTCGACCTGGCCCGGGAGGGGCTGCGGCTGCTCGTCGTCGACACGCGGGTGAAGCACGCGCTCGGCGACGGCGCGTACGCCGAGCGGCGCGCCGGTTGCGAAGCCGGTGCGCGGGCGCTCGGCGCCCGGGCCCTGCGCGACGTGAGCGTCGCGCAACTGCCCGAAGCCCTCGCATTGCTGAGCGACGAGGCGGTTCTGCGCTACGTGCGGCACGTCGTCACCGACAACGCCCGCGTGGAGCGGACGATCGCGCTGCTCGACGCCGGGGACACCCGGGGCGTCGGCCCCGTCCTCACCGAGGGGCACGCCTCCCTCCGGGACGATCTGCGGGTCTCCTGCCCGGAGCTCGACCTGGTCGTGGAGGTGGCGAACGCCGCCGGGGCGCTCGGTGCCCGGATGACCGGCGGCGGCTTCGGCGGCTCCGCCGTCGTCCTCGTCGACGCCGACCGGGCGGACGCGGTCGCCGCCGCCGTCGAGAAGGCCTTCGCCGAGGCCGGCCACGCGGCTCCCGGCATCTTCCCGGCCGTCCCCTCGGCAGGTGCGCGGCGCCTCTGACCGTCCCGCGGACACCCTCGTACGGCGGCCGTGTCGCCCCGTACGGAGCCGCCGACACCCCTCGTACTCCCGTACGACTTCGGACAGTTCCGTGAATCGGCCCCCGCCGTGACGCCCCGCCCCTACTCTGAGGGGCAGCGCCGGTGGGGGCCGGTGCTGTTCAGGGGGCGAGACCCGGTCGGGTACGGCGCCGGAAGCGGGGGTAACAGTCAACGCACGGCGGCGGCCGCGCGGATGACGAACCCGCCTCCGGCGCCGTGCCCGCGTCGGTTTTCCCGTTCCTCGACACTTGGGGGTGTCCGTGGCACGTATCCGTGTCCTCGTGGTGGACGACCACCGCGTCTTCGCCGAATCGCTGGCCGCCGCACTCGCGGCCGAGCCGGATGTCGACGTCGCCGCCGCGGGAAGCGGCCCGGCCGCCCTGCGCTGCCTGGAGCGCGGCGCCGCGGAGGGCCGCAGGTTCGACGTGCTGCTCGTCGACGCCGAGCTGGGCGCCGGCCCCACGGGGGCCGTGGCCCGCGCGGTGCCGGACGACGCCGAGGGCGCCGTCGACGGGATCTCCCTGGTCGCGGGGGTGCGCAGGGTCCAGCCCTCGGTCCGTACCGTAGTCCTGGCGGAGAAGGACGACCCGCACCGGGCCGCCCTGGCACTCCAGGCAGGGGCCTCCGGCTGGGTCGCGAAGGACTGCTCGCTGCAGCGGCTGCTCGCGGTGGTCCGCGGGGTGCTGCGGGACGAGACGCATCTGCCGCCCGCGCTGCTCACGGGTGTCCTGCGGGAGCTGACGGCGGCCCGCAAGCACCGGACGGACAGCGAGCGGCTCGTGGAGTCGCTGACCCCGCGCGAGCGGGAGGTGCTGCGCTGCATGGTGGCGGGCCTGGGGCGCAAGGCCGTCGCCGAGCGCCTCTTCCTGTCCCCGCACACCGTCCGTACGCATATGCAGAACGTGCTGGGGAAGCTGGGCGTGCACTCGACCCTGGCGGCGGTCGCCCTGGCCAGGCGGGCGGGGGTGGGGCCGGCGCAGCTGGGG
>NZ_LIPQ01000211.1 GCF_001418135.1 Streptomyces aureus
ATCTCTGACTCAGATCACTAGCGGAAGGAGGCCTTGGTACGAACGCGGGAGACGGCGAGCAGGGCCAGCAGGGTCGTGGCCATGAGGACCACGGCCAGCGCCGATCCGGTGAAGAGGGAACCGCGGTCGGTGGCGGTGAAGATGAGCACCGGGAGCGGCGTCCAGTCCGGCGGGTAGAGCATCATCGTGGCGCTCAGCTCGCCCATGGACAGGGCGAAGCAGAGCCCGGCGGCCGCGTTGAGGGACGGCAGCAGGAGCGGCAGCCTCACCCGGAGCAGGACGTACGAGGGGCGGGCGCCGAGACTGGCCGCCGCCTGCTCGTACATCGGGTCGAGCCGCTGGATCGCGGCCGACACCGACTGGTGGGCGAACGCCGTGACGAGCACGGTGTGGGCGAGGATCACGATCCAGCGTGTGCCGTTGAGGAGTACCGGCGGCTGCGAGAACGCGACGAGGACGGCCAGGCCGACGACCACGGACGGCACGGCGACCGGCAGCATGAACAGCGCGTCGAGGACCCTCTTGCCCTTCCTGCCGAGCGCGGCGCCGGCGAGCGCGGCCCAGGTGCCGACGGTCAGCGCGACCAGGCTCGCGGTGAGGGCCGTGACCAGGCTGGTGGTGAGGGCCTGGAGGGACTCCCCGCGGACGGCCGCCGTGTAGTGCTCGGTGGTCGGCCCGGAGGGGAAGGCGCCGGACCAGTGGGTGGAGAACGAGGCGGCGACGATGACCAGGAGGGGCAGGGCGAAGAGCGGGACGAACAGCACGGCGAACGTGACCCAGGCCGTCCACCTGCCCGTACGGCTATGCACCAGCACGGCGGCTCACCCCCCGGTAGAGGACGTAGAGGCCCACGGAGAGGGCGATGTTGACGACGGCGACGACACAGGCGGCCGCGTAGTCGGATTCGAGGATCGCCTTGCTGTAGACGAGCATCGGGAGGGTCGTGACGCCCTTGGCGCCGGTGAAGAGCACGATCCCGAACTCGTTCAGGCACATGACGAGGACGAGGCTGCCGCCGGCGGCGAGCGCGGGCAGCGCCTCCGGCAGGATCACCTGCCGGACGATCCGCAGCGGCCGGGCGCCGAGCGAGGACGCGACCTCCAGCTGGGCCGTCTCCATCTGCGAGAAGGCGGCGAGCAGCGGCCGCATCACGAACGGGGTGAAGTACGTGATCTCGGCGAGGAGGACGCCCCACGGGGTGGTCAGGAACCGGAAGGGGCCCGAGGGGTCCCCGGTGACGTCCGTCCAGACGCCGTTGGCCATGCCGACCGTGCCGTAGAGGAACAGCAGGGCGAGCGTGATCAGGAAGGACGGGAAGGAGAGGAAGACGTCGATGAACTTCGACACCGCCTTCCCGCCGGGGAACGGCACGAACGCGATCACGACCGCGAGCACGAAGCCGAGGACGAGACACCCGACGGTGGAGGCCACGGCGAGCCACACCGTGGTGACGAGGGCCTCGCGGAAGGACGCGGAGGCGAAGACGTCACCGTACGCACCGGGGGCCAGGGACTCCTGGACGACGAGCGCGAGCGGGTAGAGGAAGACGACGGCGAGCACGGCGACGGGGGGCAGGGCCCAGACCCAGGTGGGGATCGCGCGCTGTCCGCCCGTTGTGGGCACGGGTTCCGCCGGGGCGGGACCCGTGGGCACAACGCCCTTTGCGGGGTGCTGCTCGACGAGACCTGGAGCCCTAGTGGCCATCGTGCACCCCTGCGGCCAGCAGCACCGCGTCCTCCGGCGCGAAGTGCAGCGTCACCTCGGACCCGAGCAGCGGCGTCTCCCTCAGTTCCCGGACGTCCGCCTTCACCCGGTGGCCGCCGACCTCGACGTACAGCCGATGGGTGGAGCCGCGCCACTGGACCTCGACGATCTGTCCCCTGAGCGGGTTCGGGCCGTCCCCGAGGCCGACCAGGTGGGGGCGGACACAGAGCGTGGCCGCCGACCCGGGAGCGGCGCCGGAGACCGCGACCTTCAGCTCCGTGCCGTCGAAGACGACCCCCTCCGTGCCCACCGTCACGGGCAGCAGGTTCGCGTTGCCGACGAACGAGGCCGTGAACTCCGTGCGCGGCCTGCGGTACAGGTCCTGCGGGGTGCCGCAGTCCTGGAGCCGGGCCTTGTCCATGACGGCGATCCGGTCCGCGAGGGTCAGCGCCTCGACCTGGTCGTGGGTGACGTACAGGATCGGCACGTCGGGCAACTCTCGGTGGAGGCGGGCCAGTTCGGCGAGCATTCCGGAGCGCAGCTGCGCGTCGAGCGCGGAGAGCGGCTCGTCGAGGAGGAGGACCTTGGGCCGGATGGCGAGCGCGCGGGCGATGGCGACGCGCTGCTGCTGGCCGCCGGAGAGCTCCCGGGGGTACCGGTGGGCGTAGGCCGCCATGCCGGTCATCTCCAGGGCCTCGGCGACCCGGCCGGGGATCTCGCCCTTGGGGACCTTCTGCGCCTTCAGGCCGAAGGCGACGTTGGCCTCGACCCGCAGGTGCGGGAAGAGGGCGTACTGCTGGACGACCATGCCGATCCCCCGCTTGTACGGCGGGAGGCCGGTGACGTCACGGTCGCCGATGAGCACCCGCCCGGAGGCCGGCCGCACGAACCCGGCGACGGTCCGCAGCGCGGTGGTCTTGCCGGAGCCCGAGGGCCCGAGGAGGGCCATGACCTCACCGGGCTCGACGGTCAGGTCGAGCCGGTCGAGAACGGTGGTGCCGCCGTACGCGACGGACACGGCGTCGAAGCGGATGCCGCTGGTCATGCGTCCGACTCCCCGATCAGCGCGGGAAGTCCGGCGATCGAGGCGAGTACGTGCGTCGCGCCGTGCTCCCTGAGCACCGCCTCGTCGTGCGCGCCCGTCAGGACGCCCGCGACGATCCCGGCGCCGGAGCGGACCCCGCTGAGCATGTCGTACGAGGTGTCGCCCGCGACCACGAGCTGTCGGACGTCGTCCACGGCTCCGGTGCGGAGGAAGGCCGCGAGGACCATGTCCGGGTACGGGCGTCCGCGGCCGCCGGCGTCCGCCGGGCAGAGGGTCAGCTCGACCAGGTCCCGCCAGCCGAGCGCGTCGAGGATGGCGTCCTGGGTGACCCGCGCGAACCCGGTGGTGAGGACCACCGCCCGGCCCTGGGCCTTCAGCTCGGCGATCGCTTCGGCCGCGCCGGGTATGGGGGTGATCCGGCCGCCGGAGACCAGTTCGCCGTAGGCCGCCTCGAAGGCGAGGTTGGCCTGCTCGGCGCGGGTCTCGTCGCCGCCGAAGAGGTGGCGGAAGACGGAGATCTTGGACTCGCCCATGGTGGCGCGGACGTGGTCGATCATCGTGGTCGGGTCTTCGCCGAGGCGTTCGGCGGCGGCGGTGAAGGCCTGCTCGACGAGGCCGCCGTCGGCGACGGTGGTACCGGCCATGTCGAGGACGACGAGATCGTGTTTGCGCTTGTGCTTGTTCCGGGTGCTCATGTGGTTCACCAGCCCAGTTCGTCGGCGGTCTTCTCGGCGATGGCGGGCGAGCAGGTCATGCCTCGGCCGCCGGGCCCGGTCACCAGCCACACGCCGTCGCGGACCCGCTGGCGGTGGACGACCCGGCTGGTGTCGACGCACTGCGCGTACACCCCGGCCCAGCGCCGCCTGATCTTCGGCAGCGGGCGGCCGAGGAAGGACTCGACGACGCGGGTGAGGTGCTCGTAGGGGTCTTCGAGGGTGTCGAAGGCGAAGGGGTGCTCGTACTCGTGGGTGTCGCCGATGGTCAGTCCGCCGTCGAGGCGCTGCACCATGAGGAGCTGCATCCTGTGGGCGGCGGCGGTCGGGTCCTGCGGCTGCGCGGCCCGGAGGGAGTCCAGGGCCTCGGAGGCGTAGGCCGGGTAGTAGCGGAAGGAGTCGGCGTCGGCGACGGAGGTGGTGAGCGCCTCGCCGAGGGGCTCGGTCTGCATCATCTGGAGCCGGACGCGGCGGACGGGTATCTCGCCGGCGACCTCGCGGACGAGGCCGGAGAGCCAGGCGCCGGTGCACAGGACGACGGCGTCGCCGATGTGGACCTCGCCGCGGTCGTCGCGGACGGCGTTCTCGCCCACGACGTCACGGACCTCGCGGTTCGGCAGGAAGGTGTACTTCCCGGTGGCGAGGAGGGCCTCACGGAGGGCGAGCTGTGCGAGGCGGGGCTCGACGGCGGCGTCCCGCTCGCACCGGAGCGCCGCCTCGAACTCTCCGCGCAGGGCCGGGTTGACCGCGCGGGCCTCGTCGGCCGTCAGCAGCGTGTAGCCGCGGGCGGCGGCGTCGGGGCGGGCCACGGCGGCCTCGGCGACGGCGAGCTCCAGCTCGTTCCGTACGGGGGTGAGCGAGCCGATGGCCCGGAAGCCCAGGCCGGGTACCCGGGCGCCGATGCCCTCCCAGAGTTCCCGGGCGCGCAGGGCGGTGTCCAGCTCCTCTCCGCCCGCCCGTCCGCTCACCCAGATCTGGCCGAAGTTGCGGAGGGACGCTCCGCGCGCCTCGGCCTCGCGCTCGATGTGTACGACCTCATGGCCGCGTTCCACTGCGTGCCAGGCGTGCATGGTTCCCACCACGCCGGCTCCTACGACGATCACCTTCATGCCCTCGACGGTCCTGGGGACGGGTGACCCGGACGGGGCCGGTGGGCGACGGGACGGTGAACGGACCGACAAGCTTGGACCAGACCCGTTATCTGTTCGTGATCCCAGTGGAGGCGGGTCGTGATGACTCTCGGCGTGTGACCCGCCACCGCCCGGCCCCTCGATCAGCCCTGCTGCCCCAGGTGGGCGGTGAAGCTGAACCGGTCGCCCCGGTAGAGGGTGCGGACCCGCTCCAGGGGCTGCCCGGCGGTGTCCCGGGAGACGCGGTGGAGCAGCAGCATCGGCAGCGCCGGCGGGGTGCCGATGAGGAGGGCCTCGCGAGGGGTCGCGAGCACCGTCTCGATGCGCTCGTCGGCGTCGCCGAACGAGATGCCGAGGCGGTCGTGGAGATAGGAGTAGAAGGAGGAGTCCGGGTCGAACTCGGTGTCCAGGTGCGGGGCGCGGGCCTCGGAGACGTACGTGCTCTCCAGGCCGACGCGCTCGTCGTCGGCGAGGAGCACGCGTTCCATGTGCCAGACGGGCTCGCCCCGTTCGGCGCCGACCTCGGGGGCGAGCGCCTCCGGGCAGGGGAACCGGTCGAGCGAGATGAGGCTGCGACCGGGGCGGAGGCCCTGCCGGCGGACGCCCTCCGTGTAGCTCGCGAGCGAGAGGGGCTGTTCGAGCTTGGGGCCCGCGACGACCGTGCCCCGGCCCTGGCGCCGCAGCCGCCCCTCCAGGAGGAGTTCGCGCAGCGCCTGCCGGACGGTCTCGCGGGAGACCTCGTACCGGACGGCGAGGTCGCGCTCGGTGGGCAGCAGTCCGCCCTCCCCCAACTCATCCACCATCAGGGCGAGTTTGGCCTTGACGGCGTAGTACTTGGGCACGCGGCCGTGCTCCGGGACGCCGGAGTTCACGGGGGCGCCCGGGGTGCTGGGGGAGTTCTGGTAGTTCACCGGGGGATGGTCGCAGACGGGGGTGAACGGGAAGGTGTACGCCGCATGACTCACCGGTGCCGGGGGCGGCGGGCGGCGCGGAAGAGGACGGCGCCGAGGAG
>NZ_LIPQ01000212.1 GCF_001418135.1 Streptomyces aureus
TCGTCATCGCCGTCCTCGTCCTCGGCTTCGTCGGCGTCCGCTACGCCGACCTCGGCCGCTACGCCGGCGTCGCCGACCACTACACCGTGCGGGTCCATCTCGCCCGTACCGGTGGCCTGTTCACCCACTCCGACGTCACCTACCGGGGCGTCTCCGTCGGAAGGGTCGGCGACATCGGTCTGACCGCCGAAGGCGTCGTGGCCGAACTGCGCATCAAGAAGTCCGCCCCGAGGATCCCCGCCGACGCGCGGGCCGTCGTCGCCGGACTCTCCGCCGTCGGCGAGCAGTACATCGACCTGCGCCCCGAGAGCGACGACGGCCCCTTCCTCGCCGACGGCGCCCACATCGAACAGTCCGACACCCAGGTCCCGGCACCGGTCACCGACGTGCTCGCCAGCATGAACGACCTCACCGGCTCCGTACCCCTGGAGTCCCTGCGCACGGTCGTCGACGAACTCGGCAAGGCCTTCCAGGGACACGGCGACGACCTCCAGGTCCTCCTCGACAGCGGCAGCCGCTTCGTCCAGGCCGCCGACACGTCGCTGCCCGCCACCACCCGGCTCATCAACGACGGGGAGGTCGTCCTGCGCACCCAGGCCGAGGAGAGCCGCGCCATCCGGGACTTCGCCACCGGCGCGCGCACCCTGGCCACCACCCTCAAGGGCTCCGACAGCGACCTGCGCCGCCTCCTCGCCGTCACCCCCGACGCGACCGGCCAGGTCAGCGGACTCCTGCGCGACCTCGACCCGAGCCTGAGCGTCGTCCTCGCCAACCTCCTGACCACCTCGGAGATCGCCGTCACCCGGCAGCGCGGCATGGAGGAACTGTTCGTCAAGTACCCGGCGGCCGTCTCCGCCGGAGCCACCGCCGTCGAAGGAGGCCGCATGAACTTCGGCATGGCCGTCACCTTCTTCAAGCCACTGCCCTGCACCTCGGGATACGGCGCCACGCGCTACCGCAACGGCCTCGACCTGGGCACCGCGCCCGCCCTCAACACCGGCGCCTCCTGTACGGGCTCCGCCGCGGCCGGGGTCAACGTACGCGGCTCGGCGCACGCCCCCAAGGGCGGCCGCGTCCCCGTACCGGCCCGGCCCGGCTCCCTGCCCTCGGGCAGCGCGCGCACCACGACGGACACGCGGCAGGCGCTCCCCGGCGCGCTCGCGCTGCCCGGCCAGAACGGCGGGCCGACGGACATGGCCGGACTCCTCGGCCTGAACACCGGGGGCACCCGATGAGGCGGGGCCGGATCCTCGGAGCCGGCGCCCTCGTCGTGGCCCTGGGCTTCTGCGGCACCGGCGCCTGGACCTACGCACAGGCCCGTACCGACGAGGGCCTCGCCTTCAGCCGCGAACGGGACACGGCGCTCGCCGAGGGCCGGGACCGTCTCACCGTCCTCAACTCCCTCGACGCCTCGACCCGCGAGCACGCCGAAGCGGGCATCCGGGCCTGGCGCGACGCGTCCACCGGACCGCTCCGCACCGAACTGGGGCGCACCGCACCCGCGGTGGGCGCCTCGGCGCGGGCCACGGTCACCGAGGCCGCCCTCACCGCGCTCGACACGAGAGCCGGTACGGCGAAACTCATCGCGACCGTCCGCGTCGACGTCACCCCGCGCGGAGGCGGCGCCGCGACCACCGACCGCAAGCGCCTGGAGGCGGTCCTGACGCGCACCGGCGAGGACACCTGGAGGGTCGCGGCGCTGAGCGCGGTCCCCGTCGCCGGAGCCGAGGAGAGCGAGGACGAATGACGCGGATCCTGCGCGGGACGACGACCGCTCGGTCACCCGAGCCCGCGACCGACGGGGGAGGGGCACCGGAGCGGACGGCCGACGCCGCGACGAACACCCCGGGCGGCGCCGCAGCCGAGTCCCCGGGCGACGCCACGACCGAAACCAAGCCCGAGTCCCCGGGCGACCCCACGGCCGAGACCCCGGACGAGGGCGAGCCGGAGGCCACGGACGGGGACGCGGAGGCCACCACGGACGCCGCCGTCCGCTCCTTCCCCGCCACCTGGCAGAAGGCGGCCCTCGCCGCGGCCGTCGCCGCCCTGCTCCTCGCCGGGAGCGCCTTCTTCCACGGCGCCCACCAGCTCCGGTCCACCCCCTCGGCGCGCAACCACGCGCTCACCGACGCCGGGGCCACCGCCCGCGTCGGCGGTGACGTCGGCGAGGGCCTCGCCCGGATCTTCTCCTACACGCCCGCGAGCGACGACGCTGTCGAGCGTTCCGCCGGAACCGTCCTCGCCGGACGCGCCGCCCGACAGTACGCCGACCTGTCCGCCCAGGTCCGCGCGAAGCTCGTCGAGCAGCGCGTCACCCTCAGCACCCGGACCGTCCGCACCGGAGTGATCGAACTCGACGGGGACAGCGCGCGGCTCCTCGTCTTCCTCGACCAGACCTCGCGCCGGGACGACGCGCGGCAGGACAAGGCACGTCAGGACAGGCCGACCGCCACATCGGCCGCGGCCCAGCTCACCGTCACCGCGAAGTTCCAGGGCGACCGGTGGCTGATCGTCGACATCAAGGCCCGCTGACCATGAGCGGGAGACGGGAGCACCCCATGTCACACCCGGTCCGCACCCCGGCGGGCAGCCGCCCCGCCCTGGCCGTGGCCCTCGTGCTCACCCTCGCCGCGGGTGCCTCCGCGGCCTGGGCCGGCCGGGACTGGTACGCGGCCGCCCACGACGACTCCGCCGCGTACGCCGCGCAACGCGACGAGGCACTCGCCGCCGGGGAGCAGGCCGTGCAGAACCTCAACACCCTGGACCACAAGCGGGTGGAGCAGGGGCTCGATCTCTGGGAGTCCTCCACGACCGGTGAACTGCACAGACAACTGGTCGAGGGCCGCGCGGAGTTCACGGGCCAGGTGAGGGCCGCGAGGACGGTGACCACAGCCCGGGTGCTGTCCGGGGCCGTCACGGAACTGGACGACCGGGCGGGGCGGGCCCGGCTGCTCGTCGCCCTGCGCATCACCGTCACGACGCCCGACAGCAAGAGCACGGACAAGGACAGCCGCATGCTCGGCGAACTCACCCGCGCCGACGGCCACTGGAAGCTCAGTGCGCTGGGGCAGGCCCCGGTGGGCGGCACGGCGGTCGGCTGACCGGGCCGTACCGCGACAGCCGCCCGCACCCGAGAGGACACGCACGATGCCGACGCCCCGCCACCACCTCAACCGCCAGCGACGCCGCCAGGCCGCCCTCGCCGACCAGCCGGGTCCCGGCGGCAGGTCCCGTACGCCCGCGGGTGTGTTCACGGAACCCGCCCCGCGCACCGGGGAGCGGCCGGCGGTGAAGTCCGTACGGGAGTCGGCCGCGGAGCCGAAGAGACAGACGAGACGGGCCGAGAAGGCCGCCGGCGAGAAGACCGGTCGCGAGAAGACGGGCGTCGAGAAGTCCGGCCGCGTCCCCCTCGCCGTCCTGTGCGTCCTGACGCTCCTGCTCGGCGGCTTCGCGGGATGGGCGTACAGCAGGGCGGGCGAGCTCCGTGACGACCCCGCCCGCGGCAACACCGCACTTACGGATCTCGCCCGCACCAGCGAGATCAAGGGGCAGACGGGCGCCGCCGTCGCCGCGCTCTTCTCGTACGACCACGCCGACACCGCCCCCTTCGAGCGGGCCGGCAAGACGCTCCTGACGGGCAAGGCCGTCGCCCAGCACCGGACGCTGCTGGGCGGGGTGCTCGCCAAGGCGGCCGAGCAGAAGACGGTGATCACCACGACCGTCACCGACAGCGCGGTGGAGCGCATCGACGGCGACCGCGCCCGCGTCCTGGTCTACGCCGACCAGAGCAGCGTGAGCACGGCCGGCCTGCCGTCGAAGGACACACCGGCCAAGGCCGCTGACCAGGGGGTCTACGCCGGCGCGATGTTCGCCGTGGACGTCGTGCTCCGCGACGGCCGCTGGCTCGTCGAGAACATCGACACCTTCGGCCGCTGACCGCCGCTCCGCGCCACTGACGTCGCGCGTCGTCCCTGTCAGCCCGCCCAGGTCGCGACGAGTACGGTCGCGTACCGCTCCTCGCAGCTCAGGATGTGTGCCTCCAGACCGCACGCGGAGGCCACGTCCGCCGCCCGCTCGGCCTGCCGCTCGCTCGTCTCGACCAGCAGTCGCCCGCCGGGCGCCAGCCACTCCGGTGCCTCGGTGGCCACCCGGCGCAGCACGTCGAGACCGTCCGGGCCGCCGTCGAGGGTGACGAGCGGCTCGTGGTCGCGGGCTTCCGGGGGCAGCAGCCCGATGTCCCCGGTGGGGACGTACGGCACGTTGGCGACCAGAACTTCGACGCGGCCCCGCAGCTCCGGGGGCAGCGGAGTGAAGAGGTCGCCCTCGTGCACCGTGCCGCCGCGCGGTTCGACGTTCCGGCGGGCGCAGCGCACCGCCGCCGGCTCGATGTCCGAGACGTGCACCTCCGCGCCCTCGACCCGGTCGAGGAGGACCGCGCCCGCCGCGCCGGAGCCGCAGCACAGGTCGACGCAGACGGCGCCAGGCCGGGCCAGGTCCACCGCGTGCTCGATCAGGAACTCCGTACGGCGCCGGGGGACGAACACCCCGCCGTCCACCTCGATGCGCAGCCCGGCGAACTCGGCCCAGCCCACGACGTGCTCCAGGGGCAGGCCCGAGGCCCGCCGCTCGACCATCAGGTCCAGCTCGGCGGGCCCGGCCGCCGCCGCGAGCAGCATCTCCGCCTCTTCCTCGGCGAAGACACAGCCCGCGGCCCGCAGCCGCTCGACGACCCCCGTGCCGCTCACGACGTCAGACAAGCTGGGCCTCGATCGCGGAGACGATCTCGGGGGCGCCGGGCTCGGTGCGCGGACGGAAGCGCGTGACCTGGCCGTCGCGGCCGATCAGGAACTTCTCGAAGTTCCACTGGACGTCACCGGCCTCGCCCTCGGCGTCGGCGACCTTCACCAGCTCCGTGTAGAGCGGGTGGCGGGCCTCGCCGTTCACGTCGAGCTTCTCCAGGAGCGGGAAGGAGACGCCGTACGTCGTCGAGCAGAAGGTCTGGATCTCCTCGGCGCTGCCGGGCTCCTGGCCCGCGAACTGGTTGCAGGGCACGCCGAGCACGGTGAAGCCGCGGTCGCCGTACTCCTTCTGCAGCTTCTCCAGACCCTCGTACTGCGGGGTCAGGCCGCACTTGGAGGCGACGTTCACGATCAGGACCGCGCGGTCCCGGTAGTCGGCAAGGGAGACCGGCTCGCCGGTCAGGGTCTTCAGCGGGATGTCGTACAGGGTCATGGACTGCTCCTCGTCGGAATAGGGTTTGATCTCAGCATGGGAGACGAACCACTGGCAATCTCGATCGATTCCGCACCGGAGGCAGAACCGGGGCCCCGACCGCGCCGGGTCCCGTGCCGCCTCTGCGGCCGCCCCCTCACCGGCGCCGGCTCCCGCCGCACGGGCCTCGGCCCCACCTGCGACGCCAAACTCCACCCGCCGGCCCCCGACATCCGCACCCGCCGCCATGACGTGGACCAGGACACCCTCCCGGGCATCGACCAGGCCCTGTAGGGCTCTTGGGCCGGAACCCGGTGACGCTACCAGCTCGAAAAAAGATCGCCCAGCCGTTTCCCCGTCGGCACAGTGGGCCCCGATGAGACCGAAACCCGAGCACCCGGAGCCCTGAGATGTCGACCCTGCGCGTCACCGCCGAAGTCCTGACCGTCCATCCCCATCCGAACGCCGACGCCCTGGAGCTGGCGCAGGTCGGCCTCTATCGGGCCGTCGTCGCCAAGGGCGCGTACCGGACCGGGGACGCCGCCGTCTACATCCCGGAGCAGGCCGTGCTGCCCGCCGCGCTCGTCGAGGAGCTCGGGCTCACCGGACGGCTCGCCGGCGGGAACTCGGACCGGGTCAAGGCGGTGCGGCTGCGCGGGGAGCTGTCGCAGGGCATCGTGTGCCGCCCCGGCGCGCTGGCCGATGCCGATCTGGCCCTGGCGGCGGCCGAGCGGACCGACTTCGCGGAGACGCTGGGGATCACCAAGTGGGTGCCCCCGATACCGCCGACCATGAGCGGTGACGTGGAGGTCGCCCCGGACCTGCTGCCCTGGGTCGACATCGAGAACCTCCAGCGCTACCCGGACATCTTCGAGCCCGGCGAGCCGGTCGTCCTCACGGAGAAGCTCCACGGCTCGGCCTGCCTGATGACCTTCCTCGCCGAGGAGGGACGCGTTCAGGTCTCGTCCAAGGGCTTCGGGTCGAAGGGCCTGGCCCTCCAGGAGGACCCGCGCAATCTGTACTGGCGCGCCGTCCACGGTCACGGGCTGCCCGCCGTAGCCGAGCGGCTGGCGAAACGTCTCGGCGCCCGCCGGATCGGCTTCTTCGGCGAGGTCTACGGCTCCGGGGTACAGGACCTGGCCTACGGCGCCGACGCCCGCTCCGAGACCGTCGGCTACGCGCTGTTCGACGTCTCGGCCGAGATCGACGGCCGGGTGGTGTGGCTGGACCCGGCCGAGGCCCTGGAGGCCGGCGAGGTCCCGCTCGTGCCGCGGCTGTACTCCGGCCCGTACGACCTGGACACGGTCCTCGCCCACGCGAGCGGCCGGGAGACCGTCTCGGGACGGGAGACGCACCTGCGGGAGGGCGTCGTGATCCGCCCCGCGACCGAGCGGTACAGCCCGGTCGTCGGCGGCCGGGCCATCGCCAAGGCGGTCAGCCCGGCCTACCTGACGAGGAAGGGCGGCACCGAGTACGAGTGACCGGGCACCCGGGACCGGCCGGGACTGCCAGGTCCGGGACTCGCTGGAACGGGCGAGTGCCGGACCTGCCGGGCGCCGACGGGCCCGGCCCGCGCCGAGTCCCGCCCGGCACCCGGCTCAGAGCTTCCTGAAGAGGCCCTCCTGGACCACCGACACCAGGAGCCGCCCCTCGCGGTCGTAGATCCGGCCCCGCGCGAGTCCCCGTCCGCCCGTCGCGATCGGGGACTCCTGGTCGTACAGGAACCACTCGTCCGCGCGGAACGGCCGGTGGAACCACATCGCGTGGTCCAGCGACGCCATGTCGAAGCCCCGCGGGCCCCAGAGCGGCTCGATCGGGATGCGTACCGCGTCCAGGAGCGTCATGTCCGAGGCGTACGTCAGGGCGCAGGTGTGGATCAGCGGGTCGTCGCCGAGCGGCCCCACGGCCCGCATCCACACCGCGCTGCGCGGATCCGCGCCCTTGACCTCGTCCTGGTTCCAGCGCAGCCGGTCCACGTACCGGATCTGGAAGGGCTGCCGACGGGCCATGCGCTCCAGAGCCTCCGGCAGTGCGCCGAGGTGCTCGCGGATCTCGTCGGCGAGGTCCGGAAGGCTCTCCGGGTCGGTCAGGTGCCGCGGCGGCAGCTGATGCTCGAACGCGCCCTCCTCCGGCTTGTGGAAGGAGGCCGTCAGATTGAAGATCGTCCGGCCCTCCTGCACGGCCGTGACCCGGCGGGTCGTGAACGACCGCCCGTCCCGCACCCGCTCCACCTGGTACACGATCGGCACGCCGGGCCGGCCCGGCCGCAGGAAGTAGGAGTGCAGCGAGTGCACCGGCCGGTCGCCCTCGGTGGTGCGGCCGGCCGCCACGAGGGCCTGCCCGGCGACCTGCCCGCCGAAGACCCGTTGCAGGGACTCCTGCGGGCTCCGCCCGCGGAAGATGTTGACCTCGATCTGCTCCAGGTCGAGCAGATCGACGAGCCTCTCGGCGGGATTGGTCACGTCAGCCCTCTCCTCTACAGCTGTCCGACGGACGTCACGCGGACGACCGCACGGCCCTCCTCGTCGGAGGCCGCGAGATCCACCTCCGCGCTGATGCCCCAGTCATGGTCGTTGTTCGGGTCGGCGAAGGTCTGCCGGACGCGCCACAGGCCGTGGGCCGCGTCCTCCTCGATGGCGAGCAGCTTCGGGCCGCGCGCGTCGGGGCCCGTACCGAGGTCGTCGTACTCGTCCCAGTACGCGTCCATCGCCTCGCCCCACGCGTCCGCGTCCCAGCCCGCCTCGGCGTCCATCTCGCCGAGCGCGTCCACGTTGTCGAGGGCCGCCAGCTCCACCCGGCGGAACATCGCGTTGCGCACCAGGACCCGGAAGGCGCGGGCGTTGGCCGTGACCGGCTTGACCTGGTCGGCCTTCTCCTGGGCCTCCTCGGCCGTCTGGACCTCCGGGTTGGCCAGCTGCTCCCACTCGTCGAGCAGCGAGGAGTCCACCTGGCGCACCATCTCGCCCAGCCAGGCGATCAGGTCCTCCAGGTCCTCGGTCTTCAGGTCGTCCGGGATGGTGTGGTCGAGCGCCTTGTACGCGCTCGCGAGGTACCGCAGGACGATGCCCTCGGTGCGCGCCAGCTCGTACCAGGAGGTGAACTCGGTGAAGGTCAGAGCCCGTTCGTACATGTCACGGATGACCGACTTCGGCGACACCGGGTGGTCGCCGACCCACGGGTGCGACTTCCGGTAGACGTTGTACGCGTGCCAGAGCAGCTCCTCGAGCGGCTTCGGGTACGAGATGTCCTGGAGCCGCTCCATCCGCTCCTCGTACTCGACGCCGTCCGCCTTCATCTGCCCGACGGCCTCGCCGCGCGCCTTGTTCTGCATGGCGGCGAGGATCTGGCGCGGGTCGTCGAGCGTCGACTCGACGACGGAGACCATGTCCAGGGCGTACGAGGGGGACTCCGGGTCGAGCAGGTCGAAGGCGGCGAGCGCGAAGGTCGACAGCGGCTGGTTCAGCGCGAAGTCCTGCTGGAGGTCGACCGTCAGGCGGATCGTGCGGCCCTCGGCGTCGGGCGTGTCCAGCTGCTCGACGACACCGCCGTCGAGCAGGGAGCGGTAGATCGCGATGGCCCGGCGGATGTGCCGCAGCTGCGCCTTGCGCGGCTCGTGGTTGTCCTCCAGGAGCTTGCGCATCGCCTCGAAGGCGTTGCCCGGGCGGGCGATCACCGAGAGCAGCATGATGTTGGTGACCTTGAAGCGCGAGGTCAGCGGCTCCGGCTCGGCGTCGATGAGCCGGTCGAAGGTGGTGTCGCTCCAGGCGACGAAGCCCTCCGGAGCCTTCTTGCGGACCACCTTGCGGCGCTTCTTCGGGTCGTCGCCGGCCTTGGCGAGCGCCTTCTCGTTCTCGATCACGTGCTCGGGCGCCTGGGCGACCACCAGACCGGCGGTGTCGAAGCCGGCCCGGCCGGCGCGGCCCGCGATCTGGTGGAACTCACGCGCGCGCAGGGTCCGCACCCGGTTGCCGTCGTACTTCGTGAGGGCGGTGAAGAGCACCGTACGGATGGGAACGTTCACGCCCACGCCGAGCGTGTCCGTACCGCAGATCACCTTCAGGAGACCGGCCTGCGCCAGCTTCTCGACGAGCCGCCGGTACTTCGGCAGCATGCCCGCGTGGTGCACGCCGATGCCGTGCCGGACGTAACGCGAGAGGTTCTGGCCGAACTTGGTGGTGAAGCGGAAGTTGCCGATCAGCTCGGCGATCTTGTCCTTCTCCTCGCGCGTGCACATGTTGATGCTCATCAGCGACTGCGCGCGCTCGACGGCCTGCGCCTGCGTGAAGTGCACGATGTAGACGGGCGCCTGCTTGGTCTCCAGGAGCTCCGTCAGGGTGTCCGTGATCGGGGTCAGCCGGTACTCGTACGAGAGCGGCACCGGCCGGGTCGCCGACCGGACCACCGAGGTCGGCTTGCCCGTGCGCCGGGTCAGGTCCTTCTCGAACATCGACACGTCACCGAGCGTCGCCGACATGAGGACGAACTGTGCCTGGGGGAGTTCCAGGATCGGGATCTGCCACGCCCAGCCGCGGTCCTGCTCGGCGTAGAAGTGGAACTCGTCCATGACGACCTGGCCGATGTCCGCGTACTTGCCGTCCCGCAGCGCGATCGACGCCAGCACCTCGGCCGTACAGCAGATCACCGGCGCGTCCGCGTTCACGGAGGCGTCGCCGGTCAGCATGCCGACGTTCTCGGTGCCGAAGATCTTGCACAGGTCGAAGAACTTCTCCGAGACCAGCGCCTTGATCGGCGCGGTGTAGAAGGTCACCTGGTCGTTCGCGAGCGCGGTGAAGTGGGCAGCCGCCGCGACCAGCGACTTTCCCGATCCGGTGGGCGTGGAGAGGATCACGTTGGCCCCGGAGACGACCTCGATCAGCGCCTCTTCCTGGGCCGGGTAGAGCGTGATGCCCCGGTCCTCGGCCCAGGAGGAGAAGGCCTCGAAGAGGGCGTCGGGGTCGGCGGTCGGCGGCAGCTGATCGATAAGGGTCACGCCCCCATCTTGCCTGGATTCCGCCCGGATGAGGGAACCGGCCACCGGTTCGAAGATCACGGACGATAGGCTCGTCCGTCGACCGGTCGTCAACTGAGCGCCGGCAGGGGAGAAACGGGGCGGACCAACCATGATGGGACCGGCGCACTCGCTGTCCGGAGCGGCGGCCTGGCTGGGCGTCGGAGCGGCCGCGGCGGCCTTCGACCGGCCGATGCCGTGGCCGGTTCTCGTCGTCGGCGCGCTCATCTGCGCGGGCGCCGCCCTCGCCCCCGACCTGGACCACAAGTCGGCGACCATCTCGCGGGCCTTCGGACCGGTCTCCAAGGGCCTGTGCGAGATCGTCGACAAGCTGTCGTACGCCGTCTACAAGGCGACCCGCTCCTCCGCCGACCCCCGCAGGTCGGGCGGTCACCGGACCCTCACCCACACCTGGCTCTGGGCGGTCCTGACCGGCGTCGGCGCGTCCGTCGCGGCGGTCACCGGCGGCCGGTGGGCGGTGCTCGCGATCCTCTTCGTGCACCTGGTCCTCGCCGTGGAGGGCCTGCTGTGGCGGGCCGCCCGGATGTCCAGCGACGTCCTGGTCTGGCTGCTCGGCGCGACCAGCGCGTGGATCCTGGCGGGCGTCCTCGACAAGCCGGGCAACGGCGCGGACTGGTTCTTCACCGGCCCCGGCCAGGAGTACCTGTGGCTCGGGCTTCCGATCGTGCTCGGGGCCCTCGTCCACGACATCGGCGACGCGCTCACCGTCTCCGGCTGCCCGATCCTGTGGCCCATCCCGGTCGGGCGGAAGCGCTGGTACCCGATCGGCCCGCCGAAGGGCATGCGCTTCCGGGCCGGCAGCTGGGTCGAGCTGAAGGTCCTGATGCCCGCGTTCATGGTGCTCGGCGGGGTGGGCGGAGCCTCGGCGCTCGGCTTCTTCTAGGCCCTGTCGTCGCACTCCCGTCCTCGACCGAAGGGCGACAGCTCGACGACGGGACGTAGGGCGGCCCGCCCCGCGCCCACGCGGCTGCGGTACGCGGTCCTCCCCGTCTCACCATCGGCTACTGATCAGGACCGGAAGAAGCGGGCCGGGCCGCGGCGTCGTACGACGCCCCGGCCCGGCCCGCTTCCCTCGGATGTCACCCGTGCCACGACCTCCACAGCGCCGCGTACGCCCCGTCCGCCGCGACCAGTTCCGCGTGGCTGCCCAGCTCGCTGATCCGGCCGGACTCGACCACCGCGATCAGATCGGCGTCGTGCGCGGTGTGCAGCCGGTGCGCGATGGCCACGACCGTCCGCCCGTCCAGGACCCGGCCGAGGGACCGCTCCAGATGCCGGGCCGCGCGCGGGTCGAGCAACGAGGTCGCCTCGTCCAGGACC
Organism: Streptomyces aureus; assembly: GCF_001418135.1. Lineage (GTDB taxonomy): Bacteria > Actinomycetota > Actinomycetes > Streptomycetales > Streptomycetaceae > Streptomyces > Streptomyces aureus_A. The sequence goes on from NZ_LIPQ01000212.1 coordinate 11,561, forward strand.
AGGGTGTGCGGGTCCGCGAGGACGAGCCGGGCCAAGGCGATCTGCTGGGCCTGCGCCGGGGTCAGCGAAAGACCGCCCGAGCCGACCTCGGTGTCCAGGCCCTCGTCGAGCCCCCGCGCCCAGACCTCCGCGTCCACCGCCGCGAGCGCCGCCCACAGCTCGGTGTCCGTGGCCCCCGTCCGGGCCAGGAGCAGATTGTCGCGGAGCGAGCCCACGAAGACATGGTGTTCCTGGTTGACCAGGGCCACGTGCTCACGGACCCGCTCGGCGGGCATCCGTGCCAGCTCGGCCGCGCCGAGGGTGACCGAGCCGGTCCTCGGGGCGTAGATACCCGCGAGGAGACGGCCGAGGGTCGACTTGCCGGCGCCGGACGGGCCGACCAGGGCGAGCCGGGTGCCGGGGGCCACCTTCAGGGACACCTCGTGCAGCACGTCGACCCCCTCGCGGTAGCCGAACCGGACGTCGTCCGCCCGGACGGCCCGGCCCTCGGGCCGTACCTCCGTGTCGCCGGCGTCCGGCTCGATGTCGCGGACGCCGACGAGCCGGGCCAGGGACACCTGCGCGACCTGGAGCTCGTCGTACCAGCGGAGCACGATGCCGATCGGGTCCACCAGCATCTGGGAGAGCAGGGCGCCCGTCGTCAGCTGCCCGACGTCGATCCAGCCCTGCAGGACGAACACCCCGCCCAGCAGGAGCACGGCGAGCAGCACCGTCGTATGGGTGAGGTTGACCGCGGGGAAGAGCACCGAGCGCAGGAAGAGCGTGTACCTCTCCCAGGCGACCCACTCCGAGATCCGCCGGTTCGACAGCGCGATCCGGCGGGCGCCGAGGCGGTGCGACTCGACCGTACGGCCCGCGTCGACCGTCTCGGCGAGGGCGGCGGCCACCGCCGCGTATCCCGCGGACTCCGAGCGGTACGCGGCCGGCGCCCGCCGGAAGTACCAACGGGAGACCACGATGAGCAGCGGCGCGGCGAGCAGCGCGGCGAGCGCGAGCGGCGGCGCCGTGACCGCGAGGCCGCCGAGCAGCAGTCCGGCCCACACGACGCCGATGGCCAGCTGGGGCACGGCCTCGCGCATCGCGTTGGAGAGCCGGTCGACGTCCGTGGTGATCCGGGAGAGCAGGTCACCCGTACCGGCCCGTTCCAGGACGCCCGGCGGCAGGCCGACCGCGCGGACGAGGAAGTCCTCCCGCAGGTCGGCGAGCATCTCCTCGCCGAGCATGGCCCCGCGCAGCCGGACGAGCCGGACGAAGAGAGTCTGGATGAGCAGGGCGGCCGCGAACAGGGCGATCGTGCGCTCCAGATGGAGTTCCCGCGCGCCGGTGGCCAGCTTGTCCACCACCGATCCGAGCAGGTACGGGCCGGCCATCGAGGCGACCACGGCGACCGCGTTCACCCCGATGAGCAGCGCGAACGCCCGGCGGTGGCGGCGCAGCAGCTCGCGAACGTATCCGCGGACGGTCGCGTCGGCGGCGACGGGCAGCGTCGTCGCCGTCGTCGGGGCCGCCGGGTCGTACTCCGGTGGCGCCAGGCCGATCATGCCGATTCCCCTTCCAGTGCTTCGAGTTCGTCGGTCGCGTCGAGCGCGCCGGCCGGTTCGGCGTCGGCGGCCCCGTCGAGCGGGCCGAGCGGGTCGAGGGCCGCGACGGGCGGTGCCGTCGCGGCGAGTTCCTCGTCGGTCTCGCGGGTGACGACCGCGCGGTAGCGGGGTTCACGGGCGAGCAGTTCGCGGTGGGTGCCGACGGCGACGGCCTGGCCCTCGTGGACCAGGACGACCCGGTCGGCGCGGTCCAGGAGCAGCGGCGACGAGGCCAGGACCACGGTGGTCCTGCCCGCGCGCAGGGCGCCGACGCCGGTGGCGACCCGGGCCTCGGTGTGTGCGTCGACCGCCGAGGTGGGCTCGTCGAGAACGAGCACCTCCGGGTCGGTCACCAGGGACCGGGCGAGGGCGAGCCGCTGGCGCTGGCCGCCGGAGAGCGACCTGCCCCGCTCGGTGATCCGGGTGCGCATCGGATCGCCGTCGGTGTCCACGGACGCCTGGGCGAGCGCGTCGAGGACGTCGTCGCACTGGGCGGCGGCCAGGGCCCGGTCCGGGAGCACCTCGCCGGAGCGGGGCACGTCGAGCAGCTCGTGGAGGGTGCCCGAGAGCAGGACCGGGTCCTTGTCCTGGACGAGGACGGCCGTACGGGCGGTGTCCAGCGGCAGTTCGTCGAGGGGGACCCCGCCGAGCAGCACCGAGGTGTGGTCCCCGCCCGGCTCGGCCGGGTGGCCGCCGAGCCGGTCCGCGAGCCGTCCGGCCACGTCCGGGTCGCCGCAGACGACCGCGGTGAAGCGGCCGGCCGGGGCGAGCAGCCCGGTCAGCGGGTCGTACAGGTCTCCGGTCGCCTCGCGGTCCCCGTCCCCGTCCTCCCCGGTGGTGGTGCTGGTCGTGCGGGCCAGCGCCAGGACCCGGGCGGCCCGCTTCGCGGACGGCCGGGAGAAGGAGAAGGCCATGGCGATCTCCTCGAAGTTGCGCAGCGGGTGGTAGGTCAGGGCCACCGCGCTGTAGACGGTGACCAGTTCACCGACCGTGATCCGCCCGTCGAACGCGAGCCGCGCGCCGTACGCCACCACGACGATGAGCAGGATGCCGGGCAGCACGACCTGGATCGCTGAGATGAGCGCCCACATCCGGGCGCTGCGCACGGCGGCCGCGCGGACCTCCTGGGAGGCGGCGCGGTAGCGGCCGAGGAACAGCTCCTCGCCGCCGATGCCGCGCAGCACACGGAGCCCGGCGACGGTGTCGGAGGCGAGCTCGGTGGCCTTGCCGGCCTTCTCGCGCTGGATGTCCGCCCGGTGCGTGGCGCGGGGGAGCAACGGCAGCACGGCGAGGGCGAGGACCGGGACACCGACGGCCACGACGACGCCCAGAGCGGGCTGGTGGACGACGAGGCCCACGCAGATGAAGACGAGCACGACAGCGCCCGCGGCGAAGCGCGACAGCGCCTCGACGAACCAGCCGATCTTCTCGACGTCGCCGGTGGACACGGCGACGACCTCGCCCGCGGCGACCCGCCGGGTCAGGACGGAGCCGAGTTCGGCGGTCTTGCGGGAGAGGAGCTGCTGGACGCGGGCCGCGGCCGTGATCCAGTTGGTGACGGCCGTGCGGTGCAGCATCACGTCACCGACCGAGATCGCGGCGCCCAGCACCACGAGCAGCACTCCGGCGAGCCCGAGGCGCCCGCCGTCGCGGTCCACGACCGACTGCACGGCGATGCCGATGCCGAGGGGCAGTCCGGCGATGCCCAGGTGGTGCAGAAGCCCCCACAGCATGGACTTCACCTGCCCGCCGAGCTGTTGACGGCCGAGCCAGACGAGGAACCGGGTGCCCGAGCGGACATCGGGGACCCCTGGGTCGGCGTAGGGAAGGTCTCGAATCTGCATGGCGTCCCAGGGTCTCCGGGTCTCGTCTGGGGGAACGCACGCCGGGGGTGTACGACGGCGGGGAAAGCCGTGCAAGGTTCGCGTTTTCCCCCGGGGGCGGCAATCGATTTTCCGCACGGGGGCACAGATCGCGCCATGTCCGCTCATCGTCCTCTGGACCGCACGGCGCCGAGCGCGCTTCACTCCAGCCCCATGAGATCACTCAAGATCATGAGCATGCTCAGTGGCCTGGTCCTCGCCGCGGGCGCGCTCCTCACCGCCCACCCGGCCGCCGCCGACGGCCCGAACGGCCCGACGCCCCCCGCCGAGTTCACCGCCGACTGGCACGACCCGGTCACCGCCGCCCCGCCCGTCGAGACCCCCGGCACCCGCACCTGCGAGGTCACCCTCGCCGCCGCCCAGTTCCGCGACTTCACGCCCTACCAGGGCGGTTACGCCCCGCCGAAGGAATGCGGCACCCGCTGGAACAAGGTCGTCCTGCGCCTCGAAGGAAACGTGAAGGGCCGCCAGTACGACCGCCTCGGATACCTCACCGTCGGTGGTGTGGAGATCCTCCGCACCTCCACACCGCAGCCCTCTCCCGACGGCATCACCTGGTCGGTCGAGAAGGACGTCACCCGCTACCGCGACACCCTCAGCCGCCCCGGCGCCGTCGAGATGCTCATCGGCAATGTCGTGAACGAGACCTACACCGGTGTCCTCGACGTCCGCGTCACCCTCACCTTCCACACCGCCCAGGGCCGTGTGAAACCCGCCGCCGGTACGCCCGACCGGGTGATCCCCCTCACCGGACCCACCCTCACCACCCCCCGCAACACCGAGCGCGTCCTCGCCGAGGTGTACGCCACCGGCTCCGGCGGCGGCTGCGAGGAGTACTGGTACCTCTCCGTCCCCGACGCCGCGCCCTACTCCTGCCGGGCCACCGACGGACCGCACCGGGAGGTCCGCGTCTCCGTCGACGGACGACTCGCCGGCATCGCCGCGCCCTTCCCCACCGTCTGGACCGGCGGCTGGTCGAACCCCTTCCTCTGGTACGTCACCCCCGGGCCGCGCGCCTTCGACGTCCAGCCGATCCTCTACGACCTGACCCCCTTCGCCGCCCTGCTCAACGACGGCCGCTCCCACCGCGTGGAGGTCACCGTCGCCGGGGTCCCGGCCGGGCAGTCGGGCTGGTCCACCCCCACCAACGTGCTCCTCTGGCAGGACGAGGGCAGCCGCGTCGTCACCGGCGGACTCGACCGCCACGAGGAGACCGCCCCGCGCAACTCCTCCGTCTACACGCCGGGCACCGCGGACTCCCTCCACCGGCTCGACACCGACGCCGGCCACCGGCTCACCGTCGCCGGACACCTGAACACCTCGCACGGCCGGGTCACCACCACCGTCGACCGGACCGTCGCCCACACCTCCGCGCACCGCTGGGGCGAGGGGGAGAACCCGGACGCGTTCACCGCGCGCTGGACCGACCGCGAGACCGTGACCAGCGGCCGGACCGTCACCCGCGCCGACCGGACGTACACCATGGACGGCGAGACCACGATCGGCGCCGGCGACCGGCTGCGGACCGTCCTCACCCTCGGGGACCGCGCCGACACCACCGTCCTGCGCGACGGACGGCGCCTGTCCTGGTCGCGGCTCGACGACACGTACACCGGGGACGCCACCTACACCACCGGCGTCCCGCGCGACCAGCGGCACGCGGTCGGCACCACGAACGAGCGCTACCGGCTGTACGGCTCCGGGGGCTGCTACGACCGCAGCCTGACGACCGTTCAGGGAACGGTCACCCAGGACCTGCGGCGCTGCTGAACAGGGCGGTGCCCGGCCCCCGTACGCGGAGGCCGGGCACCGTACCCCGGGAGTCCCGTCGTCAGGCCGGCTTCACCGAGTCCACGCCCGAGCGGGCCTTGCGCCACTCGCCGCGCGTGAAGTCGGGGATCTCCTGCGGCGCGCCCCCCGCCTTGATGGAGGCGTGGCTCAGCGGCAGCGGCGCCGTCCAGGTGGCGGCGTCGTAGACGTCGAAGTCCGGCGGCAGACCGAGCCGCATGCACTGCATCAGGCGGAAGACCATGAGGTAGTCCATGCCGCCGTGGGCGCCCGGCGGGTTGGCGTGGTCCTTCCAGAGCCAGTGGTCGAACTCGTCGGCGTACGCCGAGAAGTCGGCCCACCGGTCGTCCTTGTGGTCGGGCTCCAGATAGATCCGGGCCGGGAAGTCCTCGAAGACGCCCCGGGTGCCGCCCAGGCTGTTGATCCTGCTGTACGGGTGCGGGGTGGAGACGTCGTGCTCCAGGCGGATGACCCTGCCCTGGGCCGTCTGGACCAGGCTGATCGTCCGGTCGCTCCCGATGTACGTCTCCTTCCAGCTGGGGTCGCCGGGCGGCATGTGCTCCTCGCGGTACTCGGCGAGGCCCAGCGCCGGTGTGCCGAAGCTGCTGATGCTCACCGCCCTGTCGCCCCGGTTGACGTCCATGTAGGTGGCGACGGGACCGAAGCCGTGGTTGGGGTAGAGGTCGCCCTTCGACTGCGTGTGCCAGCGTCGCCGCCAGGGGCCCTCGTAGTACGTCGGGGAGAACAGCAGACCGCGCAGGTCGTGGTTGTACGCCCCCGCTCCGTGCAGGAGCCGGCCGAACTTTCCGGCGTGCGCCATCCGCAGCACGCGCATCTCGTTCCGGCCGTAGCAGCAGTTCTCCAGCTGCATGCAGTGGCGGCGGGTCTGCTCCGACAGGTCGACGAGTGCCCACAGCTCGTCGAGCCGCATCGCGACCGGACACTCCACGCCGACGTGCTTGCCGTGGAGCATCGCCGCGCGGGCGATCGCGAAGTGGGTCTCCCAGGGGGTGGCCACGTACACGAGGTCGAGGTCGGTGCGGGCACAGAGGTTCTCGTAGTCGTCCTCGCCGTTCGCGTAGACGGCGGGGGCGGGCTGTCCGGCGGCGACGACCGCAGCGGCGGCCCGCTCGGCCTTGTCGCGCACGGGGTCGCAGACGGCGTTCACCCGGACCCCGGGGAGCGAGAGGAAGTGGCCGATCATGCCGGCGCCCCGGTTGCCGTAGCCGACGATGCCGACCCGGACGGTGGAGCGGCCAGTGAAGGGGACCCCGGCCATGGTGGCTCCGAGGCGCTTGGGCGCGGCGGCGGTCGCGGCGGGTGACGCCGTGCCGGGGGCGGCGGCGGGAGTGGCCGCCGGGGTCGCCGCCGCCGCGGACGGGACACCGAGGACGCCGATGCCCAGACCCGCCCCGGCCGCGGCGGCGGTGGTCCTGAGGACCCCGCGGCGGCTCGAGTCGTGCGGTGACTGCTCGGTCATGGAACCTCCCGGAGCTGTGGGCACGGCTGTCTCATGAATCCCCCTCAGGCCCCTGGCCCCGGTGACCGATGGTGCGCGAAGGCGCCGACAGGACTCTTGCGACGGGTGGTTGGACTGTACTGTTCCGGATCTCGGACCGAGCCGTACCGGGCACCCACCCTCACCCGAACGTACGAAAGGCCCCTCGCCGACAGGAAGTGAGGGGCCGTCACGGACGCGGCGGGCGTCAGGGCCGCGTCGCGCGCTCCAGGGCGAGGAGCACCGACCCGTACCCGCGGCCCGTCGCCCGGTCCATCCCGATCTCGCACATCCGGTTGGCCGAGAGATGCGCGTCGAAGGGCCGCGCCGTCACCTCGGCCGCCTCCCGGGCCGTCGCCGAGGCCGTCAGCTCCGGGTGCAGCATGCCCCGGTCGCCCGCGAAGGCGCAGCAGCCCGCGTCGGCGGGGACGACGACCTCCTCGGCGCAGGCCCGCGCCAGCTCCGTCAGCTTGTCCTCGTCGCCCAGGTGCCGCATCGAGCAGGTCGGATGGACCACGGCGGAGCCGACCCTACGGCGTACGTCGAGCCGGGGGAGCAGCTCGTCCGCCGCCCACACCAGCGAGTCGACCACCGTCATCTCGGCGTGCAGCGCCCGGTTGTCCTCCGTCAGGTACGGCACGACCTCGCGCGCGAGGCCCAGCGTGCACGAGGAGGCGTCCACCACCAGCGGCAGCGTCCCGCCCGCGGTCCATCCCCAGGCCGCCTCGACGATCCGGTTCGCCATCACCTCGTTGCCCCGCTCGTACCCCTTGGAGTGCCAGATCGTGGCGCAGCACGTTCCGGCCACGTCGTCGGGGATCCACACCGGCTTCCCCGCCCGCGCCGACAAGGCGACCATGGCCTCCGGGAGGGAAGGGCCCCGCTCGCCGTCCGGATTGCCGAAGATCCGGTTCACACAGGCCGGGTAGTAGACGGCGACCGCCGCGGGACGGTGGGTGCGGGGCAGCCGTCGCGCCGCGGCGCCCGGGATCTCCGGCAGCCACTCCGGTACGAGGTCGGTGCTGACCACCCGGCGCGCCAGGCCCGTCGCGGACTCCAGTACCCGGTCGCCGATCCGGTCGGCCGCGGCGACCGCGAGCCGCGCGGAGGCCTCCGCCGCGCGGAAGTTCTTCGCGGCGAGGGCGGCGATCCGCTCCTCGCGCGAGGTGTGCCGCTCGTGCCGGAACTCCTTCATCAGCGCGCCCGTGTCGATCCCGACCGGACAGGCCAGCTTGCAGGTGGAGTCGCCGGCGCAGGTGTCGACGGCGTCGTAGCCGTACGACTCCAGGAGACGGCTCTCGACCGGGGAGCCGTCACGCTGCCGCATCATCTCCCGGCGCAGCACGATCCGCTGGCGGGGAGTGGTCGTCAGATCGTGGCTGGGACAGGTCGGTTCGCAGAAGCCGCACTCGATGCAGGGATCGGCGATCCGCTCCACGGTGGGGATCGTCTTGAGGCCCCGCAGATGGGCGTGCGGGTCGCGGTCCAGGACGATCCGCGGGGCGAGCACCCCGTCGGGGTCGATGGCCTCCTTGACCTGCCACATCAGGTCGGTCGCCCGGGTCCCCCACTCCAGCTCCAGGAACGGCGCGATGTTGCGGCCGGTGGCGTGCTCCGCCTTCAGGGAGCCGTCGAAGCGTTCCACGGTCAGCTTGCAGAACTCGTCCATGAAGGCCGCGTACCGCTCGACGTCGGTGGGGTCGCCCGCGTCGAAGGCGAGCAGGAAGTGGAGGTTGCCGTGCGCGGCGTGACCGGCCACGGCGGCGTCGAAGCCGTGCCGGGACTGGAGGTCGAGCAGCGCCTCGCAGGCCTCCGCGAGCCTGGCCGGGGGTACCGCGAAGTCCTCGGTGATCAGGGTCGTACCGGAGGGGCGTGCGCCGCCTACCGCCGTCACGAAGGCCTTGCGGGCCTTCCAGTAGCCGGAGATCCGCTTCGGGTCCGTGGTGAACGCGTTCTCGACGGAGGCCACCGGGGCCACCAGGTCGAGCCCGGCGAGGACCTCCGCCGCCGCCCGTTCGTACGCCTCCCGCGCGGCCGCGTCCGGCGCCCGGAACTCGACCAGGAGCGCCGCCGTCTCCCTGGGCAGCTCCGCCCAGTCGGCCGGGACGCCCGCCACGCTCACCGAGGCCCGCAGGGTGTTGCCGTCCATCAGCTCGACGGCCAGCGCCCCCGCCGCGTTGAAGAGGGGGACGGCCTCGGCCGCCGCCGGCAGCGAGGGGAAGAAGAGCAGGGCCGAGGACACCTCGCGGTCCAGCGGCAGGGTGTCGAAGACGACCTCGGAGATGAAACCGAAGGTGCCCTCGGAGCCCACCATGAGACCCCGCAGGATGCTCACCGGGGTGTCCCCGTCGAGGAAGGCGTCGAGCCGGTAGCCGTTGGTGTTCTTGATGGCGTGCTTGGCGCGGATCCGGTCGGTGAGCCCGGCGTCCGCCTCGATCTCCGCCTTGAGCCGCATCAGCTCCGCGCACAGCCTCGGCTCGGCGTGCGCCAGCTCCTCGTCGGCGGCCGGGTCGGCCGTGTCGACCACGGTCCCGCTGGGCAGCACGAAGGTGAGCGAGGCGACCGTCCGGTACGAGTTCCTCGTCGTCCCGGCCGTCATGCCGGAGGCGTTGTTGGCGACGACCCCGCCGATCGTGCAGGCGATGGCGCTGGCCGGATCGGGGCCCAGGACCCGCCCGTACGGGGCGAGTGCCGCGTTGGCCCGCACGACGGTGGTGCCGGGACGGATCCGGGCCCGCGCACCGCCGTCCAGGACCTCGACGCCGGCCCAGTGGCGGCGCACGTCGACCAGGATGTCCTCGCCCTGCGCCTGCCCGTTGAGGCTGGTCCCCGCGGCCCGGAAGACGACCTCGCGGCCCTTTCCGTGCGCGTACGACAGGATCGTGGAGATGTCGTCGATGTCCTCGGCGACCACGACGACCTGCGGGACGAACCGGTACGGGCTGGCATCGGAGGCGTACCGCACGAGGTCGGAGATCTTCGAGAGGACCTTCTCCGGACCGAGGAACTCGGTGAGCTCCTCGCGCAGCCGCTTCGGCGTCCCCTTGGCCTGGAGCTCCGGCACGCGGTCCGGGGCCGGACTCCGCTTCGTACCGGGTCGGAGGGCCTGCGGGTTCGGCTCGAACAGCGGCATGTCAGGCTCCCCTTCGCGCGTCCGCGCGTCCGGGGGTCAGCAGCCGCCCTCCGGGCCGGGGTCGACCAGGGCGGACAGCAGACCTCCGAGCACCTCGCGCTGTGCGGCGGTCAATGGAGCAAGGATGTCCTCTGCGGCCGCCCGGCGCGCGCTGCGCAGCTCCCGCAGCGTGGCGCGGCCCGCGTCGGTGAGCTCGATGCGCACCACCCGGCGGTTGCTCGGATCGGGCACCCGGCGCACCCGGTCGACGGCCTCCAGCCCGTCGACGAGACTGGTGACCGCGCGCGGGACCACCTCGAGCCGGGCAGCGAGATCGGCCATCCGGGGCGGCTCCCCGAAGTGCGCGACCGTGCGGAGCAGCCTGGACTGGGCGGGCGTGATGCCGACCGGCTCCAGGTGGCGCTTCTGGATGCGGTGCAGACGCCGGGTGAGGCGCAGCAGCTGCTCGGCGAGGAGGCCGTCGGCGTCGGGTCCCCCCGGACGGCCGGCTCCGGTCGGGACGGCGGAGGTGCTCATGCGGGAACAATATCAGGACCTTGTTCATTGTGAGCGTAGGTAACAATGAGCTAAGCTCTCATCTACATCGCCGAACCCCCGAAGGAGCCCATGCGCCCCCACGACCAGTCCGACTGGACGCCCCCGCCCCGCGACTCCTCGCAGCCGAAGGAGCCCGCGCAGCTGCGGCGCATCCTGCGGCTCTTCCGCCCCTACCGTGCCCGCCTGGTGCTCGTCGGCCTCCTGGTCGGCGCCGCCTCGCTCGTCACGGTCGCCTCACCCTTCCTGCTCAAGGAGATCCTCGACACCGCGATCCCCCAGGGGCGTACCGGACTGCTCAGTCTGCTCGCCCTCGGCATGATCGCCACCGCCGTGCTGACCAGCGTCTTCGGCGTGCTCCAGACCCTGATCTCCACCACCGTCGGCCAGCGCGTCATGCACGACCTGCGCACCGGGGTCTACGAGCAGCTCCAGCGGATGCCGCTCGCCTTCTTCACGCGCACGCGTACCGGCGAGGTGCAGTCCCGCATCGCCAACGACATCGGCGGCATGCAGGCGACCGTGACCTCCACGGCCACCTCCCTCGTCTCCAACCTCACCGCCGTCGTCGCGACCGTCGCCGCGATGCTCGCCCTCGACTGGCGGCTCACCGTCGTCTCGCTGCTCCTGCTGCCGGTCTTCGTCTGGATCAGCCGCCGCGTCGGCGACGAGCGCAAGCGGATCACCACCCAGCGCCAGAAGCAGATGGCCGCCATGGCCGCGACCGTCACCGAGTCCCTCTCCGTCAGCGGCATCCTGCTCGGCCGCACCATGGGCCGCGCCGACTCCCTGACCAAGTCCTTCGCCGAGGAGTCCGAGCGCCTCGTCGACCTCGAAGTGCGCTCCTCCATGGCCGGACGGTGGCGGATGTCCACCATCGGCATCGTCATGGCCGCCATGCCCGCCCTGATCTACTGGGCCGCCGGCGTCGCCCTGAGCTCCGGCGGGGCCGCCATCTCGCTCGGTACCCTGGTCGCCTTCGTCTCGCTCCAGCAGGGCCTGTTCCGGCCCGCCGTCAGCCTGCTCTCCACCGGCGTGCAGATCCAGACGTCCCTCGCGCTCTTCCAGCGCATCTTCGAGTACCTCGACCTGCCCGTGGAGATCACCGAGCCCGCCGAGCCCGTCCGGCTCGCCGAGGTCCGCGGCGAGGTCGCCTTCGAGAAGGTCGAGTTCCACTACGACCCCGAGGGCGCCGGCCGCCCGACGCTCGACGCGGTCGACCTGACCGTGCCCGCCGGGGGCAGCCTGGCCGTCGTCGGCCCCACCGGCTCCGGCAAGTCCACCCTCAGCTACCTGGTGCCCCGGCTCTACGACGTCACCGGCGGCCGCGTCACCCTCGACGGGGTCGACGTGCGCGACCTGGACTTCGACACCCTCGCCCGCGCGGTCGGCGTCGTCTCCCAGGAGACCTACCTGTTCCACGCCTCGGTCGCGGACAACCTCCGCTTCGCCAAGCCGGACGCCACCGACCAGGAGATCGAGGCGGCCGCCCGCGCCGCCCAGATCCACGACCACATCGCCTCGCTGCCCGAGGGGTACGACACCCTGGTCGGCGAGCGCGGCTACCGCTTCTCGGGCGGCGAGAAGCAGCGCCTCGCCATCGCCCGCACCATCCTGCGCGACCCGCCCGTACTGATCCTCGACGAGGCCACCAGTGCCCTCGACACCCGTACGGAGCACGCCGTGCAACAGGCCATCGACGCCCTGTCGGCCGGCCGGACCACGATCACCATCGCCCACCGGCTCTCCACCGTCCGTGACGCCGACCAGATCGTCGTCCTGGAGGCCGGCCGGATCGCGGAGCGCGGCACGCACGACGAGCTGCTCGCCCGGGACGGGAAGTACGCGGCCCTGGTCAGGCGGGACGCGCAGAGCGCCGCGGGGGCCGCGGGTGCCGCCACCGCCCCCACCGAAGCCGAACAGGCGAACGTGGGAGCGGTTGTTCCCCAGAACGTGTGATCGTTCCCGGATTCGTTGCTCCACCCCCGTACGGCGTCGGATGATTGCGGTGCGCGATCGACGGGCTGCAGACCGTGACCGCGCGGTCCCACTGAAGCATCAGTCCCACTGATGTACCTGTACGAGGAGAAGCACCACCATGAACGTCATCACCAACCTGCTCGCCGGCGTCGTCCACTTCCTGGGCTGGCTCGTCTGACGATCGCAGTGCCCCGGCGCCGCCGGCCCCCGTCCCAGGGGCCGGCGGCGCCGCCGCGTGCGCGGGTTCCCGGGATTCCCGCACACAGCGGGTTAGCGTGCGGCCATGACGTACCGGCCGCCCTCACCGTACGCACCCCCACGCCGCCGCCCCCGGCTCACCCGGCGCGGCCGCCTCGCACTCCTCCTCGGAGGCCTCGTCGCCGTGGCCGTCGCCGTCACCCTGCCCCTGCTCCTGACGCGGGACGAACCGGCCGTCGAACAGCCCCGGGCGCTGCTGGTGCCCGAGGGCTGGCGGGCCGGCCAGGTCTACACGGCCGTCGACCGGGCGCTCGGCGTGCCCGAGGGCACCGCCCGGAAAGCGGCGGCCGCGTCCGCGCTCCCGCTGCCCGCGGCCGCCGGAGGGAACCCCGAGGGCTATCTCTTCCCGGCGACGTATCCCGTCCTCAAGGCCACCACCCCCGAGGGGCTGCTGCGCTTCATGGTCGACACGGCCGGGAAGCGTTTCGGTGCCGCCCGGATCGCCGAGGGCGCGCGGGCCCACGGCATGAGCGTGTACGAGACGGTGATCGCGGCCAGCATCGTCCAGGCGGAGGCCGACAACCCGGAGGACATGGCCAAGGTCGCCCGGGTCGTCCACAACAGGCTCGCCCGGGACATGGCGCTCCAGATGGACTCGACCCTCAACTACGCGCTCGGCCGCAGCACCGTGGACACGACACTGGAGGACACGCGCCTCCGGAGTCCGTACAACACCTACGAGCGCAAGGGCCTGCCGCCGACGCCCATCGGCAACCCGGGGGACCAGGCGATGGACGCGGTCATCCGTCCGGCGGACGGCGACTGGCTCTACTTCGTCACCGTGACCCCGGGAGACACCCGCTTCACCGCCGACTACGCGGCCCACCAGGTGAACGTGGCCGAGTTCAATGCCAACCGGGGCGCCGAGAAGGGCTGAGCCGGATCACACGGAGGCGGCCACCGGGGCGGCCGGCGAGGGGTCTGCCGGGGCGGTCCTCGGCGCCGTCGCCGCGGCGGCCGTCCCGCGGCGCAGCAGCCGCCGGATGTCCGAGACCGCCGCCCGCCCGGCCCGATTGGCACCGATCGTCGACGCCGACGGTCCGTACCCCACGAGATGGACGCGCTCGTCCCGGACCGCGCGGGTGCCCTCGACCCTGATCCCGCCGCCGGGCTCGCGCAGCCGCAGTGGGGTGAGATGGTCGATCGCCGCCCGGAAGCCGGTCGCCCAGAGGATCACGTCCACGTCGACCGTCCGGCCGTCGTCCCAGGCCACCCCGGCCGGGGTGATCCGGTCGAACATCGGGAGGCGGTCCAGGATCCCGCGCGCGCGTGCCGCGCGGACCGCGTCGTTGAGGGGGAGCCCGGTGACGGAGACGACACTCTTCGGGGGCAACCCCTGCCGTACCCGCTCCTCGACCAGCGCGACGGCGGCCCGTCCCTCCATCTCCCCGAACGGCCCCTCGCGCCAGACCGGCTCGCGCCGGGTCACCCAGAAGGTGTCGGCGGCGACGTCCGCGATCTCCATGAGGTGCTGGGTGCCGGAGGCGCCGCCGCCGACGACGAGGACCCGCTTCCCGGCGAACTCCTCCGGGCCCGGGTAGCCGGCGGTGTGCAGCTGGCGCCCCCGGAAGGTCTCCTGGCCCGGGTAGCGCGGCCAGAAGGGGCGGTCCCAGGTGCCGGTGGCGTTGATCAGGGCGCGAGTGGCGTACGTGCCCTCGGAGGTCTCGACGATGAGCCGCCCGGCCCCGCCC
>NZ_LIPQ01000213.1:0-2105 GCF_001418135.1 Streptomyces aureus
CCGCCTCGAACGCCGCGAGGGCCGCCGCGGCCCGGTCCTGGAAGGCGCGGCCTTCGGCCGTGAGGGCGAGGTGGTGCGTGGAGCGGTCCACGAGCCGCGCCCCGAGGTGGTGTTCCAGGGCGGCGAGCGTGCGGGACACGGCGGGTTGGGTGAGGTGGAGCCGGGCTGCCGCCCTGGTGAGGCTGGATTCCTCGGCGATGGCGAGGAAGCAGCGGAGGTGGCGTAGCTCGATGCTCATGCGTCCGGAGCATAACCGCAGCGCAATCGGCATTTCCGGCGCCGCGCGGGGGCTCGTAGCGTGAGAGGGGAACTCTGGTGACAGTAGACCGATGGTGCATTATTCTGGACTGACAGTTCAATGCAGTGGACACTTGAGGAGTAGTCGGTGGACATCAGTCCGGTCAAGGAGGCGGGCCCGGTGGGGACCGCGGTCGGCCCCGAGTCGCCGGCTGCCCCCGCCGACGGCGCCCGAGGCGGCCCCGGGACCAAGGGGCTCGCGGGCCACCGCTTCGGGCCCGTCGCGCTCGTCGTCGCGGGCGGGCTCTCCGTGCAGTTCGGCTCGGCCCTCGCCGTCCTCCTCATGCCCCGGGCCGGAGCCCTCGGCGTCGTCACCCTGAGGCTCGTGCTCGCCGCCGCCGTCCTGCTGATCGTCTGCCGCCCGAAGGTCCGCGGCTACGGCCGGGGGGACTGGGGCACGATCGTCGCCTTCGGCGCGGCGATGGCGGGCATGAACATCCTCTTCTACCAAGCGGCCGACCGGATTCCGCTGGGCGCCGCGGTGACCCTGGAGGTCCTCGGCCCGCTGATCCTCTCGGTGGTCGCCTCCCGCCGGCTGATGAACCTGCTCTGGGCCGGACTCGCCCTCGGCGGGGTCGTCCTGCTCAGCGGCGGCGGCTTCGACCGTCTCGACCCGTTGGGCGCGGCCTTCGCGCTCGCGGCGGGCGCGATGTGGGCCACGTACATCGTCTTCAGCGCACGCACGGGCCGCCGTTTCCCGCAGGCGGACGGACTCGCGCTGGCGATGGCCTTCGGCGCCGTCCTCAGCCTGCCGCTGGGCATCGCGGAGGCGGGCGACAAGCTCCTCGTACCCTCGACGATCGGCCTCGGCCTCGCGGTCGCGCTGATGTCGTCCGTCCTGCCGTACACCCTCGAACTCCTCGCCCTGCGCCGCCTGCCCGCCCCCACCTTCGCCATCCTGATGAGCCTGGAACCGGCCATCGCGGCGACGGCCGGCTTCCTCATCCTCAGCCAGGCGCTGTCGCTGACCGACGCGCTCGCGATCGCCCTGGTGATCGCGGCGAGCATGGGAGCGGTACGGACGCAGGTGCGGGCGGCCGCGCGGGAGAGGGGCAGGGGCGGGGTGGCGGGCTAGGTGTTCTGTCCCGCCCGGATACGCCAGAGACCCGCCAGAACTTGATCTTGGCCTGCCGGGTGCCTGACGCTGTCGGGGATCCTGGCGATGACGGTCGGCCATGCCCTCGACATCTCAGTCTCCAAGATCCCCGCCTCGTCACCCGCGATCAGCTCTGCGTCTCCTCGCGGCGTCCAATAGCGGCCGCATCGGGTACGACGAGCAGCTTGCCGGTGGTACGGCGAGCCTCCAGATCGCTGTGGGCCTGGGCGGCCTCGGACAACGCGTAGCGGCCCGTCACGGTGACCTCAAGCGCCTTGGAGCGCACCCACTCGAACACATCGGCGGCCCGTCGGAGCAGTTCGGACCGATCGGCGATGAAGTCCCCGAGGCTGGGCCGGATCAGGGTCAGCGAACCGCCATGGGCGAGCCGAATCGGATCAAACGGCGGCACGGCACCACTTGCCGCGCCGAAGAGCACGAGATGGCCGCGGGTTCGCAGGCTGGCGAGGCTCGCATCGAAGGTGTGCGCGCCGACGCCGTCGAAGACAACCGGCAGTCCCTGACCGCCGTTGAGCCGCCTCACCTCGGCTGCGAGATCGTCGACTGCGGAGGAAAGGATCACCTCGGCGGCCCCGGCACGCTTCGCCAGCTCGGCCTTCGCCGTGGTCGACGTCGTGCCGATCACCCTGCCGCCGAGATGGGTGATGAGCTGGGTCAGAAGCAGCCCCATGCCGCCGGCGGCCGCATGCAC
>NZ_LIPQ01000213.1:2127-2515 GCF_001418135.1 Streptomyces aureus
GACGGCCCGCTCGGCATACGTGCCGGGAATCTCCACCCAACCGACCCGGTCCCCGACTGCGACGTCAGCGACGCCGGGTCCGACTTCGACGACCGTGCCGGCGCCCTCGGCGCCCGGGGTGAAGGGCAGCGGGAGGCTGTACCGGCCTTCGCGGTGGTAGACGTCGAGGAAGTTGACCCCGGATGCGGCGACCTCCACGATCGCCTCGCCCGGACCCGGCCGCGGCTGGTCCACCTCGGCCTCCTGCAGCACCTCGGGACCGCCCACTTCGTACACCTGAATCGCTCGCATGACCCTCCAATATCGGTTCATCCGCCACCAACCCCGTTGATGGCGATCCGATTCCCGGCTCGAAGGCGGCAACCGCGCCCTGCTCGACGAATGGGCC
>NZ_LIPQ01000214.1 GCF_001418135.1 Streptomyces aureus
ATCCCCGAGGCCGCGGGAAGAGACGAAGCCCCTTCCCCCGCTCATCCCCCTGCCCCTCTCCCGAACCGCCCGCAGCCGACGGCTACGGCTGCCGCTCCGCGCCGAGGACCGGGAGGTGCTGTGGCTCTATCTGCTCACCCGCACGGCCCTGTGGATCACCGCCCACGGCGCACGCTGGCTCTTCCCCGCCGACTCCGGCGCGCGCGACCCGGGCCCCGCCCTCGCGCCCTTCGAACGCTGGGACTGGGGACACTTCCTGAACATCGCGCGCGACGGCTACTTCCCGGCGGGAAGCGGCCCGTGGGACGCCGAGTGGGACAACCGCGAGGCGTTCTTCCCGGGATTCCCCCTCGCCCTGCGGGCCGTCCACGCCGTCGTACCGAGCTGGACCGCGGCCGGACTGCTGATCTCGTTCCTCACCGGCGGGATCGCGGTCCTCGCACTCGTGCGGATCGCACGCCTGTATCTGCCCGACGCCGACGCCGGCCGACGGACGGCTCAGCTCCTGCTGCTCTCGCCGTGCGCGGTCTTCCTCGCCACCGGATACAGCGAGTCGCTCTTCCTCGCCCTCGCCCTGCCGGCCTGGCTCGCCGCCGACCGCCGCGACTGGCCCCTGGCCGCCACGCTGGCCGCACTGGCGACGACCGTCCGCATCAGCGGTCTGTTCCTCGCCGCTGCCCTCACCCTGCACTTCGTCCTCACGGCCCGCGCCCGGTCCGACTGGCGGCCGCTGCCCTGGCTGGCCCTGCCGGCCCTTCCCGCAGCCCTGTACGCCTGGTACCTGCACGCCCGCACCGGCGACTGGATGGCCTGGAAACACGCCCAGGAGCGAGGGTGGTACCGCCACTTCCACACCCCGTGGGACGCCTGGAGCAACACCTGGGAGTCCGCGTTCGACCAGGTCCAGACGACCGGCTACGCGTTCATGTTCCAGGCCGAACTCCTCGCCATGGTCGTCGGCCTCGCGCTGGTGGCCCTCCTGGTACGCCGCCGCCACTGGCCCGAAGCCGCCTACGTCGGCCTCAGCCTGTGGGCCCTGGGGACGTCCTACTGGTACCAGTCCATCCCCCGGGCGACCCTCCTGTGGTGGCCCCTGTGGATCACGCTGGCCGCCTGGACTCTCCGCTCACCGCGCTTCAGGACCGCGTACTTCTGCCTCGTCGCACCGCTGTCGACGCTCTTCGCCCTGGCGTATCTGACCGGGCGCTGGGCCGGCTGACGGGGCCGCCGGGGCGGCCCACGGGCAACCCCCTCCCGCCGCACGACGTCCTACCGGCCGTGACTGGACTCTTCGCACCCGGCCCCTTCGACGACGACGAGGCGACCGTACGACCTGGCCCGTTCTGGCGGCACGCCCTGTGGGTGGTGGGCGTCGGCGCCGCCGCGGTGGCGGCGGGTTGGGTCACCTCCCTGTTCCGGATCGGCTCCGAGAAGTACGGTCTCCCGCCCGCCGCGCCCGGCGCGCTGTGGCCGTACCTGACCGCCTGGGCCGTGACCGGACTCGCCGTGGCGGCCGCCCTGCGAGCCACCGCCGCGAAGGTCCCGGTCTACGCTCCCGGCCGGATCGCGGCCGGGCTGACGTACCTGGGCACCCGGCTCTCCCTGGGCTGGCGCCCGGAGGCGCCGCTGGTCGGCGCCATGGCGGCGGCGGCCCTGATCGCGGCAGCCGTCTGGTGCGCCATCGCACTCCGCCCGCACCCGGCCAGGACGGAGACCGGGGCCGGCACGCCGCCGGCGCCCGCGACAAGGGGCTCCGGCGGGAGAACCGAATGATGTACGCCATGCGTACCGACGAGCTCGCCGTGCACTACCTCGCGGCGCTTCGGGTCGCGGCGATCTTCCTCTGGGGGCGAACCTGACGCCAGGGCCGGTCACCTCTGCCAGGAGAGCGCCTCGACCGATGAGACGTCACCCGCCGCCAGCAGTCCGAAGAGCCGGAGAATCTCCTCGCGGGCGACACCGCGCATCTCACCCGGGGCCACCGAGTCCTCGTCCGGGTTCTCCCAGACCAGCAGACCGCCACCGAAGGCGCTGAGGCACCATCCGCTCTCATGGGTGAGCGAGACATCAGGGTGCTCGTCATCGGCCTGCGCCAGACCGTCGAGCACTCGCCTCATCGTCTCCGGATCAGGCTCGTCGACCGTCCCACCCGTGACGTCGTACATGAAGTAGCTCATCGGCCCATTACCTCATGTGGTGATCCACGGGACACTGCCTTGTCCCAAGCCCCGGTCCGGGTCCGCGTCCGGGCCCGGGCGCGGACCCAGGTCTCAGCGGACTCCGCGGGGGCGGAACTGGACGCTGATGCGGGGTCCGACGGCGCGGCTCGTCTTGGGGACGGCGTGTTCCCAGGTCCGCTGGCAGGAGCCGCCCATCACCACGAGGTCGCCGTGGCCGAGCGGCAGGCGGAGGTACGTGGGGCCGCCGGACCTCGGGCGGAAGGCGAGGTCACGGGGGTCGCCCAGGGAGAGGATGGCGACCATCGTGTCGTGGTGGGCGGAACGGCCGGTGCGGTCGCCGTGCCAGGCGACGCTGTCGCGGCCGTCGCGGTAGAGACAGAGACCGGCGGAGACGAAGGGCTCACCGAGCTCGGGGGCGTAGTGCGCACCGAGTGTCCGCCGGGCCTCGGCCAGGGCGGGGTGCGGGAGGGGCGCGCCTTCGCCGTAGTGGGCCAGGAGCCTGGGTACGGCGACGACGTTGTCGTACATCGGCCGTTCCTCGGCCCGCCAGGGCACCCGGCCGACGAGCTCCTCGAACAGCGCGTCGGCGCCGTGGAGCCAGCCCGGGAGGTGGTCGACCCAGGCGCCACCGTCGAGCGGCGTCCGCCGGAGACCGTCCAGCGGGCCGAAGCGGATCTCGTCGCCCTGGTCGAACAAGGAACCCTGGAGTCCGGGCAGGGTGGGTCGTGCTGCGGTCACGGACCCACCATAACTCCAAATCGAACACACAAGCGAGCGCAAGAGCGACGCGCCCTGCCACGACACGCCTCACCTCCTCCCCCCAGTGGTCATCGAGGCGGCGCCGAGGTCTCGTCGCTCTCGTCGCCGGCACCGCTCTCGTCGCCGACACCGCTCTCACCACTCGCACCACTCTTGCCTCTCAGGTCACCGGCGTAGCGGAGGCAGGAGGCGACCACCACCAGGGGCCAGGTGGACTGGATGCAGGTCACGAGGCGTTCGGCGACGCCGGCGGACCCCTGTCGGTTCATCTCGACGAGGAACCAGACCGCACCGAGGGCCATGAGCACGGTCACGGCGACGGAGGGCGTCAGCCGGAGCCCCCACGGCACGCCGCCACGGCCCACGGCGGCCAGCACCGGCCACACCGCGAGCAGCGTGAAGCCGACCACGACGGCCGCCCCGTGTGTGAGGGACCCCCCGCTGCTCGGCACGGGGACCAGCGCGACCGCGAAGGCCGCCACACCACCACCGGCGAGCGCCACCCGCCCGGCGGGAGCGGCGGGCCGCAGACCCCAGGCGGTGAGGAGATGGCAGGCGCCCAGCGCGAGGAACGCCCCGGTCATGACCCAGGACCCCGCGGCCCCGTAGGCCGCGAGGACGCTGATGGTCTGCGTGACGGGATCGTAGGCGGGCCCTTCGAGCAGCGCCGCGACGGTCCAGCCACCGGCCAGCAGCAACGGGGCGCACCCCGAGGACAACAGGGCCCATCTGGGAACGGATCGCATCGAACCACCGTAGGACGAGGCACTCTTCCCCCGACCGCACCACGGGGAACGTCGTCAGCCGTGTTCCCCGCGCGGCGGTGTCCGGCGCGTGTGCGAGCCCGCCGGAGCGGTCACCCCGCGACCCGGCCGGCGGCCGCGCCCGGGCGGTCGTCGCCGGTGTCGTCGTAGTCGACCGTGCCTGAGGTCAGATGACCGGCGAGCCCGAGGAGCAGGAAGAGCCAGACCAGTACCTGCGCGGCGGTGCCCAGCCGGAGCGGACGGGTCGCGGAGTACGCGGGCTGTGCGGCGGCGTCGGGTGCGTCGCCCAGCAGCCCCTTGGGGTAGACGGGCGTCAGCATCGTCGCGTAGGCCGCCAGGCGCATCCGGTACCGGACGACGGCCGCGGTGGCTCCGAAGACCGGTTCGGGGAGGCGGCCCAGGATGATGCCGATCAGCCAGAAGACCCAGCTGATGGCGAACCAGCCGGACTGCGCGAGGCTGCTGATGACGGCCGCCGGAATCATCAGGATCAGCCGGAACAGGACGGCGAGCCGGTTGAGCGGGGTGGCGCGCAGTTCGATGCGCACCGGGTAGTCGGGGGCGTCGAAGGAGAACGGCGGGTAGCGGTCGACGAGGAGGGCCGCGCTGGCCGACACCCGGGTCTGGTAGGCGAGGACCGAGCCGAGGAAGGACGCGATCGGGTCGGGCAGCCGGCCCAGGACCAGAGCGCTGAACCAGCCCGCGATCGTGACGAAGAACCCGACGAAGGTCAGCAGGGCCACGACGATGAACTGCGGGAGGAGCAGCAGCCAGCGCAGCAGCACCGTCCACCGACGCTGCCGCCCCGGCGGGGGCACATCCAGAACGGGCCGCCATTCGGCCCCGCCGTCCCCGTAGGCACCTGCGTCGGCCGAGGGCCGGGGCTCCCAACCTGCTGCCATGACGGTCTCCGTCTCTCCCGCGTCCCCCGCTCCCCCGGTCACGTCGATGGTGACCCGGCGGGCGGGCCCTCGCACGGCCACGGGGGCCACCTGGACCACGCGGGACACGGCCGGGACATCGGCCGTGCCGCGCCCCCGCTCCAGCCCCCCGCGGGCGGACGGCGGCTTCGGCCGCCTTCGTCGCCACGGGCCGGCGGATCACGCCGAATGGCCCGCACCCCTGCCAGATGCGGGCCGTTCGACTGCTCACGGGATCGCCGGAAAGGGGGAGACGGCGAGCCCGTGACCACGAGGAGCGGTCCCATGCGCTCCACCACCCGCCTGCCCCCGATCCAACCTTCCACACCACCCCGCGCTACGGATCCGGTTCGTCCGCGAGCGTGGTCCGGGTCGCACGGTCCGTCGCCGACCCCACCGGGCTCGCCGACGCCGCCGGTCTCGCAGGACGGGTCGCCGTGGGCGCCAGGGACAGATTCCAGAAATCGGCATAGCGGCCACCGAGGCGCAGCAGTTCGTCGTGGTCGCCCTCCTCGACGATCCGGCCGGCGTCGAGGAAGACGATGCGGTCGGCGTGTCGGACGGTGCGCAACCGGTGGGCCACCATCACCACGGTCCGACCCGCCATCAGTCGCTCGATGCCGGCGTGGACGGCCGCCTCGTTGACGGGGTCCAGCGCGGAGGTGACCTCGTCGAGCAGCACGATCGGCGCGCCCTTGAGGAGCGCCCTGGCGATCGAGACGCGCTGGCGCTCGCCGCCCGACAGTCGTGCGCCGCCCTCGCCGACGGTGGTCGCCCATCCGTCGGGCAGGCGATCGACCACCTCGTCCAGACGCGCCGCGGCCGCGGCCGCACGCACTTCGCTTCCGGTGGCGTCCGGGCGGCCCAGGCGCACGTTGTCCTCGATGGTGCCCTCGAAGAGGTAGACGTCCTGGAAGACGATGGAGAACTGCGCCATCAGCGCCTCCGCACCGATCGCGCGCACGTCCGCGCCACCGAGGCGCACCGCGCCCGCGTCCACGTCGTAGAACCGGGCGAGCAACTGCAGCAGGGTGCTCTTGCCCGCGCCCGACGGCCCCACCACGGCCAGCCGCTGCCCCTCGGGGACGGACAGCGACAGGTCGTCGAACACCGTGCGTCCGTCGTGCCGGAAGGTGACCGACTCCAACGCGAGCCCATGGCCGCGCTGTTCCACCGCGGCGGGGACCTGCGGCAGCGGCTCGGTGCGCAGCACCGCGTCGAGCCGGGCCAGTTCGCCGCGCGCGGCGCGCAGCTTGCCGCCGAGGTCGGCGAGGGACAGCAGCGGGTCCGCGGAGCGGGCGGCCAGTACCAGGACCGTCAGCAGCTGCACGGCCCCGACGTCCCCGCCGAGCGCCTGGTACGCCCCCAGGACCAGCATCGCGGTGAAGACCGCCTGCACCGCCAGGGCCAGACCCAACGCGCCGGGCAGCGCCGACAGCGTCGAACGGCGGGAGGCGCGCCGGACCTGCCGCAGGGCGTCGTCGAGCAGTCGGTAGCGCTCGGCGGTCCGGCCCCCGGCTCGCAGCACCGGCTGGGCCTGGAGAAATTCGACGACCCTCTCCGTGGCCTCGCGGTCGCGCGTGGCACGCTCCGCGTCGTCGGCCGCCGTCGCGCGTCCGGTCAGGACCTGGATCGCCGCCACGACGGGGACGGCGGTCAGCGCGGCCAGCCCCAGCTGCCAGTCGAGGGCGAGGATCACGGCGACGATCGTCAGCGGCGTCACGGCGGCGGAGACGAACGGCGCCAGCAGGTGCGCGATCACGCTCATCGCCCGCAGAACGCCCTGACCGGCCAGGACGGACACCTCTCCCACCCGGCTCGTGCCGTACCAGCCGAGCGGGAGCCGGGCCAGATGGTCGCCGAGGCGGTGGTAGACGCCGCGCAGCAGTGCCGTACCGACGCGGAACCCCGACAGGTCGCTGAGGTAGCGCAGTACCGCGTAGGCCGCGACCGCGGCCCCGAACGCGGCCAGCCAGGGCCAGGCGCGGTCCGGTCTGTCCCCGAGCAGTGCGCGCAGCACGGGTGCCAGCAGGGCGTACGAGAGACCCTCGACGACCGCGGTCGTCGTCATCAGGGCGAGGGTGCGGCGCATCGGTCGGGAGTACTGGTGGCCCAGCACGCGCAGCAGCATGCGGATCATCGGGGGGCGTCTCCTCGCGGTTCGAAGTGGGTCCGCGGACACGACCCCTGCGGATCGTCCGCGCCGTGCGTCGTCACGGCCCTCATCCCTCTGAGCCCGCCGAGCCCGCCGAGCCCTGTGAGCCCGGTGAGCCCGCGGAGCGCCGCAAGTCCGCCGCGTGCCGGGAGCGCCACAGCGCCGCGAACGTGCCGTCCTTTTCCATCAGTTCACCGGGGCTGCCGTGCTCGACGATCACTCCGTCCTCCAGGACCGCGACGGCGTCGGCGCCGACGACGGTCTCCAGGCGATGCGCGATGACCAGCACCGTCCGGTCGGCCCGCAACGTGGCCAGGGCACGGCGCACCGCCTGCTCGGTGTGCGGGTCGGCGAAGGAGGTCACCTCGTCGAGCACCAGCACGGGAGTGTCGGCCAGCAGTGCGCGGGCGAGCGCGACTCGTTGGGCTTCGCCGCCCGACAGTCGCGCCTCCTCTCCGATCACCGTCTCGTATCCGCGCGGCAGTTCGAGGATGCGGTCATGGATGTTCGCCAGCCGGGCCGCCCGCACCACGTCGTCCGGACGGGCGTCCGGCACGGCCAGCGCGATGTTGTCCGTGACCGAGGCGCGCAGCAGGCGGACGTCCTGGAAGACGAAGGAGACCTGCCGGTACAGCTCCCGGCTGCTCAGCTCGCGCAGGTCGACGCCGCCCAGGCGGACGGATCCGCTCGTCGGGTCGACGAACCGCGGCAGCAGTTGGACCAGAGTCGACTTGCCGCCTCCCGACGGGCCGACGAGCGCGGTGACCGTCCCCGGCTCCAGCGTGAGGTCGACTCCGCGCAGCACGTCCCGGCCGGGTTCGTAGGCGAACCGGACACCCCTGAGCTCCATCCGGTGGCCGTGCGGCGCGACCGGGTTCGCCGGCTCCGGCAGCGGCGGCACCGCGAGCACGTCGCGGATCCGGCCGACGGCGCGGCGGGCGGCCTGCACCTCGTCGAAGCCGTGGCCGAGCGCCGCCACCGGGGCGGTCAGGCCGATTCCCAGCAGCAGGAACGGCAGCAGATCGACCGGGGCCATTCCTCCGCCGGTGATCAGTGCCGCGCCGCCGATCAGGACGGTCAGCAGCACGAACGGAGGCGAGAGGACCAGCTGCATGCCCGCGGCGATCGGGGAGATCCCGTGCACCCAGCGGTGGAAGGCGGCGACGAAGTCGTCGGCGGCGGCGCGGAACTCGTGGTGGGCGCGCTCGCCCCCGCCGAAGGCCTTGACCACCGCGATGCCCTGGACGAACTCCACGGCGGAGCTCCCGATCCGCGCCATCGCCGTGTCGAAGTCGGCCTGTTCGCGCAGCCGGGCCGGAGTCGTCATCAGCGGCACGAGCGCCACCGCCGCGACCACCGGGACGAGTGTGATCAGCGTCAGCCGCCAGTCCACGGTGAACAGGTAGACCAGCGACACCAGCGGCACGACGAAGGCCGAGGCCAGCTCGCCGGGAGTGTGGGCGATGAACGGGTGCACGGCTCCGACGTCCTCGCCCACGAGCTTGGCCAGCTCGCCGCTGCGTCGGCGGGCGAGCCAGCCGATCGGCACCCGCCCGAGCCGCGCGGCCAGCCGTCGGCGCAACGCCAACTGCACCCGCCCGTCGAGCAGATGCCCGACGGCCGCCGCGGCGGCTGTGAACAGCAGCTTGGCGAACAGTCCGACCGCGCCCGCGATCACGACGAACCGGACATGGCCGTGGTCGACCGGGCCGGACGCGAGCAGGGCGCGACCCAGCTCGACGACCGCGAGCAGCGGCGCCAGCCCCGCCACCGCGCCGGTGACCTGCAGACCGATCACGGCGACGAAGCCCGCCGCATACGGTCGCAGCGGCCCTGCCGTCCTCCGCCCGTCCGGGAGCCGCTCCTGCCCGGGACCGGCATCGTCCGGTGGTCGCGCGGACTGATTCCTCGCCTCGGCGAACTCGGTGGTTGTCATCGCCCTCTCGTCCTCGTCGGCCCTGGAACACCCCAGGGATTCTTACGATGTAAGGCTGGGCGGGACGCTATACTTACAGCGTAAGAATCGTCAATCGGATCGCGACGACGTCCGGTACGGAAGGTGAGGGCGCCATGGCGGCCAGGAGGGCTCGCGGGCAGCGCGCGGGGCTCACTCGCGCGGCCGTCCTGGAGGCGGCCCTGCGGCTCGTCGACCAGGAAGGTCTCGACGCCCTGTCGATGCGGCGACTCGGCGCCGAACTGGGCGTGGAGGCGATGACCGTCTACCACCACGTACCGAACAAGAGCGCCCTGCTCGACGGAGTGATCGAGCAGGTCGTCGCCGAGGCCGTCCCGCCGGAGTTCGGCGCCGCCACATGGCGGGAGGACCTGAGCGCCTATGCGCACGCGCTGGTCGCCGCACTCGGCGCACATCCGAACGCCGTGCCGCTGCTGCTGTCCCGGCCCGCCATGACGCCCCGCCTCCTGGGGACACTGGAGGCCGCCGTGCGGATGATGTACGAGGCGGGCTTCCCTCTGCCCAGAACCCTGGACGCCCTCTACTCGCTGACCAGCTTCGTGGTCGGGCACGCCACCGCACAGGCGGGCAACGTCGGCGGGGCCGACAGCATGGCCTCGCTGGACCCTGACACGTACCCGCTACTGGTCGGCGCCGCCCGCGAGTCGGGCGAGGACGCGTCGCGGGCGCGCTTCGACTTCGCCCTCGACGCGCTGCTGTCCGGATTCGAAAGGGAGCTCACCTCCACCCCGCTCGCGGAGTGAGCACGGCCGACCCCCGGCACCGCTCGCGGACTGAGCACGGCCGACCCCCGGCACCGCTCGCGGAGTGAGCACGGCCGACCCCCGGCACCGCTCGCGGACTGAGCACGGCCGACCCCCGGCACCGCTCGCGGAGTGAGCGCAGCCGGCCCTCCGGTACGCTCCGACCCGCCCTCACCATCGGGCAGTTGACCCGGCCGAGGTACCGCATTGTTCGACCGCGCGCCCCATGGCAAAGTGTTCGCACTCGCATTCTGCGAACACGCTTGCGCACGGGGGGATTCTCGAACATGGCTGTCACGGTCCCGGACTGGGCGGACACGCTTCTGGATCTGGTGGGGGTGAACTGGCCCAACGTCGACGAGGACGCCTACCGGGAGATGGCGGACGCCCTGCGGGAGTTCGCGGACGATCTCGCCGATGACGGCCAGCTCGCCAACAACCATATGGAGCGCCTGCTGTCGTCGGGTCACGGCGAGGCCATGGACGCGCTGAACGAGCACTGGGGCAAAGTCAAGGGCAAACACCTGAAGGACATGGTGTCCGCGGCCCGGACGATCGCCGGCGCACTCGACATGGCGGCCGGTGCCATCGAGGGCATGAAGTGGAAGGCGGTCGCGGAGCTCGGGATCCTGGCCGGTCAGACCGGTCTCGCCATGGCACTGATCCCGGTGACCGGCGGCCTCTCCGCCCTGCTCGGTGCCGGAGCGATCGCCCTCACGAAGAAGCAGTTGCTGAAGCTCATCACCGGTGCGATGGAGGAGGCGGTCGGTCACATCGTCGGGGTCATGACCGAGCCGGCCGTCTCCGCGCTGGAGAACATGGCGGCGGACCTCGTGGTCCAGATCGGCATGGACGCCCTGGGCGTCCAGAACGGTGTGAACCTCGACCAGACGAAGCAGGCCGGCAAGGACGGTTTCGACGAGGGTGTGCAGGGCGCGAAGGACGGCCTGAACCTCGCCTCGGCCGGAGGCGGCGGCGGCGCTCGCCCCGGGGGCAAGGGCTTCCACATCGAGCACGACGAGCACGACAACGCCGGTACGAAACTGAACGGCGTCAGCGCCGGGATCCACGGCAGGACGACCGGCAAACTGACGAAGGCGAAGACGGCTCAGGGGCGCAACAAGGGCCGGGACGACATCGCCGACGCCCTCGACCCGGTCATCGAGAAGGCCATGGGCGCCCTGGTGAAGTCCGCCAAGGCCATGGGCGACCATGTCGGCAAGACGCTGCCGAAGGCCGTGAAGCAGATATCCGTCGACCACAAGAACAACGACGACGCCATCCGCGACCGCCTCGCCCGGCAGGGCCGGAAGGGCGACGCCGACGACCGCGACCGATCCGAGGCGAGCCACGGGCGCCGCGACGACCCCGGTCACGACGCACGTACGCGGCCCAACTCGGTGCGCGACGCGGCGGACGATCCGCGCCGCAACAGCGTCTCGCTGGACAAGACGGTCTGCAAGAACGACCCCGTGGACGTCGCCACCGGCAAGATGCTGCTCCCGCAGACCGATCTCACCCTGCCCGGCGTCCTACCGCTCACCTTGCGCCGGACGCACCTGTCCACGTACCGCTACGGCCACTGGTTCGGCCGGAGTTGGGCCTCCACCCTCGACGAGCGCATCGAGGCGGGGCAGGCCGGCGAGGGAGCGATATGGGTGCGTGAGGACGGCTCTCTGCTCATGTACCCGCGCCTGCCCCGGCCCGACGGCGAGAAGGTGCTGCCGGTGGAGGGCGACAGACTCCCGCTGGTGCACGGCGGCGTGTCCGGCGACGAGACCTCGTACGAGGTCCGCGACCCGCACACCGGTCTGGTGCGCACGTTCACCTCCAGCCCCTACCGCGACTCGACCGCGTACTGGCTCGGCGCGATCCAGGACCGCAACGACAACCGTGTCGACTTCTCGCGCCGCCCCGACGGCGCACCCACCGCCGTGTCGCACTCGGGCGGCTACGTCGTCCAGGTCACGGCCGACGACTCACGGGTCACGTCGCTGGTCGTGCGTGAGCCCGAGGGGCCGGTCACGGTCGTCGGCTACGGATACGACCCGACCGGCGATCTCACCGTCCTCACCGGTCCCGAGGGACCGGACGGACCGGCCCTGTCCTTCACCTACGACGGGGACGGCCGCGTCACCTCCTGGACCGACCGCAACGGCTCCACGTTCCGGTACGTGTACGACGCCGAGGGGCGAGTGGCCCGCACGCTCGGACCCGACGGCGTCCTCTCCTCGCACTTCTCCTACGGCACGCACCCCGAGACCGGGCACCACATCACCCGGTACACCGACTCCACCGGCGCCACGACGCTCCTGCACCTCAACGACCGGCTCCAGGTCGTCGCCGAGACCGACCCGCTGGGCCACACCACCCACCTGACCTGGGACGCCTACGACTGCCCGCTCACCCGCACCGACCCGCTCGGCCACACCACCGAGCTCACCTGGGACGACGCGGGCAACCTCACCGCCGTCCGACTGCCCGACGGCAGCACCGCCACCGCCCGCTACGACGACCGGAACCTTCCGGTGGAGGTGACCACCGTCGACGGGGCCGTATGGCGTCAGACCTTCGACGACCGCGGCAACTGCACCGGCACCCTCGGCCCGGACGGGGCGCTCACCCGGTTCACCCACGACCGCACCGGAGCGGTCGCGACCGTCACCGATCCCCTGGGGGACACGACCGCTATCCGCTCCGACCGCGCCGGGCTGCCCGTGGGCATCACCAACCCCGACGGCGGAGTCACCCGCGTCGCACGCGATCACCGCGGCCGGCCCACCCGTGTCACCGACCCCCTCGGCGCGGCGGAGACGTTCGAGTGGGACGCGGACGACCGGCTTCTGGCCCGCACCGGCGCCGACGGCAGCCGCGAGACCTGGGCCTACGACCCGGAGGGCAACTGCCTGACGTACACCGACGCCGCCGGAGGACGCTGGGCGACCGAGTACGGCCACTTCGACAAGCCACTCGCCCGCGTCGCGCCCGACGGCGCCCGCCAACAGCTCCGCTACGACACGGAACTCCGCCTCGCCCAGGTGACCAACCCGCTCGGCCAGACCTGGCAGTACGACTATGACGCGGCCGGACGGCTCGTCGTGGAGACGGACTTCGAGGGCCGCTCCACCCACTACGCGTACGACGCGGCCAACCGCCTGACCGAGCGGACCACCGCGCTCGGCCGGACCGTCACCTACTCCTGGGACGCCATGGACCGCATGGTCGCCCGTGACGCGGACGGAAGCGTGACCCGGTACGCCTACGACCGCGCCGGAGCCCTCACCGAAGCCAGGACCGCCGCCTCCACCCTGACGATGGAGCGGGACGTCATGGGCCGGCTCGTCGCCGAGACGCTGGACGGCCGCACCCTCCGCCACACCTACGACCTGGTCGGCCAGCGCACGTCGAGCACCACACCCACCGGCGTCCTCACCAGGCTGTCCTACGACGTGTCAGGCCACCGCACGTCCCTGACGGTCGGCGGCCACGCCCTCGACTTCACCCATGACGGACTCGGCCGGGAGCTGACCCGCACCTGGGGGAGTCCCGGCTCCGCCACGACCCTCACGACCGTGTGGGACCAGGTCGGCAGGCCCCTCACGCAGACGCTGACCGCGCGCGGCGGAGAAAGCCCGCTGCGCACACGCGACTACGCCTACCGCCCGGACGGATACCCGGTCTCCCTCGGCGAACGACCGGCAGGCGCCGAGCGCCGGGACAAGCGGATCTCGCTCGACCCGGTGGGCAGGCCACTGGCCGTGGAGGCACCCGGCTGGGCCGAGAGCTACGCCTACGACGGCGCCGGAAACCAGACCGCCGCCCACTGGCCCGGCACGGCCGGGCACGCCGACGCGCGCGGCCCGCGCGTCTACGACGGCGGCCGGCTCGTCTCCGCGGGCGCCGTCCACTACGAGTACGACGCCGCGGGCCGGGTCGTCACGCGCCGCCGGTCCCGCATCTCACGCAAACCCGACGTCTGGCAGTACGCGTACGACGCCGAGGATCGCCTGGTCTCCTGCACCACGCCCGACGGCACCCTGTGGACGTACGCCTACGACCCGCTCGGGCGGCGCAGCGCCAAGCACCGCATGGCTGCCGACGGCTCCACCGTCGTCGAGACCGTCCGGTTCACCTGGGACGGGCCGCTGCTCGTGGAGCAGTACGACGAATCCACCGGAACCGTCCTCACCTGGGCGTACGAGGGTCACCGCCCACTCACGCAGTACGAGCGCAAGGCGCTGAGCGACCAGGAGGTCGACGCCCGCTTCTTCGCCATCGTCACGGACCTCGTCGGCACCCCCACCGAACTCGTCACCCCCGCCGGAGAGACGGCCTGGCGCAGCCGGTCCACCTGCTGGGGGACCACCGGGTGGAACACCTCGGCCACCGCGTACACCCCGCTGCGCTTCCCGGGCCAGTACGCGGACACGGAAACCGGTCTGCACTACAACTACTTCCGCCATTACGATCCCGACACCGCCCGCTACACCAGCCCCGACCCACTCGGGCTCTCCCCGGCGCCCAACCCCACGACGTACGTCGTCAACCCCTGGGCATGGACCGACCCGCTGGGTCTGGCGCCCAAGCGCTGCCAGATGGACGCCTACGACTGGGACGGCAGCATCCGCTACGGCCGCCTCGACCATCTCGGCCGCCCCACAGGCGTGTACGCCTGCCTGCGCCCCGACATCATCGACGCCAAGAAGGGGACGGAAGCGGGCAGGCTTCGGCCCCCCGGCTGGCGCGGTGACGGCAACGCGTTCAACGAGGCCCGCGGCCATCTGCTGGCCGACAGGCTGGGCGGGGCGGGCAAGGGCCGGCTGGCCTGGCACAACCTGGTGACGCAGACCAACAACCCGACCAATTCACCGGACCAGCGCGACCAGGTCGAACAAGTCATCTACGACCAGGTCAACAAGCACAAGGAAGTCGTCCAGTACCACATCAAGCCGATCTACGAGGGCACCAACCCGATCCCGATCAGATTGGAGTTCACGGCCTTCGGCAACAAGGGCTTCACCTTCAGCCACAGCCTGGAGAACCCCGCCGGCTACGTCCGAACCGGCATATAGCATCGTTGCCGAGCCGCCATGGAGGACCGCATGACCCGCACCACACCGCCGCGACCCGTCGATGTCGAAGCCGTTTTCCCCGCCCTCTCCGCCCACCGGCGTACGGCCACGCGCCTGCATCCCCGTCACGGCGTGGCGAAGGCCGAGGAGAACTCACTGGCGGGGCCGCTCTTGTGGCCGGCCGACGAGCCGTGGCCGGTGTGCACCGCGGTGCACCCCAAGGGCACCGGCCATCGGCTGGACGACGTACGGCTCAAGCGGCGCATCCTGGCGGAGGCGAGAGGACGCGACCTCTCCGAAGAGGAGCGGCGGGTCCTCGACGCCATCGCCCCGGGACGGCACGCCCCGGACCTCGGGGACGAGGATCCTCTCCCACTGCTCGCCGTCGCCCAGCTGTACACGCGGGACATCCCCGACCTCGTCGGCCCGGAGGGCCACGACCTGCTCCAGGTGTTCTGGTGCCCCTTCGAGGTCCACGGCCCCGACCGCACCGTCGACGTCGTGCTGAAGTGGCGGCGCTCGCAGGAAGTCGGCGAGGTCCTGACGCACCAGCCCGAGCCCCCGGTGGCGGGCCGCGAGGAGTGCGTGCCCACCCAGTGCGTCCTGCACCCCGAACAGGTCGTCGAGCACGAGTACCTGGGCCTGCTGAGCGAAGAACTCCAGGACGCCGTCGCCGACTGGGAGGAGGGCCTGCTGGACGAGGAGGAGGACGACGAGGACGCCTACGACTCCTCCGAGCCGCAGAGCTACGACACCTACGAGGAGTACGAGGCCGCGATGGCGCGGGCGCGGGCGGAGGAGGAGTACGAGGTCGACTACATGAGCGACCTGTCCATCGCCCCGGGCTGGAAGGTCGGCGGCTTCGCGTCCTGGCACCTCACCGATCCCGCACCGGTCGACTGCGCGGCCTGCGGCACACCGATGCCTCCCCTGCTCACGGTCGACAAGTGGGAGTGCGACGGCGGTTCGAGAAGCTGGCTTCCGCTCGAGGACCGCGATTCCGCCGACGACCCGGACGTGATCGACCCGGTCGGCGTCTACCTCGGCCGCGGCCTGATGCGCGTTCACACCTGCCCCACCGACCCGGCCCACCCGCACCGGCTCAGCTTCCAGTAGGCCCCGCGACGGGACCACGGCGACCGGCGCACAAGCGCGCGGGTCCCCTTGGTCCCCAAGCGGTCCCCAAAACGAGTCAGAGGCCGTTTCAGATTGCTCTGAAACGGCCTCTGACCTGCGACTCTTTCGAGTCGGGACGACAGGATTTGAACCTGCGACCCCTTGACCCCCAGTCAAGTGCGCTACCAAGCTGCGCCACGTCCCGATGCGCGTCTTCTCGGGGTTTCCCCCGCGTCGGCGTGCAGGGAAAACATTACCTCACTCCGGAGGGTGGGTTGACGCACGGGCTGTCACGCGCCGCAGGTGGTGGCCAGGGACGCTGGTTCGGCGAGGGTGGTGGCCCAGCCCGTCGCGTGGGCGAGGTCCGGGCGAGCTCGGGACCGCGTGGGGGAGCTGGAGGGGGCCCTTGCCGGAATCGACGACAGGGCCTGGCGGTCCCGGGGGCGACAATGGACGGGTGAACCGGACAGCGAGTGACCGCGGCAGGGATCGCGACGAGGAGGGGCGGGCCCGTAGCGCGCGTCCCCGCGACGGGCTCGGCCGGCCGCTGCCGTACGGCGCCGAGGGCGTGCCGCGGCAGCCCGAGGGCGTCGTCCGCACACCCGAGGAGAGTCTGCGCGAGGCGCAGCGGCTGCTGGACGCCGGGATGCCCTTCCACGCGCACGAGGTCTTCGAGGACGCCTGGAAGTCCGGCCCCGATTCGGAGCGTGACCTGTGGCAGGGCCTCGCGCAGCTGGCCGTGGGCCTGACGCACGCCGCCCGTGGCAACACGGCGGGCGGGGCGCGGCTGCTGCGCCGCGGCGCCGACCGCATCGCGGGCGGGCCGGGAAGTGCTGAGGCCGCCGCGGCGTACGGGATCGACGCCGGCGGACTCGTGGAGTGGGCACGGGAGTTGGCCGACCGTGCCGCCGGAGACGGGCGGACCGAAGAAACGGACGCGGCCGGGGCCGCCCACCCGGCCGTCGTCGTCGACGCCGCCTCCGAGGCGCCCCGGCTGCGGGGGGACCGGGCCTGAGGGTTACGCCCCTGCCTCCGGGTCCAGTTCCCGCAGCAGGACCGACGTGTGGCTCACCGAGGGGTCCTTGGCCGCCGTCAGGAGGGTGACCGTCCCCTTCGCCGCGAGGACCCTCAGACGGTCGAGGGCCGCCGCCGCGTCGGGGGCCTCGAGTTCGGCCTCGTAGCGCCGGCGGAACTCCTCGTACTCGCCCTCGGTTCCGTGGTACCAGTGGCGGAGTTCCGTCGACGGCGTGAGCGCCTTGGGCCATTCGTCGATATGGGCGTCGGTCTTGGCGAGTCCGCGCGGCCAGAGCCGGTCGACGAGGACCCGTACGCCGTCGTCCGGCGACGGGGTCTCGTAGATGCGGCGGACGCGGACACGGTGGGCGGGCCGGACGGGCTCTGCGGGCTGTGTGGGCTCTGCGGGCATGGTTCCAGCCTGACGGACCGGCCCGCGACTCACCCCTCGACGCGCAGCGCCGGAAGGAGGACGGCGTCGACGAAGGTCCGCATGGTGGAGACGTCCGTGAAGCGCTCCTCGAAGAGCCGCTCGATGCGGAGCATGCCCAGGAAGCAGGGGGCGACGAAGCCGATCGCGGGGTTGTCGGGGTCGACCTCGCCCCGCTCGACCGCGCGCGCCACGACGGCGTCGATGGCCGCCACCTCGGGGGCGATGACGGTCTCGCGGAGTGCGGCGCGCAGGTCGGGGTGCTGGATGAAGGCCTGGGCGACGGCCTCCATGAGTTCGGCGTCGCGCTCGCGGTGGGAGGCGGCGATCCGGCCCGCCTCGCGCAGGTCACCGGCGAGGGTGCCGGTGTCGATGCCGGTGAAGACGGTGCATCGGCGCTGGGCGAGCGCGGCCGTGACGAGCTGCGGCTTCGTGCCCCACTGCCGGTAGAGGGTGGCCTTGCCGCACTTGGTGCGGGCCGCGACGCCCTCCATGGTCACCGAGTCGTACCCGCCCTCGCGCAGGAGGCAGAGCACGGCGTCGTACAGCTCCGTCTCGCGCTCCGGCGTGATCTTGCTGCGGCGGGCGGCCGCGGTGGCGGCCTCCGTGGACGCCGACCCCGACGTGGACGGTGACGTGGACGCTGCTGCGGACGTGGACGTGGACATCGATCCCTCCCGGACACCTCTGTCTCTGCACATACGAGGGTAGGGGGTGCACAATCGAGACGCAAACGTATCGAGACGCTTGCGTCTCGATGAAATCGGATCTAGGCTCACTCCGTTTGTTGGCGATATGACGGATTAGAGGGCCGCGCGATGGCTGCCGGGATACGCGGGATACGAGGACCACGTCCTGCCGGATCGGGGCTGACGCCTACCCCCGGCCCCTCCGGGCTCGACGAGCACGGGAGCGGCGAGGGGGACGGCGGCGAGTCCGCCAGACCACCCCTCCTGCGCGAGCTCGCGCTCGTCACCGCGCTCTTCCTCGTCTACAAGTTCGGCCGGCTCTTCGCCAACGGCCACGAGGCCCGCGCCTTCCGCAACGCCGACCGCGTCTGGGACGCCGAGCGCGCGATCCACCTGCCGGGCGAGGGAACGATCCAGCAACTGCTCCTGCACGGCGAACCGCTGATCCGGGCCGCGAACACGTACTACGCGGCCGTGCACTTCCCGGCCACCCTCGCCTTCCTCGTCTGGCTGTATCTGCGCCGCCCCGCCCACTACGTGTGGTCGCGCCGCGTCCTCGCACTCGTCACCGGCGCCGCGCTCGCCCTGCACCTCCTGATGCCGCTCGCGCCGCCGCGGATGCTCGCCGCGAGCGGACTCGTCGACACCGCGCGGATCTACGGACCCTCGGTGTACGGGGCGACACCCGAGACCGACTCGATGGCCAACCAGTTCGCGGCCATGCCCTCGCTGCACTTCGGCTGGGCCCTGATGGTCGCGATCGGACTGATCGCCGCCACCCGGTCCCGCCTACGGGTCCTGTGGCTGCTGCACCCGCTGTTCACCCTGCTCGTCATCGTCGGCACCGCCAACCACTACTGGTTCGACGCGCTCGCCGCCGCCGCGCTGCTCGGTCTCGCCCTGCTCGCCGTCCGCGCCCCCGGCCGCCGCACGGCGCCTCCGCCCGTACCCCGTCAGGTCGGTACGACCCCTGTCCCGGCCGGAGCCCTCCGATGAACCCCGCCACCGGCACCGTCGTCGCGGTGCTCCTCTCACTCGTCTCCGCCGGCGGGTACGCGCTCGCCGCCGTCGCCCAGTCCCGGCTCGCCGCCGCCTCCCCCGTCCAGGACGGGCGCGGGGCACTGCGCGCCCTGCTCGCCCGCGGGCAGTGGTGGTCGGCGGTCGGCCTCAACGCCGCCGGAGCCCTCGCCCATGTGGCCGCCCTGCACTACGGGCCGCTGACGCTGGTCCAGCCGCTCGGCGCCCTGACCCTGGTGGCGGCGCTGCCGCTCGGCGCCTACGCGGCACGGCGCCGGGTGACCCGCACCGAGTGGCGCGGGGCGCTGTGGACCCTGGCCGGTCTCGTCGGACTGGTCGCGGTGACCGGCCCCACCGAGCCCGGCGAGGCGCTCAGCCTGCGCGAGTCCCTCGTCGTCGCCGCGGCGACCGCCCTCCTCATCGTCGCGCTCGCCTCCGGCCGGCACCCGGCCAAGGGGCACGCGCCTCGCGGGCTCGGGCACGCCACGGCCTCGGGGATCGCCTCGGGCGTCGCCTCCGCGCTCACCCAGACGCTGACGGCCGCGTTCGCGCTCGAACTCCCGGGCGGCAAACCGGCGTGGTGGCAGACCGCGCTCCTCGCGGTGCTGATCTCGGGCTTCGCGACGGGCGGCCTCCTGCTCTCCCAGGCCGCCTACCGGGGCGGCCTCGCCGCACCGCTGGCCGTGGTCAACCTCTCCAACCCGGCCGCCGCCGCGATCATCGGCGTGGCGCTGCTCGGCGAGACGTTCCGAGCGGGCGCGTGGGGCTGGCTGGTCGCGGCCGGCGCGTCGCTGGTCGCGGCCCGGGGCGTGGTGCTGCTGACGAAGGGTGGCTCCCCCGAGGCGGCTCCGGCCACACGCCCCGAGGCGGTGGCCGGGCCGATGGCCGACGCGGCGGCAGTCCGGCCCGAGTCAGTAGTGGGGGCGGCGGCGCCCGGGACGATCACGACGCCCGAGCCGGCGACGCTTCCGCAGCCCGCGTTGCCGTCCCGGCCCGCGTCGCCGTCCCGGCCCGCCGCGCTGTCCGGGCCCCGGATCGCGGAGTCCACGCACGCGCGTACGCCTGCCCGGTGGACCGTTCGGTCGGCGCCGGCAGCCCGCTCGACCGACTTCTCCGTCCACCGTTCGACCCGGCCCGATCCGGCCGCGCCCGAGCCGAGCGCGCCCCAGCTGGACCTGCCGGATCCGACCGCACCGGGCACCGAGCCGGCGCACGCGCCGGCGGCGGGCTGAGGCTCCCTCACCCGTCGAGGGCGCAGGTCGAGGACGCGGCTGCAGGACGCAGGCCGAGGACACCCGTCGAGGACGCGGCTGGAGTACGCAGACCGAGGACACACGTCGAGGGCACAGGCCGCCCGTCGAGGAACCCCTCACCCGGCGGGACGACCTTGAATTCGTCATCTTGACGACAACCCGGAGCCCCCCTATCGTCAACATGACGACAAGGGGGTTTCTTCATGGCCGACATCACCCGACGGGCCGGCTGGCGCCATCTGCGCTCCGCGCCCACCGCGCACATCCGCCACCAGCGCCGCGGCAAGCTCGTGCACGACGGTGAGGGACTGAGCTTCTGGTTCCGCCCGCTCACCGCGGCCCTCTCCGAGGTCCCGGTCAACGACCGCGAACTGGCCATGGCCTTCCACGCCCGGACCGCCGACTTCCAGGACGTCAGCGTCCAGTCCACCGTCACCTACCGGATCGGCGACCCGGCGGCCGCCGCCACCCGGCTCGACTTCTCCATCGACCCCGACACGGGCGCGTGGCGCGGCACCCCGCTGGAGCAGATCGCCACCCTCCTCACGGAGACCGCCCAGCAGCACGCCCTCGACGTCCTCGCCCGCACCGCGCTGGCCGAGGCGCTCGTCGACGGCGTGGCGGCGGTACGGGACCGCGTCACGGCCGGACTCGCGGCCGAGCCCCGCCTGCCGTCCACCGGCATCGAGGTCGTCGCCGTCCGGGTGGTCGCGATCCGACCCGAACCCGAGGTCGAACGCGCCCTGCGCACCCCCGCCCGTGAGCAGATCCAGCAGGAGGCCGACCGGGCCACGTACGAGCGCCGCGCGGTCGCCGTCGAACGCGAGCGCGCCATCGCGGAGAACGAGCTGGCGAGCAAGATCGAGCTGGCCCGCCAGGAGGAACGGCTCGTCGAGCAGCGCGGCACCAACGCCCGCCGCGAGGCCGAGGAGAACGCCGCCGCCGACGCCGTACGGGCCGAGGCCGAGGCCGTACGGAAGGTCCGCCTCGCGCGGGCCGAGGCGGAGGCGGCGCGCGAGGTCGGGCAGGCGCGCGCCGGAGCGCAGTCCGCCTGGCTGCGGGCGCACGCCGAGGTCGAACCCGCCACCCTGCACGCCCTCGCCGTGTCCCGCGCCGCCGAGAACCTGCCCCGGATCGAGCACCTGACGCTCTCGCCCGACGTCCTGACGGGACTCCTCGCCAAGCTCGGCGAGGGCGGGGCCCGGCCGTGAGCCTCGCGCCGCGCGCGGTGCTCGTGCACCGGACCACGGAGTACGAGGAGCTGCTCGCCCGGCACGGTACGCACGGCCAGGCCGCGTTCTTCCTCTCCGCGCGCGGCCGCTCGGTCGACGCCGTGCGCGAGCGGCACGAACGCACCCACCGCGCGCTGGCCGAGGTGGCGGCCGCGGTGCCCCTGACCTGGCGGCAGACCAGGGTGGAGCGCGCCGATCTGGACCGGTTCCTGTTCGGGCCCGAGGACGTGGTCGTGGTGGTGGGGCAGGACGGTCTGGTTGCCAACGCGGCGAAGTACCTCACCGGTCAGCCCGTCATCGGCATCGACGCCGACCCGGGACGCAATCCGGGCGTCCTGGTCCGCCACCGGGCGGACCGGGCACGGCGCCTGCTGCCGTACGCGGCGGGGGCCGCGGCGACGGTCGACGAACTGACGATGGTGGAGGCCGTCACCGACGACGCTCAGCGGCTCCTGGCGCTGAACGAGATCTATGTCGGACCGCGCGGCCATCAGACCGCCCGGTACACCCTGGATCTCGACGCGACGGGGCTTCCGCCGGAGGCCCAGGCCTCGTCGGGGGTGCTCGTCGGCACGGGTACGGGGGCCACAGGCTGGCTGAGGTCGCTGTGGGAGCAGCGCTCCAGCGCGCTCGCGCTGCCCGCGCCGGCGGACGCCCGGCTCGCCTGGTTCGTCCGCGAGGCGTGGCCGTCTCCGACGACCGGGACGAGCCGGGTCGAGGGCCTCCTCGACCCGGGGCAGGGGCTGCGCCTCACCGTCGAGTCGGACCGGCTGGTGGTGTTCGGCGACGGCGTCGAGTCTGACGCGCTGGAGCTGTCATGGGGTCAGACCGTGCGCCTCACGGTCGCGGGCCCGCGGCTCCGGCTCGTCCACTGACGGCGGGATCGGACGGCCGACGACTCGGCGCCGAGCCCGCGGCCGGAATCGATCGGCCGTGGGCGGGGGCGGTCGCGCGAGGCGTTATGCTCGGCGCGCTTTGCCCGGCTTTCCTCAGGGGCTCTGTCCGCGTTTCACCCAGTTCCCGACTCCCAGCTCCTGAGTTGGCGTTCCTCGGTTCCGGTTCCGCGATTCCGGTCCCCCTATCGAGTAAGCACCCGCTCCCGGCTGTTGAAAGGATCCCCGTGGCCTCCGCCTCCTCCGGCCCACTGTCCGTCTCCCCCGCCACGGAGCGGGACTGGGCGCTCGTGCGCGGCTGGGCGGCCGAGGAGGGGTGGAACCCGGGGCTCTCGGACGCCACGGCGTTCTTCGCGCAGGATCCCCGGGGGTTCTTCCTCGGCCGGGTCGACGGGGAGCCCGTATCCGCCATTTCGGTCGTCACCTACGACGACGCGTACGCGTTCCTCGGCTTCTATCTCGTACGACCGGAACTCCGCGGCCTCGGTCACGGTCTGGCCACCTGGCGGGCCGCGCTCGCGCACGCCGGCGACCGGTCCGTCGGGCTCGACGGGGTGCCGGCGCAGCAGGACAACTACCGGCGCTCCGGCTTCGCGACGGCGTACCGCACGGCGCGTTATGTGGGCGAGGTCCCGGCCCCCGACGCCCCGGTGAGCGGCGTGGTGCCCGCCGGGGCCGTGGATCCGGCCGCCCTCGCCGCGTACGACAACGCCTGCCATCACGCCGACCGGCCGCGGTTCCTGGGCGCCTGGCTGGCCACGCCGGGCCATCGGGCGCTGGTACGGATCGCCGACGGACGTCCGACCGGGTACGGGGTGGTCCGGCCGGCGCAGGACGAGGCGCGGGTGGGGCCGCTGTTCGCGGACACCCCGGCCGACGCGGCCGCCCTGCTCGACGCGCTCGCCNNCGGCGGCGGCGCGGCTGGCCGAGGAGCGGGGCCTGGAGCCGACGTTCGAGACGGCGCGGATGTACACGGGACCGGTCCGCCCGGTGGCACGCGAGCGCGTGTACGGGGTGACGACGCTCGAACTCGGCTGAGGCCGCGCCGCTCGGGTCCGCGTCGCGGGCCGCCGACGGCCCCGGCCGGCCCGAGGTACCGGCCGGGTCGGGCCCCGGCCCCCCCGAGGTCCGGGCGCCACCCCGGGGGT
>NZ_LIPQ01000215.1 GCF_001418135.1 Streptomyces aureus
ACCTCGGCGCGCCCCGCGCCGTCCTCGCCGCCCGCCTCCAGGCCCTCGTCGAGGCCGGAGTCCTCGACCGGCGGCGCTACCAGGAGTCGCCCCCGCGCGACGAGTACGTACTCACCGACCGCGGACTCGCCCTCTGGCCCGTCCTGCGCTCGCTCGGCGCCTGGGGGCGGGCCGAGGTGACCGGAGCCGTGGCGGTGCGCCACTTCCACCACGCCGACTGCGGCACCGAACTCGGCCCGTACGGCGAGTGCCCGGCCTGCCGCGTCCCCGTACCGCCCGCCGATGTCGAGATGCGCCCCGGTGCAGGCCTCGACCTGGACCCGGCCGACCCGGTCAGCCGCGCCCTCCTCGGCCCCCGCCGTCTCCTCGTCGCCCTGGATCAGGCGGATCTCCGAAACACCGCCTGAGTGCGGGAACTCCTGACGGCTCCCGCACGTCCTCCCGATGAGAAACCGCGTGACACGAGAGAGAGGGGGGTGGCGGAATGACGACCAGGAGTCTTGTCCTGCGCGTGCTCGCGCCGCTGTTCTTCCTCCTCGCGCTCGCCGATCTGCTGCTCTCCGACGGTGGTGGCGTCTCCGCCGCGGTCGCGCTCGCCGCGACCACCGTCGTCTGCGCGCTGTTCGGAGCCCGTACGGCCCCGGCCGCGCCGCCCACCGCCGTGCGCACCGCCATCCGCGACCGCGAGCGGCGCACCGCCTTCCTGCCCCAGCGCGATCCCGACGCAGCGGGGCGTCGCAGACCCCGCGCTCCCGGCCGTCCCCTCCCGACGGCCGCGTAGGAGCACCCCCACACCGGACCTGCCTCACGCGGATCCGTCATGCCGAGACCCGACATCTCCCCGGCACGACGAGACCCCACGGAGGGCTCCCCCATGTCCGCCATCCTTTCCGCCTTCGGCTCCCTGGTCGAGCGGCTCGCCGCCCTGCTCGAACCGCTCTTCGCCACCACCGCCACGGCCGCCGCGATCGTCCTCTTCACGATGCTCGTCCGGCTCGCGGTCCATCCGCTGTCCCGGGCCTCCGCCCGCGGGCAGAAGGCGCGCACCCGGCTCGCGCCGGAGCTCGCCGCCCTCCGCAAGAAGCACGCCAAGAACCCCGAGCGGCTGCGGAAGGCGGTGACGGAGCTGCACGCGCGGGAGAAGGTCTCGCCGTTCGCCGGGATCCTGCCCAGCCTGCTCCAGGCGCCCGCGTTCCTGCTGATGTACCACCTGTTCGCCGGCGACCGGATGGCCGGGCACACCCTTCTCGCCGCCCCGCTCGGCGACCACTGGGCCGACGCCCTCTCCCACGGCGGCCCCTTCGGCCCGGCCGGCCGGGTCTACCTGGTCCTCTTCGCGCTCGTCGCCGCCGTGGCCACGTACACGTACCGGCGTACGAAGGCGCAGCTCGCCGCCCAGCCCCTGGACCTGGGCCAGCCCACCCCGGGAGCGGGCGCCATCGCCAAGGTGATGCCGCTGCTCTCCTTCGCCACCCTGATCACGGTCGCCGTCGTCCCCCTCGCCGCCGCCCTGTACGTCGTCACCAGCACCACGTGGACCGCCGTCGAGCGCGCCCTTCTCTTCCGCGAGCGCCCCGGTCAGGGCGAGAAGGGGGATGGGGAGGAGGGGGAGAACGAGGGCGCGACGAAGGGTGCGACGACGGGCGTCACGAAGGGGGCGGCGACAGGTGTCGCGAAGGGCGCCACGAAGGCTGCCGCGAAGGGCGCGACGAAGGGTGCCGTGAAGGGCGCGACGAAGGGTGCCGCGAAGGCTCCCGCGAAGGGCGCCAGGAAGCGTGCGGGAAAGGGGCGCGCGCCGCTTGCTACTCGCGCGTAAGGGTCCAGTGGCTGAACGGGGTCTTGCAGAGTGACCCGATGTCTTGGAGGATCGACCAATCCTCCGATGGCCGCACTCCATCGGCCGGGGTACCTCAGGGCCCTTTCCCGGGCCCGCCTCGACCACAGGGAGAAGTCCATGAAGCTGCTGCGTGTCGGCCCGCCGGGAGCCGAGCGTCCCGCCCTGCTCGACCAGGACGGGACGCTTCGCGACCTGTCCGCGCTGGTCGACGACATCGACGGCAGTCTGCTCGCCGACGCCTCCGCCCTCGACCGGGTACGGGCCGCCGGCGGCGCCGGTGTGCTGCCCGCGCTCGACGCCGCCGGGCTGCGCGTCGGCCCGCCCGTCGGCCGGATCGGCAAGGTCGTGTGCATCGGGCTGAACTACCACGGCCACGCCGCCGAGACCGGTCAGGCCACCCCTGCCGAGCCGGTCGTCTTCCTCAAGGCCGCCGACACCGTCGTGGGCCCGGACGACACCGTGCTCGTGCCGCGCGGCTCGGTGAAGACCGACTGGGAGGTGGAGCTCGCGATCGTCATCGGCCGCACCGCCCGCTACCTGGAGACCGACGAGGAGGCCCTCGCGCACGTCGCCGGGTACGCCGTCGCCCATGACGTCTCCGAGCGCGAGTTCCAGATCGAACGCGGCGGCACCTGGGACAAGGGCAAGAACTGCGAGACGTTCAACCCGCTCGGCCCCTGGCTCGTCACCGCCGACGAGGTACCGGACCCGCAGGCGCTCGGCCTGCGACTCTGGGTCAACGGCGAGCTCAGGCAGGACGGCCACACCTCGGACCAGATCTTCCCCGTCGCCGAGGTCGTCCGGTACGTCAGCCGGTTCATGACCCTCTACCCGGGCGACATCATCAACACCGGCACCCCCGCCGGTGTCGCCATGGGGCAGCCGGAGCCCAAGCCCTACCTGCGCCCCGGTGACGTCGTCGAGCTGGAGGTCGACGGCCTGGGCCGGCAGCGGCAGGAGCTCAAGAGCGCCTGACCCCCGATGACGGAAAACGGCGGCGCCCCGCGTGGGGCGTCGCCATTTTCATATCCTTTTTGCATATTGCCGGATATGGAACCCCTCACGCATGAACGACGACGCGACCGGCGCCGTCTCGCCGTCATCGCCGCCTCCACCGTCGCGACCACTGCCCTGGTCGGCGCGCTCGCCGTCAACAGCTGGGCCGACCCGCTGCCGGGCGGGCTCGGCCCCTGCCTCCCGGGCACGTGTCCGACCGGCCCGTATCCCGACATCGGCAGCGGCACGGTCACGTACCGCGACAACAACATCAACGTCTTCGTCGGTGGCGACATGCGCGTCCGCGAGGCCGCCGCCGAGGCCGAGGGCAAGGTCGTCGTCCTGGGCGGCTTCGACATGAAGAAGCGCCCAGGCGCCTCCAGCGTCTACAACGTCGGCGTCGCGGGCGTCGGCTCACGCGTCCCGCCGGAGAACGGCACCGACTTCCTCACCGTCGGCGAGAACCTGACGGTCGCCGCCGGCCAGCGCCTGCTCGCCGAGGAGGGCTCGGTCAGCGGCGTCGTACGGTACGGGGGCGCGCTCTCCGGTACGGTCGCCCCGCCCGCCGTGCACACCGCCGGCGCCGCCGCCCCGTACACCGCGCTCCGCGACCGGCTCACCGACGCGAGCCAGTGCTACGCGTACGTGAACGGCGCCTCCCGCCCCGCCACCGGCACCGCCGTCAACCACAACAGCGAGACTCTCTTCACGGGTGACGGCACGTCGAAACTCCAGGTCTTCAACGTCGCGTTCGACCTGGAGACCATGGGCGGCCGCCAGCAGGGCATCCGCTTCGAAAGGATCCCTGCCGGCGCGACCGTCCTCGTCAACCTCCTGGGCGCCGGCCGCACCGTCGACACGTACATCAACCAGCTGCCGGACGGGCTGCGCGAGCGGGTGCTCTGGAACTTCCCCGACGCCACCACCGTCAAGTTCGAGGGCACGGCCCAGTTCGCGGGCAGTGTGCTGATCGGCAACCAGGCCGGCACCACGACGATCACGATGCCGGGCATGAACGGCCGCTTCTTCACCACCGGAAACCTGACGCACGCATCGGAGACGACCGGCGGCGGTGGCCAGGAGATCCACGCCTATCCGTTCAACGGCGACCTGCCGTCCTGCGCGGGCGGCACGCCCACGCCCACGCCCAC
>NZ_LIPQ01000216.1 GCF_001418135.1 Streptomyces aureus
GTTCACGGTCTTCCGGAACCTGGCGGTGGCGGGGTACGAGGCGAACGGCGGCAACCCGGCGACGCTGCCGCGCTGACGGCCGGCGGCCCCGGGGCCGCCGGCCGTCAGCGCGGCAGCGTCGCCGGGTTGC
Source organism: Streptomyces aureus (assembly GCF_001418135.1). Lineage (GTDB taxonomy): Bacteria > Actinomycetota > Actinomycetes > Streptomycetales > Streptomycetaceae > Streptomyces > Streptomyces aureus_A. The sequence continues at coordinate 131 of NZ_LIPQ01000216.1, forward strand.
CGCCGTTCGCCTCGTACCCCGCCACCGCCAGGTTCCGGAAGACCGTGAACTCCGCCGCCGGGTCACCGCTCAGCGTCCACGGCACCGCGCCCACGTGCCCGTCGACCTGCACCAGCTGGTGCATGGCCTCGGCCCAGCGCTCGCCGCGCACCAGGAACCAGACGAGCAGATGACGGACGTGCGCCAGCATCGGGTCGTCGGGCCGGGCCGAGTGCACCGCGTACAGCGCGCCGTCCATCGCCTTCGACACCACGGCCGTACGGAAGAAGTCCTGTACGAGCACCATGTCCGGCACGTGCTCGTACACCGCGAACAGCGGGAGCGCCGCGAGCAGCGAACCCCGCGGGGCGCGCGCCGCGGCCGTCGTCGCGAAGTGGTCGGCCTCCTCGCGGGAGCCGTGCCACTTCTCGCACCAGTAGTGCAGGGCCGCGAGATGGGCGCCCATGTGCTGCGGCGCCCGGTCGATGACCCGCGCCCACACCTGGTCGAACTCCTCGTGGCTGTAGCCGAGGCCGCGGGCCACGGCCAGCTGTGTGATGTACGGGACCGGGTCGCCCGGAGCGAGCAGCGCCGCCTCGTCGGTGACCTTCCGCGCCTCCTCCAGGATGATCCGGAAGTCGTCGGTCCCCGCCGCCGAGGAGCGCCAGGCCTGCTGCACCAGGAACTCGCCGTGCACCGCGGCACCGCCCGCGTCCTTCGGGGCCTCCGCCCGCCAGGTCCGCAGCCACGCCCCGCCGGCACCCGGCCGCTCCTGGAGCTCCAGGGACGCGGCGCCCGCGAAGGCCTGGACGCGCTGCCAGCGCACCTCGCCCTCCTTGTCGGTGGCGGCGAGCAGCCGCGACGCGGCCCGCCAGTCCTGGGTGGCCTGGACGACGTCGAGGACGTGCAGGAGCTCGTCGTCCGCTCCCGGGAGCCGTACGTCCTGGTCCTCCTGACGTACGAATCCGTACGCCTCCGGATCCGCCGCGTCCGGGGCGCCCGGAGCGACCTGACGGATCCCGCCACCGCGGCGGCGCAGCAGGTAGGGGCCGAGGACGCCGAACAGCAGGCCCAGCGCGATCAGGAACCAGAGAATCTCCATGTGTCCATTGTCCAGGACGCGGGGTGAGACGATCGCGGCGGCGGGGGCCGCTCGGGACTACGCTCCTGACACATGAGCGACCAGCACTCTCACCAGAGCTTCGAGACCCGCGCGATCCACGCGGGCAACACCGCGGACCCGCTGACCGGCGCCGTCGTCCCGCCCATCTACCAGGTGTCCACCTACAAGCAGGACGGCGTGGGCGGGCTGCGCGGCGGTTACGAGTACAGCCGCAGCGCCAACCCCACCCGTACGGCCCTTGAGGAGAACCTGGCGGCCCTGGAGGGCGGCCGGCGCGGCCTCGCCTTCGCCTCGGGCCTGGCCGCCGAGGACTGCCTGCTGCGCACGCTCCTCGCGCCCGGCGACCACGTGGTCATCCCGAACGACGCCTACGGCGGCACCTTCCGGCTCTTCGCCAAGGTCGTGCAGCGCTGGGGCGTCGACTTCTCCGTCGCGAACACCTCCGACGTCGAAGCGGTGCGCGCCGCCGTCAACGACCGTACGAAGCTGATCTGGGTCGAGACCCCGTCGAACCCGCTGCTCGGCATCACCGACATCGAGGCGATCGCGGGCGTCGCCCGCCAGGCCGGCGTGAAGCTGGTCGTCGACAACACCTTCGCCTCGCCGTACCTCCAGCAGCCGCTGGCGCTCGGTGCGGACGTCGTCGTGCACTCCCTCACCAAGTACATGGGCGGTCACTCCGACGTCGTCGGCGGCGCGCTGGTGACGGCCGACGAGGCGCTCGGCGAGGAGCTCGCGTACCACCAGAACGCGATGGGCGCGGTCGCCGGTCCCTTCGACTCGTGGATCGTGCTGCGCGGCATCAAGACCCTCGCGGTCCGGATGGACCGGCACAGCGAGAACGCCGAGAAGATCGTCGAGATGCTGACCCAGCACCCGAAGGTCACCCAGGTCCTCTACCCGGGCCTTCCGGAGCACCCGGGGCACGAGATCGCCGCCAAGCAGATGCGTTCCTTCGGCGGCATGATCTCGTTCCGCGTGGAGGGTGGCGAGGAGGCGGCCGTCGAGGTCTGCAACCGCGCCCGGCTCTTCACCCTCGGTGAGTCCCTCGGCGGCGTCGAGTCGCTCATCGAGCACCCGGGCCGGATGACCCACGCGAGCGTCGCGGGTTCCGCCCTGGAGGTCCCGGCCGACCTCGTCCGTCTCTCGGTGGGCATCGAGAACGTCGACGACCTGCTCGCCGACCTGCGGCAGGCGCTGGGCTAGTCGCCGGTACGGGCCGGGCGGGTGCGCTCCTGTCGTCGGGAGCGCCCGCCCGGCCCGTCGTGCGGGGTGCCGAGCGTTCAGGTGCCGGGCAGGGGCTCCTTCATCGAGGCCCTGATCTCCGCGCGGAGTTCGGGGCTGTCCGTGTGTTCGTGAACGGCGATCACGTGCTGGACGGCCGCCCGTTCGAGTTCGTCCTCCTCGCCCGACATGTAGAGCGAGCAACCGGAGACGCTCGGGGCGTCCCGGCAGTCGGTTGCTTTCCTGGCCATGACGACCTCCTGACGGGCCTGCGGACAGGCCCCTCCTTCCAGGCTAGGGCCGTCCTCACAAGCCGTCGAACGGCGGTGTGGTCTCCGCCGCCGGGACCTGCCAGGGCTGTGCCACCGACGCCCACAGCACGAAGGCGAGCACCGCGAGCGCGAAGAGTGTCCACGCCGCCCGTCGCACCGCCCGGTTCCGTCGGAGCAGCCGGGAGCCGCGCTCCGCTGCCGCTCCGGCGAGGTCGCCGGGGACCGGCGGGTGCGGGGTGTCGAGCAGCCGCCGGACCGCCGCCTCCTTGTCCTCGTACCGGCTCACACGGTTCTCGTACGGGCTCACACGGTCCTCGTACCGGCTCACGCGGCGGCCCTCCCGGCAGACTTCCCCGCGCTGCCCCGGGCCGCCCTCAGAATGGCAACCGCCCGGGCGTGGACCGCCCTGACGCGGGCCTCCGGCAGTCCGAGCAGTGCCGCGACCTGCTCCTCGGCGACGCCCTCGTACAGCCGGAGGACGACGACGAGCCGTTCCTGCGGGTGGAGGGCGGAGAGCACCCCGCCCCGGCCGCCGTGGTGCCGCCAGGCGGTGCGCGCGAAGCGGGCGGCGAGGTCGCGCCGGGTGAGCTCGTACGGATCCTCGTCCCGCAGCCGCGCCCACACCGCGTAGGTGTGTGCCAGGGCGGCGGTCAGCAGGGCCTGGGCGTACGGGTTGCGGGTGCGGGTCTCGGCGGTGAGCAGGGTCGCGGTGTGCAGCAGCCGGCCCGCCGCCCCGGCCACGAACGCGTCGAACTCCCGGGTGCGGTGGGCACGTTCGGCACGGGGTCCGTTCCGCTGCTCTGCCACGTCCTCATCTGAGGACAGCGAGGGGGTGGGGTCAAGAGGTCTGCGCGGACTCGCTCGACCCCTCGGCCCGTCCCTCGGCCGGGGCCGCGGTCCCCGACGTGGCCGCGGACTCCGTCGCCGGCCCGCCCGTGTGCGCCGACTGCCGTGCGGAAAGGGCGGTGTTGAAGCGGGTGAGCAGCGTGCAGAAGGACTCCCGCTCGTCCGGCGTCCAGCCCTCCGTGACCTCCACCATCAGCTGGCGGCGCGAGGAGCGGACCTCCTCCAGGCGGGCGAGCCCGCGCGGGGACAGCTGGAGCACGACCGCGCGTCCGTCCTCCGGGTGCGAGGTGCGCTTCACCAGGCCGGTGTCGACGAGCGGGGCGACCTGGCGGGTGACCGTCGAGGAGTCGATGCCCATGCCCGCCGCCAGGGCCTTCACGCCCATCGGACCTTCCTGGTCAAGACGGTTGAGGAGCAGGTACGCGGCACGGTCCATCGAGTTGCGGAGCTGCCCCGTGCCACCGAGGCGCGTCTGCTCGGCCCGGCGGGCGAAGACGGCCACCTGGTGCTGGAGGGCATCGAGGAGACCGGGGTCGAGCTCAGTCGTCATGTCCTGAGATGTGGGCATGGCTGTGGGTCTCTCTCGTGCGGGGGTGGTCGGTCGGTGGGGGACAGAGTACGCGGCCCCGGGGAGGTCCGTACCGGGGCTGCGCAAACCCGCTGGAGCACCCGGTCGCCGGGCGGCCACCAGGGCCGTGAGCTGCGAGACTTGCTGTCATGAGCTTCCGTACGCCAGACCCCTTGCACCGGCTGATGCTCGACGACGTACGGGGGGCGCAGAAGATGTTGTCCGGGGTGGCCCGGACGACCGCGATGGAGGGCAGCCGTCATCTGTCGTCGCTGGTGGGAGCGCCCGTACACCTCAAGTGCGAGAACCTTCAACGGACCGGTTCGTTCAAGCTGCGCGGGGCCTACGTGCGGATCGCCGGGCTGCGGCCCGAGGAGCGGGCCGCCGGGGTCGTCGCGGCCTCGGCGGGGAATCACGCGCAGGGTGTGGCGCTCGCCTCGCATCTGCTCGGCGTGCACGCGACCGTCTTCATGCCGGTCGGGGCGCCGCTGCCGAAGGTCGCGGCGACCCGGGAGTACGGCGCCGACGTCCGGCTGCACGGCCATGTCGTGGACGAGACGCTGGCGGCGGCGGAGCGGTACGCGCGGGAGACCGGGGCGGTCTTCATCCATCCCTTCGACCACCCCGACATCATCGTCGGGCAGGGCACGGTGGGCCTGGAGATCCTGGAGCAGTGCCCGGAGGTCCGGACGATCCTGGTGGGCGTCGGTGGCGGCGGCCTCGCCGCCGGCATCGGGCTCGCGGTGAAGTCGCTGCGCCCGGACGTGAAGGTGATCGGCGTGCAGGCCGAGGGCGCGGCCGCCTACCCGCCCTCGCTGGCCGTCGGGCACCCGGTGGTGATCGAGTCGCCGGTGACGATGGCGGACGGGATCAAGGTGGGACGGCCGGGCGACGTGCCGTTCGCGCTGATCCAGGAGTACGTCGACGAGGTCCGTACCGTCTCCGAGGACGCGCTCTCCTCGGCGCTGCTGCTCTGCCTGGAGCGGGCGAAGCTGGTCGTCGAACCGGCCGGCGCCAGCCCGGTCGCGGCCCTGCTCAGTGATCCGAGGTCGGTCAAGGGCCCGGTGGTGGCGGTGCTGTCCGGCGGGAACGTCGACCCGCTGCTGCTCCAGCGCATCCTGCGGCACGGCATGGCCGCCGGAGGCCGCTATCTGAGCCTGCGGCTGCGGGTCACGGACCGGCCGGGGGCCCTGGCGACCCTGCTCGCGGTGCTCACGGTCGCCGACGCGAACGTCCTGGACGTCAGCCATGTACGGACCGATCCGCGGCTCGGACTGACCGAGGCGGAGGTCGAGCTGCACCTGGAGACGAAGGGGCCGGAGCACTGCCGCGAGGTGGCGGACGCCCTGCGGGACGCGGGGTACACGGTGCTGGGCTGAGCTCCGCCCCGCACCCGCCCGTCCCATGATCATGTGGCCCAGGTCACAAATTCACTGGGCGGGGCGGCTCGGACGAACCTAGGATCGGGTGGGAAACGCCCGAATTCAACGTCCGTATCTCCCTGGGAGTACCCACATGCCAGGCGCGATCTACGCCGAGGGTCTGGTGAAGACCTTCGGTGACGTACGAGCTCTGGACGGCGTGGACCTCGACGTCCCCGAGGGCACCGTCCTGGGTCTGCTCGGCCCGAACGGCGCGGGGAAGACGACCGCCGTGCGCGTGCTGACCACCCTCCTGCAGCCCGACAGCGGCCGGGCCGTGGTCGCCGGGATCGACGTCCTCAAGAACCCCGACGAGGTGCGCCGCAGGATCGGGCTCTCCGGCCAGTTCGCGGCCGTCGACGAGTACCTCACCGGCCGCGAGAACCTCCAGATGGTCGGGCAGCTCTACCAGATGAGGGCGAAGGACGCCAAGGTGCGGGCCGACGAGCTCCTGGAGCGCTTCAACCTCGCCGACGCCGCCGACCGCACCGCGAAGACGTACTCCGGAGGCATGCGCCGCCGCCTCGACCTCGCGGCCGCCCTCGTCGTGTCCCCGCCGGTCATGTTCATGGACGAGCCGACCACCGGCCTCGACCCCCGCAACCGGCAGGGCCTGTGGGAGGTCATCAAGGAACTCGTCGCGGGTGGTACGACCCTGCTGCTCACCACGCAGTACCTGGAGGAGGCCGACCACCTCGCCCACGACATCTGCGTGGTCGACCACGGCAGGGTCATCGCACGCGGCACCTCCGACCAGCTCAAGGCCCAGACGGGCGGCGAACGCGTCGAGGTCGTCGTCCACGGGTCGGGGATGATCGCCGACGCCCGGGGCGTCCTCGCGCGCTACGGCATCGCGGGCATCGGCCACGGCGAGGTGTCCGTCGAGGACCACACCCGCAAGCTCACGGTCCCCGTCGCGGGTGGCGCGAAGCTGCTCGCCGAGGTCATCCGTGACCTGGACGCGGTCGGTGTGGAGATCGACGACATCGGTCTGCGCCGTCCCACCCTCGACGACGTCTTCATCTCCCTCACCGGCCACGCGGCCGAGCGGGAGGCGGAGGAGAACGGAGGGCTGGGCGGAGAGTCCCTGCCGGGCGGCCGCGGCGGCGAGCGCGTGAAGGAGGCGGCCGAGTGAGCACCATGAACGACTCCCTGGTGATCGCCCGCAGGAACCTGATCAGGATGTCCCGGATTCCCGAGATGATCCTTTTTGGGCTGATCCAGCCGGTGATGTTCGTGATCCTCTTCACGTACGTCTTCGGCGGCTCGATGAGCGTCGGCGGCAGCACCGACCCGGACGTCTACAAGAACTTCCTGATGGCCGGCATCTTCGCCCAGACCGTCACCTTCGCCACGGCGGGCGCGGGCGCGGGCATCGCCGACGACATGCACAAGGGCCTCATCGACCGGTTCCGTTCGCTGCCGATGGCCCGCGGCGCGGTGCTCACCGGCCGCACCCTGGCCGACCTCGTGCAGACCGCGCTGACGCTCTTCGTGCTCGCGATCGTCGCGCTGATCATCGGCTGGCGTCCCGGCTACGCGGCGCCGACCAACTTCGGGAAGATCATGGCCGGCTTCGCCCTGCTCCTCCTCCTCGGCTACGCCTTCACCTGGATCGGCGCCCTGATCGGCCTCTCGGTCCGCACCCCGGAGGCGGCCACGTCGGGCGGTCTGATCTGGCTCTTCCCGGTGACGTTCATCTCGAACGCCTTCGTGGACTCCAGCAACCTGCCGGGCTGGCTCCAGCCCGTCGCGGAGTGGAACCCGTTCAGCGCCACCGTCCAGGCCTGCCGCAAACTCTTCGGCGATCCGGGCCTGTCACCCTCCGACGCCTGGCCGATGCAGTACCCGGTGTGGGCGTCGCTGATCTACTCCGTCCTGATCGTCGCCATCTTCCGGACCCTGTCCGTCCGTAAGTACCGGCGCGCGAACGGCTGACGGCTCCGCCCCGTGCGGGGTGGAGCACCCCGTGCGGGGTGGAGAACGTGTGCACGCAGCACGAAGGGCCGGCCCCGGGTGGGGCCGGCCCTTCGTGGACAGCAGATGCCTCAGCCGGTGTACGGCTTCGCGCTGAGGATCTTGACCGTGGCCTTCTTGCCGTTCGGCAGCTCGTACTCGGCGTCGTCACCGGCCTTCTTGCCGTTGACTCCGACGCCGAGCGGCGACTGCGGCGAGTAGGTCTCGATGTCCCCGCTCGCGTACTCGCGGGAGGCGAGCAGGAAGGTCATCGTGTCGTTCTCGTCGCCGTCGAAGGCGATCGTGACGACCATGCCCGGCTCGACGACGCCGTCGTCCGCCGGAGCCTCGCCGACCTTGGCGTGCTCGAGGAGCTGGGTCAGCTGCCGGATGCGGAGCTCCTGCTTGCCCTGCTCCTCCTTGGCCGCGTGGTACCCGCCGTTCTCGCGCAGGTCCCCCTCTTCGCGGGCGGCGGCGATCTTGATGGTGATCTCCGTGCGCGCGGGACCAGACAGGTACTCAAGCTCGTCCTTGAGCTTGTTGTACGCCTCCTGGGTGAGCCAGGTGACGTTGTCGCTGGTCTGGGTCACAGGTGCTCCTCGTAGGTACTGGGAATACAAAGCATCGCCCTACACGGGAAAGCTCTGCTGTCCCGGGTGGGCGAAACCACGAGCCTAACAATGAGTGGCGAAAAGCGGGAGGACATAACCATCGGGATGGTGTCGCCCCAGGTCACCGGGGTGACTCGCCGGGACTCGACACCCGGTCCCTACCCACCGCTACCGAGCCGTACACCCCATGAGCTCCGCGCTGGTCGCGCGGGCGGTCGTGCGCAGCGAGTAGACGCGGTCGACCCGGCTCGCGGCGTCGTCGACCCGGACGTCCTTGCGGGCCACCTCGGCGCCGTCCTCGGATCGGGAGCGCAGGGTGCAGACGCCCTTGGCGTCCTCGTCCTTGCGGATCTCAAGGTGCACCTGCACCTCGGTGGAGCTCACCACGTCGAACTTGATCATCTCGGCGCTGATCCTGCTGTCGACGACGTAGTGCCAGCCGAACCAGCCCATCAGGCCGAGGAAGAGGACGCCCAGCACGGCGCCCGTGATCTTGAGCTTGCGGTCGGCCGCCTCGTCCGCGGAGCGCCCGTAACGCCCCTCGGGCAGCTGCTCTCGCACCGCGCTCATGATCGATCCTCTCGAAGCCGGGGGCGGCGGAATTTTCGCTCCCCCGATTCCGTCACTATAGAGACCACGCTCCGCGTCGAATCACTGAGGATCGAGTCTTGACTGAGCAGCTGCGACTGATGGCCGTTCACGCCCACCCCGACGACGAGTCGAGCAAGGGTGCGGCCACGATGGCCAAGTACGTGTCCGAGGGGGTGGACGTCATGGTCGTGACGTGCACGGGCGGCGAGCGCGGCTCGGTCCTGAATCCCCAGCTCCAGGGTGACGCCTATGTCGAGGCGAACATCCACGAGGTGCGCCGCAAGGAGATGGACGAGGCCCGCGAGATCCTCGGCGTCTCCCAGGAGTGGCTGGGCTTCGTCGACTCGGGCCTGCCCGAGGGCGACCCGCTGCCGCCGCTCCCCGAGGGCTGCTTCGCCCTGGAGGACGTCGACACCGCGGCCGGGGAGCTGGTCCGCAAGATCCGCTCCTTCCGTCCGCAGGTCGTCACGACCTACGACGAGAACGGCGGATACCCGCACCCCGACCACATCATGACCCACAAGATCACGATGGTGGCCTTCGACGGCGCGACCGACACCGAGAAGTACCCGGAGGCCGAGTTCGGCCCGTCCTGGCAGCCCCTGAAGCTCTACTACAACCAGGGCTTCAACCGCCCCCGCACGGTCGCCCTGCACGAGGCGCTCCTCGCGCGCGGCCTGGAGTCCCCGTACGGCGAGTGGCTGGAGCGCTGGAAGGAGTTCGCGGGCAAGGAGCGGACGCTGACCACCTTCGTGCCCTGCTCGGACTTCTTCGAGATCCGCGACAAGGCCCTGATCGCCCACCGCACCCAGATCGACCCCGACGGCGGCTGGTTCCGGGTCCCGATGGACGTCCAGAAGGAGGTCTGGCCGACGGAGGAGTACGAGCTCAGCAAGGCGCTGGTGCCGACCTCCCTCCCCGAGGAAGATCTCTTCGCGGGCATCCGCGACAATGCCTGACATGAGCGCACACCTGGCACTGACCCAGCTTGTCCCCTTCGCCGCCGAAGAGCTGGACGAGAACAAGGTGACCCCCGGCGTCCTCGGCTTCGTCGTCTTCGCGGTGCTGGCCGTCGCGGTCTGGCAGCTGATGAAGTCGATGAACCGCCACATGGGCAAGGTCTCCTTCGAGGAGGCCCCCGACCCGGCCGCCGCCCCGGAGACCCCGGCCTCCTCGGCCGGCGCCGCCGGCAAGTAGTCCGACCCGCCCCCGGGCCCGTACCTCAGCGGTACGGGGCCGGGGGCGCCGTCGTGGAACGGTGGCCGCTTCTGCGGTACGGGTCCGGGGCGTCGTCGTGCGACGGCGGGCCACCCCTGCGGTACGGGACCGGGGCCGCCGCCCCGGAGCGGCGGGCTACCCCACCGGCACCCCCAGGACCTCCCGGGCGTGCCGGTTCGGCACCATGCCCAGGTCCCAGGCCTGCCAGGGCGTCGACGGGTGGATGCCCCGGCCCAGGATCACCGCGTACGCCTCCGCGCAGTCGTCGAGCCGCGGATCGCGCGCCGGATGCCGGTCCGCGATCAGCGCGGCGAGCTCCTCGCGCGCCGTGACCGTCCCCGGCTCCGGGCTCCCCGGGACCGCGTGCGGGAGCAGCGTGCAGCGCAGGAAGCGGGCCCAGTCCGCACCCCGCCGGTCGCCGTACGTGCCGAACAGCGCACGGGCCTCGTCGCACAGCCCCAGCGCCTGCGGCACCCGGGCGTTGCCGGCGTCGATGATCGCCAGCTCCAGGGAGGTCCAGGCCTCCCCGTGCGGCACCCCGATCCGGTGGAAGTCCGCCCGCGCGTCCACGAGCAGCTGCCGGGCGAAGCCCGAATTGCGCAGACCGCCGGTGCGGGCCGCCAGCTGGTCGCGGGTGACCCGCCCCGAATGGTGCCGGGCACTGGCCAGCCCGTACACGTCCCGCATCCGCGAGAACATCGTCCGCGCCCGGCCCAGCTCCCGCACCGCGTCGTCCCGGTCGCCGCGCTCCTCCAGCGCATGGGCCAGGTGGAACAGCGTCCACGCCTCCCCGCGCGCGTCCTCCTGCTCCCGGTGCCGGGCGAGCGCCCCGCGCAGCCCCTCGACGGCCGGCTCCGCGTCCCCGGCGGCGAGCCGCGCCCGTGCCAGCTGGGTCAGCGCCCAGGCCTCGCCGCGACCGTCGTGGATCCGCCCGTAGCCGTCGAGGGCCTCCCGCAGCCCGGCCTCCGCGCCCGGCACGTCACCCCGCAGCAGCAGCACCTGACCCCGCTGGAAGTGCGCCCACGCCTGGCCGTGCGGGGACTCGTGCTCCCGGTGCAGCGCGAGCGACCGGTCGAGCAGCGCCGTGGCCTCCGCCAGGTTCCCCCGGTCCCGCTCCACGGCCGCGAGCGCGTGCAGTGTCCAGCCCCGGTCGGCGGCGAGCGCCGCCGGCTCCTGGAGCGCGAGCGCCTCCCGCAGCCGGGCCGCCGCGTCCGTGAGCCGCCCCTGGTGGTGCAGGGTGATGCCGAGCGAGCAGAGCGCGAGCGCCGCCCCCGGGTCCTGATGGGCCTCCTGGTAGAGCGACACCACGGACGTCAGGGTCGTCCGCGCCTTGTCGAGCTCGCCGAGCTGACGGGCCGCGATGCCGGTCCGCCACTGCACCGAGCGGGACAGCTGGCCCTGCCCGACGGACTCGGCCAGTTCGTTGATCTCGCCGAGCCGGTAGAGGTCGCCGCGCAGCAGGCAGTAGTCGCAGAGCGCGCCCAGCAGATCGAGGACGGTCTGCTGGTCGACGCCCTCCGTGTGCCGAAGGGCCGCCGTGATGAAGCTGGACTCCTCGTCGAGCCAGCTCAGGGCCGCCTCCAGGGACCCGAAGCCGTGCCCGTCGAAACGGTTGGCGCGGGTCGACATCTTGCCGTCGACCATCCGGATCACCGCGTCCGCGAGCTCCGCGTAGTTCCGTATCAACCGCTCCTGCGCCGCCGCGATCTCCGCCGCGTCCTCCTCGTCGAGGAGCCGGCCCGCCGCGAAGCCGCGGACCGCGTCGTGCAGCCGGTACCGCTCCCCGCGCACCGGGGCGAGCAGCCCCGCGCCGGCCAGCTCCCGCAGCAGCCGGCCGCCCTCGGCGCCGCTCCCGTCGAGCAGCGCGGCGGCGGCCGCGGCACCGAGGGAGGCCCGTCCGGCGAGCGACAGCCGCCGGAGCAGCCGCCGCGCCTCGTCGTCGAGATCGACGGAGTACCGTGCGCGCAGGGCGCGTTCGGCCGGTGCGTCACCCCAGTCCGGCCGGCCCAGCACCTCCGCGAGATCGTCCATGGACCGCCGCCCCAGCAGGGAACCCGCCGCCCGCAGCGCCAGCGGAAGCCCGCCGCACAGCTCCCGGATCCGGTCGAGCGCCTCCGCGTCGTACGGACCGGGGTCCGGCGCTCCGCCCGCCGCCCGCAACAGCTCCTCCGCCCCGGCCGCGTCGAGTGCCGCGACGGGCAGGACGTGCGCGGCCACGTCCCCCAGATCCAGCGGCTCCCGGCAGGTCACCAGGACCAGGCTCTCGGAACGCTCCGGCAGCAGCGCCCGCACCTGGGCCGCGTCCACGGCGTCGTCCAGGATCACCGTCACCGGCACCCCGGTGAGCTGTCGGTGGTACAACTCCGTGAGTCGCGCCACCTGTTGGGCGGCCGTGGCGCCCTCCCGGAAGAGGAGCCGTTCGCGCGGGGCGCCGAGCCGGTTGAGCAGATGGAGCAGCGCCTCCCTGGTCGCGAGGGGCCGCTCATCGCTGGCGCCGCCGCGCAGGTCCACCACGCACGCGCCGCGGAACTGGTCGCGGAGCGCGTGCGCCGCCCGTACCGCGAGCGCCGTCCGCCCGGACCCGGGCTCGCCGTGCAGCAGGACCACCGTCGGGCGGGTCTCCGCCGAGGCGCGCCCCGTCTGCACCCACCGGGTGATCCGTGCCAGCTCCTCCCGTCGGCCGGCGAAGTCCCCACCGGGGTCGGGCAGATGCCCGAAGGACCGATCGAGTACGGCCCGCCGCCGCGCCGCCGCGCTGCGATCGGCCCCGCGCAGCCGCTCGGGCCGCGACGCCACCGCCCGTCGGTCCCAGGAGGACCGTTCCTCCCGGCCGTCCGGAAGCGGGCCCCGCCGCCCGGTTCCGATGCCGGACCCGCCGGACCCGCCGGACCGGTCTCCCGCGTCCGCCGGCGGTACGTCCCTGGTCCCGCCGGCCGGCGACACCCGCTCCCGCTCCAGGAACGGGCGCATGCCCCGTACCTCCAGAGCCGTCAGCCAGCGCACCCGCGCCGCCTCGACGGCACCGTCCGGTATCACCGTTGCCGCGGCCGCCGTCGGCGCGGCCTGCCCGTCCCGTCCCGAGGTCGCCCTGAGCACCGTCGCCGCCGCGCCCGCCACCGCCACCACCGCGCCCGCGCCGAGCGCGGTCCCGGTCGTCGTACCGAGCGCCAGGTCCGCGCCGACCGCGGCGACGGCCGCGACTCCGGCGACGAGCCCGGGACCGCCGAACAACGGCCCGGAGAAACGGTTCGCCGCGGTCCGGGCGCCGGCCTCCCCCTCCTCCACGGCCCGTACGTACGCGGCGTACTCCTCGCCCGCGCCCGCCGCCATCGAGTCCAGCGCGGCCCGGCCCCGGGCGAGCAGGGTCTCCGCGCCCGCCCGGCTCCCGGAGCTCCGCAGCTCCTCCTCCACAGCCCGTTCCCACAGCCGCTCAGCCTCGGCCCGATGGCTGTCCCGCATGTGCGTCCCCCTCCGCGCGTGCCCGATCGTCCGTCCCTGAGGCCCTGTCAGACCCCGGACCGTGCGCGTCCAGTGTGCTGCGCGGGGCGTGAAGGCGCGAGAGCGGCGAAAGGAGGGGACGGCTGCGGCGGGACGGTCGACATGCCGAAGGACGAGGGGTGTGGTGGACCGCGAGACGGCCGGATGGCCGCGGTCCACCACGGTCCGCGCCCGGGGGCGCGCGGTCGCGCCCGGGGTGCTCCTGCCGGCCGAGCGACGGGTGTGGCGACACCCCGCGGGAGTGGCCCCCGGTCCGCCGGGGGCGGGGGTCCCGCGCGACTCCTGGGCGGCAGGGCAGGATGGACACCATGGCGAACCGACTGGCCCATGAGACCTCCCCGTACCTCCTTCAACACGCCGACAACCCGGTCGACTGGTGGCCGTGGTCGGCCGAGGCCTTCGAGGAGGCCCGCCGCCGCGACGTCCCCGTGCTGCTCAGCGTCGGATACAGCTCCTGCCACTGGTGCCACGTCATGGCGCACGAGTCCTTCGAGGACGACGCCACCGCGGCCCTGGTCAACGAGAACTTCGTCGCGGTCAAGGTCGACCGCGAGGAGCGCCCCGACGTCGACGCCGTCTACATGGAGGCCGTCCAGGCCGCGACCGGCCAGGGCGGCTGGCCGATGACCGTCTTCCTCACTCCGGACGCCGCCCCCTTCTACTTCGGTACGTACTTCCCGCCCGAGCCCCGCCACGGCATGCCGTCCTTCCCGGAGGTCCTGGAGGGCGTCAAGGGCGCCTGGGCCGACCGGCGCGACGAGGTCGGCGAGGTCGCGGAGCGCATCGTGAAGGACCTCGCGGGCCGCTCCCTCGCGTACGGCGGCGACGGCGTCCCCGGCGAGGAGGAGCTCGCCCAGGCCCTCCTCGGCCTCACCCGCGAGTACGACGCGGCCCACGGCGGCTTCGGCGGCGCCCCCAAGTTCCCGCCGTCCATGACCCTGGAGTTCCTGCTCCGCCACCACGCGCGCACGGGCTCCGAGGGCGCCCTCCAGATGGCCGCCGACACCTGCGAGGCGATGGCCCGGGGCGGCATCTACGACCAGCTCGGCGGCGGCTTCGCCCGGTACGCCGTCGACCGCGGCTGGGTCGTGCCCCACTTCGAGAAGATGCTGTACGACAACGCCCTGCTCTGCCGGGCGTACGCCCACCTGTGGAAGGCCACCGGCAGCGACCTGGCCCGCCGGGTCGCCCTGGAGACCGCCGACTTCCTGGTGCGCGAACTGCGCACCCCCGAGGGCGGTTTCGCGTCCGCGCTCGACGCGGACAGCGACGACGGCACGGGCAGGCACGTCGAGGGCGCCTACTACGCGTGGACCCCGGCGCAGCTCACCGAGGTCCTCGGCGCGGAGGACGCCGCCCTCGCCGCCGCCCACTACGGCGTCACCGAGGGCGGCACCTTCGAGCACGGCAGCTCCGTCCTCCAGCTTCCGCAGGAGGCCGGTCCGGCCGACGCGGACCGGATCGCCTCGATCGCCGCCCGGCTCCTCGCCGCGCGCGAGGAGCGCGAGCGTCCCGGCCGCGACGACAAGGTCGTCGCGGCCTGGAACGGTCTCGCGATCGCCGCCCTCGCCGAGACCGGCGCCCTCTTCGACCGCCCCGACCTCGTCGAGCGCGCCACCGAGGCGGCCGACCTCCTCGTCCGGGTCCACATGGACGAGTCCGCGCGCCTCACCCGTACGTCCAAGGACGGCCGGGCCGGCACCAACGACGGTGTCCTGGAGGACTACGCCGATGTGGCCGAGGGCTTCCTCGCCCTCGCCGCCGTCACCGGCGAGGGCGCCTGGCTCGACTTCGCCGGCTTCCTCCTGGACCTCGTCATCGACCGCTTCACCGCGGAGGGCGGCGCCCTCTACGACACGGCCCACGACGCCGAGGCCCTGATCCGCCGCCCGCAGGACCCCACGGACAACGCCGCCCCGTCGGGCTGGACGGCCGCGGCCGGCGCGCTGCTCTCGTACGCCGCGCACACCGGCTCGGACACCCACCGCGCCACCGCCGAGGGCGCCCTCGGCGTGGTCAAGGCCCTCGGCCCGCGCGCGCCCCGCTTCATCGGCTGGGGCCTGGCCGTCTCCGAGGCCCTCCTCGACGGGCCCCGGGAGATCGCCGTCGTGGGCGACCCCGGCGACGAGGCCTTCCGGGAGCTGCGCCGTACCGCGCTCCTGGCGACCGCCCCCGGCGCGGTGCTCGCCTTCGGCGCCCCCGACAGCGAGGAGTTCCCGCTGCTCAGGGACCGTCCGCTGGTGGCCGGTGGTCCCGCCGCGTACGTGTGCCGTCACTTCACCTGTGACGCGCCGGTCACCGACCCGGACGCCCTCCGCCGGAAGCTCTGAGGCCGCCGGAACGGGGACGGCCCCGCGACCCCTCCGAGGAGGGGCGGCGGGGCCGCACCGTGCCGGGCGTCGTCGCTCAGCTGTTGCCGGCGCCGTTGCCGGACAGCACGGGGATGTCGCTGAGGATGTGCGACAGCGGCTCGTCACCCTTGGCCTGGGTGGAGTTCTCCGTGCACTGCTGGTTCTGCGGGGAGGACAGGACGTTGACGTCCTGGACCGCGATCGGGATGAGGCCGATGAGCGAACCGGCGTTGACCTTGGCCGGCAGGCCGACGCACGGCTTGTTCAGGGAGCCCTGAACGAGCGCGAACTGCGGGCTCATGTTGCCGTGGGTGGCCGAGTTGCCGAACTCCTGGTGGGCGCCGTTGCCGCTGAGCGACGTGGTGCCACCGTCGTCGGCGATGGCGAGCGCCTGTCCGGCACCCGCCGCCGTCGCGCCGAGCACCGACGCGGCCACAGCAGCCGTAGCCAACAGCTTCTTCATTGTTCAGGCCTTTCGGATCGTGGCCCGCTGAGTGCCGAGCCGTGCTGATCAACTGGTCAGCGGTGCGGAGGTTCCGCGAAGTCCACCGGACGGACTACGGGCAGATGAGCGAAGCGCCGGGCGCCGGCCGGTAGGTGCCGACGGAGATCTGGCTGGGCGTGACCTCGTCGGCCGCCGGCAGCGGCCGGTCCTCGCGCAGCCGCCGGAAGACCTCGGCCGCCCCCTCCTCGTCCCAGGCGAGGGTGGACCCGACGCCGGCGATGTCCGGGTTGAAGCCGCGTACGGGCACGGTGGCGAACTCCGTACGGTCCGGGGGCAGGTCCCGCAGCCGCCCGGCGAGCGCGAGCAGTTCGGTCGCGGAGATCCCGCGCTCGGTGGAGCCCGTCCCGCGCAGGGTCTCCGCGAATTCCCGCAGCCGGTCGGGATCGTCGAGGATGCCCTCGCGGAGCCGCTCCAGGGTGTTCACCACGAACTTCTGCTGCTTCTGGATGCGGCCGAAGTCCATCTGTCCGTCGGCCTTCCGCGACCGCACGTACTGGAGCGCCTCGCCACCGCCGACCGGCTTGGTCCCGGGCTGCAGGTCGATGCCGGTGGCCGGGTCCTTGAGGGCCTTCTCCGTACAGATGGGGACCCCGCCGTCGACGCGGTCCACGGCGTCCATGAACCGCCGGAAGTCGATCTCCAGGTAGCGGTGGACGGGCAGCCCCGTCATCGACTCGACGGTCTCCACGGCGAAGGAGGAACCGCCCTCCGCCCAGGCGCCGTTGATCTTCGCCGGGTGGGCGGCGTGCAGCTTTCCGGTGCGCCGGTCGCGGTGCTGGTCGGGGAAGGAGGTGAGCGAGTCGCGGGGCAGGCTCACCACGTCGACCCGGTCGTTCTCGGCCGAGACGTGCACGAGCATCATCACGTCCGTGCAGTCGCACTCCTTCCCGCCGAGCCGGAAACGTTCCTTCTCCTCCTCGGTGACTCCCTTGCGGCTGTCGATGCCGACCACCAGGAGGTTCAGCCCCTTCTCGGGGGCGGGGAGACCGGTGGGGACGGCGGCGAGGGCGCCGGGAGCGAGGGCGGCGAGGGCGGCGAGCGCCGCCGGGACGAGCAGCGGACGTCGGGGGCGCCGTGTTCGTGGGAATTTCATGCCCGCACGGTAATTCGATCGCTCTCGCACACAGATACACGACGCGACATGAACAGGACGAATCACTCTCCTGCGGTGCCTGTGGAATGATGCGGGAATCGCAGCGGAAGGAGCGAAGATGGCGCCGGATCCCGGGAAATGGGAACGGATGGCCTTCATTCCGAAGAGCCGATATGTGAGCGACCCGCCCCAGGCCGACCGCACACCATTCCCCCTCTATTCCTCACTCGTGACCCAGTGGGTGCAGGCGGGCCGGACGGTACCGGGGATGCCCGACCGCGAGTGGGAACGCCTGGTGGCCACGCCGGTCTGGCCGACCTGGTAACGACGGGCCGGCACGGAGCAGACGCGAAAGGGGCCGCCCCGGAGGGCGGCCCCTGACGTGTGAACGTCGTCGCGCGGAGGCGGAACGTCAGTTGTTGCCGACGCCGTTGCCCGACAGGACCGGGATGTCGTCCAGGATGTGCGAGAGCGCCTCGTCACCCTTGGCCTGGGTGGAGTTCTCGGTGCACTGCTGGTTCTGCGGGGAGGACAGGACGTTGATGTCCTGGACCGCGATCGGGATGGCCCCGATGAGCGAACCGGCGTTGACCTTGGCCGGCAGACCCACGCACGGCTTGTTCAGGGAGCCCTGGACCAGCGCGAACTGGGGGCTCATGTGGCCGTACGTGGCGGAGTTGCCGTACTCCTGGTGGGCGCCGTTGCCGCTGAGCGACGTGGTGCCGCCGTCGTTGGCGATGGCGAGCGCGGGAGAGGCAACGGCGGCGGTGGCGCCGACGATGGAGACGGCTGCGGCCGCAGTGGCCATAACCTTCTTGATCACGGGAGTTCCCTTCTAGAACCGGCTCCGTGCAGGGAGCGACCTGGTCAACTGGCAACGGACGCGGGGGTTCCGCTGTGTCACTCCCTTGGCGGAGCGCACTCGGCAGCGCCAAACGAGGGGCCAGTCGAACGGGTGAAGCGCCGGAACCTCAGCCCCCGCGCGCAGTTGATCCCGTCGCATCAATCAGGTCGATTGGTGGGAACAGGAACGGAATCACCGTGATCAAGAAGATTATGGCGGCTGCGGCTGTTACGGCCTCTGTTGTCGGCGCTTCTGCTGCGGCGGCCTCCCCGGCGCTCGCCATCGCCGACGACGGCGGCACGACCTCGCTCAGCGGCAACGGCGCGCACCAGTCGTTCGGCAACTCGAAGACCAAGGGCGACCTGAGCCCCCAGTTCTCGGCCGTCCAGGGCTCGCTGAACAAGGTCTGCCTCGGCGCCCCGGTCAAGGGCAACGTCGGCTCGGTCGTCGGCGTCCTCGTCCCGGTCGCGGTCCAGGACATCAACGTCCTGTCCAACCCGCAGAACCAGCAGTGCACCGAGAACTCCACCCAGGCCAAGGGTGACGAGCCGCTGTCGCACATCCTGGAGGACATCCCGGTCCTCTCCGGGAACGGCGCCTACAACGGCTGATCCGTCTCGCGCATGACAGGGCCGGAGGGAACGATCGCGTTCCCTCCGGCCCTGTCCGTGCGCGCAACGGAGTGAAAGAACGAAAGTCTTCGTTTTCGCGGTTTCCTTTGTGCGGCATGTTCGTTGTGTTGCGTGAAAAGTGTTCCGCCACCGAAAGGATGCAGACGAAAATGAACTGTAAGAAGGCTGCTGCCGTCGTCGCCGGAATCATCATGGCCATGGGTGCGGCCACCCCCGCCTTCGCCGACGCGGGCGCCGAAGGTATCGCGATCGGTTCGCCGGGCGTCCTCTCCGGCAACGTCGTCCAGATCCCGATCCACGCGCCGATCAACGTCTGCGGCAACAGCGTGAACGTCATCGGTGCGCTCAACCCGGCCGCGTTCAACACCTGCGTCAACGTCTGAGCCCCGAGCGGCACGCAGGCACAGGGGCCGGCCCCCGGAGCGCATCCGCTCCGGGGGCCGGCCCTCCCTCATGCCGAGACCGGCGCCCTCCCGCCCGTACGCGGCCGGCCCACCGCCCCGCCCCGGGCACCCGCGCGCAGCCGCTGCCGCACACCCCGCACCAGACGGCCCGCCGTGTACTCGGCGCCGAAGACGAACCGCATAGAGGGACCGTACGAAGGAGCGGTGAGCAGCCCGGCGAGGAAGAGGCCCGGCCACGAGGACTCGAAGAGACCGCCGACCTCGGGGGCGCCGCCCACGCCGACCGTCCGCAACGCGCCGCGCAGCTCCGGGGAGAGCATGGCCGCCCGGTCCAGGGTCGGAGTGAAACCGGTGGCCGCGACGACATGGTCGGTCTCCAGGACCGTCGCCTCCTCCGGCCCGGTCACGTCGAGCCGCAGCCGCTCGTCCCCGGTCACGGTCGCCGAGGTGATCCGCTGCCCGAGGCGAACGTCCGCGACCGCCGTGAACCGCTCACGGAGCCACCAGGCCCCCGCCGGGCCGAGCGCCGAGTCGAAGATCCGCTCCCGGGCGGCGGCCGGCAGCCGCCGGAAGACCCCCGGCGTGTCCGCGTACAGCTTGTTCCGCCAGCCGCAGCCGAGCCCCGTGTGCGGTGCGCGCACGCTCGGCCACAGGCCCCGGTCGAGGGCCGGGGGCAGGGTGTTCCAGTTCAGCCGGTCCGCGCGGGCGAGGATCCGTACGGTCGCGGCGCCCCCCTCGACCAGGAGCACGGCCGTCTCCAGGGCGGCCTGCCCGGCCCCGACGACGGTCACGTCCCGGCCGGCGAAGCGGTCCAGCTCGCCGTGGTGGCTGGAGTGGGTCACGTACCGCCGGGGCAGGCCCCGCAGCGGCCCCGGGATCTCCATGAACGGCAGGACGCCGACCGCCAGCGCCACCGTCCTGGCCCGCAGCGCCTCGCCGTCCTCCGTACGCAGCTCGAAGCCGTCCGCACCGGGCGCGACCGAGCCGATCAGGCGCCCGTCGAGCGCCGGCACCGCCTGCCGGGCGAACCAGTCGCCGTACGCGGCGAAGAAGTCCACCGGCAGCGGCACCCCGTGCGCGGCGCGCACGCCCCG
Organism: Streptomyces aureus; assembly: GCF_001418135.1. Lineage (GTDB taxonomy): Bacteria > Actinomycetota > Actinomycetes > Streptomycetales > Streptomycetaceae > Streptomyces > Streptomyces aureus_A. The sequence continues at coordinate 20,361 of NZ_LIPQ01000216.1, forward strand.
CGTGGCGGCGTAGGCGTCGAGCCCGTACGCCCGTTCCGGGTCGGACAGGTGGGAGGCCCAGGGCTCCGACTTCAGGAACATGCCCGAGGGCATCGCGTGCCAGGACTCCATGGAGCGGCCGAAGGTCCGCAGGCGCAGCCCGTGGGCGGCCGCGTGCGCGGCCACGGACAGACCGTACGGTCCGGCCCCGACGACCACCAGGTCGTACATCGACTTCGACATCGTGCCTTCCACCTTCATCGCGGGGTGAGCTGGTTGGAGGAGCTGCGGGCCAGCGGCGGCGCCGGGGGCAGTTGCGGCCGCGCCCGCCGGGCCCCGAGGAACCGGCGCGCCGAGGCCACCGCCCTGCGCAGCAGGTGCCCGAGCCAGGCGAGGCCCATCGCGAGCGCCGGCGCCGGGTCGTCCGCCGCGCACCAGGCGTACTCGGTCCGCCGCGACACGCCCTCGGACCCGTCACCGCCCCTGTCCGCGGGACGGCGGCGCGGGGAGGTGAGAAGCGACAGCGCCGCGTAGTTCTCGACCACGAACCGGCGGCCGTACGCGGGGGAGTGCGGGGGTACGGGACGCCCGGTGAGGTCCAGATGGAGCGCCCGGACCACGTCCAGACCGTCCGCGTCGGCGAAGAGCCGGAACTGCGCGCCGGGCCGCGGATTGAAGTCGAGCAGGTGGTACGCCCCCGTCGCCCGGTTCATCCGGAAGTCCAGGTCGCACACGCCCCGGAAGCCGAGCGCGTCGAACAGCTCGCGGGCCGTGCGCTCCACGGCCGGGTTCGCCGTCCAGCGGCCCACGGCGGTGAGCCCGGCCCCGTCCGGCCAGGACCGCTCCTTGCGCCCCGTCGCCCCCGTCGTACAGCCGCCGTCCGCGTCCACGTACCCGTGGAAGAACCAGTCCAGGTCGCGCCCCGCCGGGAGGAGTTCCTGGAGCAGCAGCCGGCTGCCGGCCTCCGGGGCCCGGGCGTACAGCTCCCGCACCTCCGCGAGGGACCGCACGATCGAGGTGCTGCGCAGCCCGCCGCCGGCCGGAAGCAGCCAGGGGCGGCTCCACTTGGCGACCACCGGCAGGCCGAGCGACCAGGCCATCGCGGCGGCCTCGTCGGCGCCGGTGGGGAGTTCGGTACGGGGATGGGGCAGGCCCATGGACGCACAGGTCTCGGCGAGCGCCGCCTTGTCCGCGACCCGCAGCAGCTGCTCCTCGGTCTGCTCGGGGAGCAGGAAGCGCGGGGAGAGCTCGGCGCGGCGGCGCGCCAGGCCGAGGGCGCTCACGTCGTCCAGGGGGAGGACGAGGAGGTGAGTTGACGGAGCGTCGGGTGCCGGTCCCGGCCCGTTCTCGATCTCGTCCGCGTACCGGTGGAGAAGCGCGGCCAGTTCGGTGTCGGAGGTCTCCCCGGGGCTCGCGCGGGCCGACCGGAGATAGCGGGAACGGGCGACCGGACTGGTCCCCGATTCGATGACCGCGTGGACCGGAATTCCCGCTCGTCCCAGCGAACGCGCGGCTCCGAGCGTGCCGTGATGGAAGGGATTCCGGTCGAGCCGCACAAGGACGGTGGGAACGCTGGTGTCGAAACTCTGACGGCGCAGCACGGCATGCCCTTCCTCTCGGGTGCCCCAACTGGGCGATGAAATCCTCTAATGGACTACTGATCAGGGGGAAGCCGCGTTCACGGTCGGCTCATTAGGAATACTTTCGGAACATCGGATTGACGGATCATCAAAGCGCGTATGACGCGAAGGAGCGGCCATGGCGGCTACACATCGGCGACCATCGAGAGTGTGGCTGGGGGTGCTCACCGCCGGTCTCCTCGCCTCGGGCTCAGTCGTGCTCTCGTCCCCCGCGCACGCCTCCGAACCAGTAACGACGAGAGACCCCGGACCGACTCTCTCCGGCGCCATGGGAGCCTTCCTCGACTCGGGCGCGCTCGGGGTCGCCCGCATCGAGCAGCTGGAGCAGTGGCTCGGCGGACGCGAACTCCGCGTCGGCCACACCTACCTCCCCGGCGACCTCTGGAAGAACATCGAGGGCCCGCCCGGCTTCCTCGACGCCTGGGCGGACTGGCGCAACGAGAAGGCCGACCGCCTCTTCGTCCTCAACGTCCCCATGCTGGAGCGCAACGAGGCCGGCGTCTCCGACGCAGAGGTCCGCCGCCAGCTCCAGCTCGGCGCCGCCGGGTACTACGACCACCACTTCACGGCCCTCGCCGAGCGGCTCGTCCGGCTGCGGGCGGTCGACACGGTCGTCAACCTCGGCTGGGAGATGAACGGGACGACGTACACCCACCGCTGTGCGCCCGACCCGACCGCGTGGAAGAAGTACTGGAACCGGATCGTCACCGCGATGCGTTCCGTCCCCGGCCAGGAGTTCCGCTTCGACTTCAACCCGAGCCGTGGCCGCGACGCCGTTCCGTGGACCGAGTGCTACCCGGGCGACGACGTCGTCGACATCATCGGGATGGATTCGTACGACCAGCCCCCGGGGTCGAGTTTCGACCAGCACGTCAGCGAACCGTACGGACTGCAGAAGCAGGTCGATTTCGCCGCCGAGCACGGAAAGCTGATCTCCTATCCCGAATGGGGACTCTTCCGTAACGGCGACAACCCCGAATACATGCGGCGCATGCTGGACTGGATGAAGCAGCACAAGCCGCTGTATCACACGATCACCGATTACTGTCCGCACGGCGTCTGGCAGTGCGACGACAATCCGCGTTCGTCGCAGACGTTCCGGCAGATGCTGTACGGCACCGAGCCGGAACTCCCGACCCAGCCGACGGATCCGACGGACCCGGTGGACCCGACGGATCCGGTGGACCCGACGTGGCCGACGGACCCGACCGAACCCACGGATCCGACCGAACCCACGGACCCCACGGACCCGGTGGACCCGGTGGACCCGGTGGACCCGGTGGACCCGACGGATCCCACGGACCCGGTGGACCCGACGGTTCCGGAGCCGAAGCCCGAGCCGAAGCCTGAGCCCAAGCCGGAACCGAAGCCCGAGCCCAAGCCTGAGCCGAAGCCTGAGCCGAAGCCTGAGCCGAAGCCTGAGCCGAAGCCCGAGCCGAAGCCCGAGCCGAAGCCCGAGCCGAAGCCTGAGCCGAAGCCGGAACCCAAGCCCGAGCCGAAGCCCGAGCCCAAGCCGGAACCGAAGCCCGAGCCCAAGCCCGAGCCGAAGCCCGAGCCCAAGCCGGAACCGCAGCCGCAGCCGGAACCCACGCCCGCGTGCTGGACCGTGAACCTCGGTTCATGGGTCGAGAGTTGGATCGGTGGGCCGGTCTGTGTCCCGAAGGACTCCTGGAAGGACGAGGTCGACCTCGACTGGAAGGACGCGCTGAAGGGCGTCTGGCCCTTCTGACCCCCGCGACGGCGGCGGCGGAGATCAGCCGCCGCCGCCGTTCGGCGTGCGTCCGGGGAGCCGGCCGAGCGCCCGCCCCACCCAGGCGCGTTCCCGTGCCTGCCGGGCCGCCCAGCGGCGCCCGTCGGCGGCGGCCGCGCGGAGCCAGAGCAGCGGGGCCGTACCCCGGCCTGTGAGCATGAGCCGCTGGTTGCCTACGGTCTCGGGCCGCCAGTGGTGCTTGTACGCCTCGGTGCCCCGCAGCATGCTCAGCGTGGCCCGGCCGCCCGCGCTCGTCTCCCCGGCTCCGTGCCGGAGCAGCATCGTCGCGACGTCGACCTTGCGGGCCCGCAGGGCCGGGTCGGCGCCGTACAGATAGCCGCCGGCGAGCCGTGGCGACATCAGGGTCAGGTCGGCGGCCACCACGTCCCCGGCCAGCCGGAACTCGGTCACCATCGCGTCCCCGCGCTCCACCATCGGCCGCACGGCCCGGGTGAGGTGCTGGGCGAACCGCTCGCTGGTGTGCTCGGCGGTGACGCCCCGCCCCTGCCACTGGAGCTGATGGAGCCTCAGGAGTCGGTCGAGGGCGGCGGGCACCTCGGACCCGGTGACCACACGCGTGTCGATGCCGAGGGCGTCGAGCTTGCGCAGCTTGGCGCGGACCCGCTGGGCCTTCCCGGACGGGATACGGGCGAGGAGCCCCTCCATGGGCACGGCGGGCAGTTCGAGGCAGAGCGAGTCGGGCATCCGTCGGCGTGGACCCCTCCAGTGGACGAGGACCCGTTCGCTGGCCGCCCCCGGCCGTACCTCGCGCAGGTCGATCACCGCGCCCCGGGCGGCCCGGGCGAGCGCCCCGGCCAGCGCGGGGGCCGCCTCGGGGCAGCCGTCGTCGAGGAGCACGTCCGTGAAGTCGGTGATCGAGCCGCCGAGCTGGGTGAGGACGGGCAGCGGCCCCCGGGCGCGCATCAGGGCCGCGGCGGCGACGAGTTCGCCGTCCTGCCGTCGTACGAGCACCAGCCGCAGCGCACCGGGCCTGCCGTACGAGAGCCACCAGGAGTGCAGCCAGGCGTGGGACTGGAAGGGGGTGGCGGTGGAACAGCGCCCGTACAGCGCCGTCCACTCGGCCGCCAGCCGCCCGAAGCCCTCCTCGTCACGGCAGATCTCCGTCCGCAGGGCCGGTCCGGCGCCCGTCGCTCTCGGACTCACACCGCCTCCGGCTGGTGTGCGGCGGCGGCCGGCGCGGGCACGGCGGCGGACGTGGCTCCGGACGTGGCCGCCGCCTGCCGGGAGTGCCGGGCCTCGCCGCGCGCGGCGGCGCGCTTCGGCCGGACCAGGAGGGCGAGGCCGCCGAGGAGCCCGCCCGCACAGCCGCCGACGAGCGCGGAGAGCGGCGCGGAGGGCGAGACGGGCGCGACCGGCTTGGTCGCGCGGGAGAACTGCACGACCTTCACGCCCGTGCTGCCCGCGACATGGGTGCTGTTGAGGACGAGCGCGCGGGCCACCCCGTCGGCCATGGACACGGCCTTCGCGGGCTTCTCGGCCTTGGCGGTGATCGAGATCATCGGCGCGTCCGGGGAGGTCGCGGCCTGCACGTTCCTGCGCAGGGTGTCGGCGGTGACCCCCGCCCACACCTGGGCGTCGCCGGTCACCGCGATGTCGGTGGCGACCCGCCCGTAGGCCTGGGCGAAGCCGAGCGCGGCGGCCGGGTCGGACTTCTCGGCCGGTACGACGATGACGTAGCTGGTCGCCGCGTACTGCGGGGTCTTGAGGGCCCCGTAACCGCCGCCGAGGACTGCTCCGGCGAGGACGGCGGCGGTTACGGGGCCCTCAAGACCCCGCAGTACGCGGCGACCAGCTACGTCATCGTCGTACCGGCCGAGAAGTCCGACCCGGCCGCCGC
>NZ_LIPQ01000217.1 GCF_001418135.1 Streptomyces aureus
CTTGTGGTGCGGGACCAGGGACGTGCGGGTCTCGGGGGTGCGGGCAAGGGGCGTTGGCGCACGCAAGGGCGCCGTCCCGTGCGCACCCGTCCCGTGCGCACCCGTCCCGCCCCCGCGGGACGATTGCCCGCACAGGCGGGGAGGTGCCGGTGCCAAGCGTACGGTCGGGGCCGTGCCTTGGGGGCCGAACCCGAAGTCAATCGTGGTCTGGTCTCGGGGGGTTGAGCGGTGCGTGGCCGCCTCGGCCCAGGAGTTCGGCCAGGCCTCGGCGGGTGGCCGCCACGACGACCCGGTCGTCCGGCTTCAGGACGCGGTCGGGGTCCAGGCGCCAGGCCTGCCCCGTACCCGGCCCCGTGCCTCCGCCGTCCATGGCGATGACACGCCACTTGCCCGGGTGGAAGGCGTCGGCCACGGTCAGGCCGTCCAGGAGCGGGTGGGCCGCGACGTCCACCGCGGCGAAGAGAAGGACCCGGCGCTCGACCGGTACGGCGCCGAGCACCTGACGGCCCAGCATGGCTCCCGCGAAGGCCGGTGCCGCCAGGTGGGAGACGCTGCGGCTGCGGGTGAGGGCCGCCGGGTGGGCCGTGCGGAGCGTACGGAAGACGGCCGTGGCGAAGTCGTCGTCGTACAGCCGCAGGACGACCCTCAGATCGGGGCTGACGGCGCGGGCGGAGAGCGCCGCTTCCAGGTTGGTGATGTCGACGCTGGTCAGGGCGAGCAGGGCGTGGGCGCGGTCGATGCGGGCGGCCTCCAGGACGCCCTCCTCCGTGACGTCACCGATGACGGTGGGGACGCGCAGCCGTCTCGCCACGGCGATGCCGCGGGCCTCCGGGTCGGACTCGACGCAGACCACGGGGATGTTCAGCCGGCGGAGCCGGGCGAGGACACGGGTGCCGACCTTGCCGAGGCCGAGGAGGACGACATGCCCGGAGAGTCCGCGCGGCGGCCGACGCAGGGTGGTCGCCGTACGGAACGTGCCGAGTCCTTCGATGAGGGCGGCGACGATCACCGGCAGCAGGAGCAGTCCGACGAACCCGGCGAGGATCTGGAGGACCTGCCGGCTGGTCGACTCCCCCACGGCCGGGTCGCCGATGGCGAAGATGTCGAGAAGCGTCAGATAGGCGGCGTGCAGCGGGTGGTCGCCGGTGGTGAAGGTGGAGGCAAGGGCGAGGGCGAGGACGGCGGCGGCCGCCCCGGCCAGGGACCAGCGCAGTCGGCGGGAGAAGAGCGAGGCGACGGGCAGCGCGGAGGCGGCGAGCCGGGCGGACGCCAGGGCGGGGCCCGCCGCGGTGACCGCTTCGAGGGTGACGGCGGCGCGGCCGGTGGCCGCTGCCACCGTGCGGTCGTCCGGCAGGAGCCGGGGGCCCGCGTCGCCACTCCGCTCGGAGCCCTCGCAGCCCGCCGGGTCGCCGGCCGTGGCGGAGAGCAGCGCCAGTGTGCACAGGCCCGGGTCGGGGGCCTCTCCGGCGGCGGGCAGCCGCTCCACGGCGTGCAGGAGCAGTCCGCCGGCCTGGACCACCTTGCTGGTGCCCGCGACCGCTGCCGCGGCGAGACCGGGGGCGGCGGTGTCGACGTCCGAGAGGACGGTGGTGGCGGCGTCGAGCTTCCCGGGGTCGAGGCCCGGTTCGGCGACGGCGGCGGCCTGGTCGAGGAGGGTTTCGAGGTACTGGCCGAGCTTGCGGTTGTAGAGCCGGATGACGAGGCGCAGCCGGGGGTTGAGGCGGCGGGCGGTGAGTGCGGCCCGGATGTTGGTCTCGTCGTCCTCGTGGACGAGGGCGAGCGCGGCGGCCCGCTCCACGCCGGCGTCCGTCAGGGCCCGGTCGTCGGCCTCGGCGGACTCGACGACGCGCAGGGTGCCGGTGGGTTCACCGCCGTCCGCGCCGGAGGCCGACGTGGTGGCCGGGGCGGAGGCTCCGGGAGCTCCGGCAGGAGCAGTGGTGCCCGTGGTGCGGATGACGGCGGCCGTGACGCGGCCGAAGAGGGCCAGCGCCCGGCCGGTGCGGGCGCTGGGCGTGCGCGGCGCGTCGGGCCGTACCGGCACGAGGAGGGTCACCCGCTCCCCGTACACCTCGTGCAGCTCGCCCGCGAGTCGGTGGGCGAGGGCGTCGTCCCCGCAGACGATCATGTGCCCGGCGGCGGCCTGCCGCGGCTGCCGCTCGGTGCGGAGGGCGGGCGCGCCGAAGGGACCGCCGCCGGAGGTCCCCGAGGATCTGGCGGGGCCGGGAACGGACCGGGAGGCCGGTTCGGCGGGAGGCGCTCCGGCACTCTCGGCCGGAACGCCGTTGCTCTGGTACGGGTGTGAGGGCACGTCACAAGGATGCCCTGCGCCACCGACAGCGGGCCGGGGAGGGCGTCACCACCCGGGCGGGCTCACGACTCGCCGCCGTACGCCACACCCGCTACGCCGGTCGGCGCACTCCGATCTGCGCGTTCCGCACCTCCTTCCTACGGTGACTGAATGATCGTCACGTCAGCTGTCCGCCATGCCGCCGCCGGTACCGCGGCGGTGCTGCTCGCGCTGCCCGCCCCGTCGGCCACGGCGTCTCCTGTCACCTCGACCGCGACTGTCACCTCGACCGCGACGGTCACCTCGACCGCGACGGTCACCTCGACCGCGACGGTCACCTCGACCGGGGCAGTCGCTTCGGCCTCGGCCGTCACCACTTCTTCCGGGTCCCTCCGGACGTTCCTCCGGGAGCCCACGCCGCCGGCGCCCCGGTACCTCGACCGGGCCCGGCTCGACCGCGAGGGCACTCAGGTGCAGCCGCTGCGGGGCGCGCCCGACGTGCCCTCGGTCTCCGCGCTGTCGTGGGTGGTCGCGGACGCGTCCTCGGGCGAGGTGCTCGCCGCGCGCAACGCCCACCGGAAGCTGCCGCCGGCCAGCACGCTCAAGGCGCTGTTCGCCCTGACCGCGCTCCCCCACCACGCACCCTCCGAGCAGCACACCGTGGCCGATTCCGAGCTGACCGGGATCGGGGACGGCAGCAGCCTGGTCGGAGTGAAGGAGGGATACACGTACAAGGTCTCCGACCTGTGGAACGGCGTGTTCCTCAGCTCCGGGAACGACGCGGTGCACGTCCTGGCCGCGATGAACGGCGGCTGGGAGTCGATGTCCCGGCAGATGCAGGAGAAGGCCAGGTCACTGGGCGCCCTGGACACCCGTGTGGTGTCCCCCGACGGCTACGACGCACCGGGGCAGGTGTCCTCCGCGTACGACCTGGCGGTGTTCGGCAGGGCCGGGCTCCAGGACCCCGCGTTCACCCGGTACTGCTCGACGGCGTACGCCGACTTCCCGGCGGGCTCCTGGTCGTACGGCATCGCCAACACCAACCGGCTCCTGACGGGCGCGGACGGCGTGGGCCGCTACCCGGGACTCATCGGGATCAAGAACGGCTACACGAGCAACGCGGGCAACACGCTGATCTCGGCGGCCCGGCGCGGCGACCGGACGCTGGTCGTCACGGTGATGAACCCGCAGCGCGGCGGCGGACTCGCCGTGTACGAGGAGGCGCGCGAACTCCTGGACTGGGGCTTCGAGGCGGCGGACCGGGTCCAGCCGGTGGGCTCGCTGCTCCCCGTACGGACGATGGCGGCGGCCGGTTCGGGCAACCGTGCGGTGGCGGTGGCCCGTGAGGGCCGCGACGCGGGGGCGGACGGTCGGACCCCCCGGGCCGGGGCCGCTGCCGCTGCCGCCGCGGGCGCGGCCGCGGCCGCGGCCGCGCCCGCCAAGGACCCCGCGCGCGGGGAGGAGCCCTCGGGCGCGTCGGCGGGGCTTCCGCTGGCCCTGGTGGGCTCGGCCTGCGCGGCGGCGCTCGCGCTGTGGGGCTGGCGGCGCAGGACGGCCTACCGGGCGGGCTGACGGAAGGGCGCGCCGGGGCCGGGCAGGCCCGCCGGGCAGGCGGGCCGGCCAGGACGAGCCGGGCAGGCGGGCCGGCCAGGACGAGCCTGCCCGACACGGCGGGCCGGGCAGGCTCGGTCGAGCCGCACACGGCGGGCGGGGCGGGCCGGGCGGCGACGGTTCGGCCGGCGCCGTACGATCCCGCTTCTAGCCTGCGGGGACGCCGTCCGGGGCACGCTCGGACGGCCTACCCGAGGGAGTGATGTGATGGCGGACCGGACGCTGGTGCGGCGGATCGCGGAGCGGTTCCGCGAGGTGAACGGCGACCACCCGATGACCGGGGCCGACGACGCGTACGTCACCGCGCAGTTCGTCCCCCTGGAGGCCCTGTGCGCCTCGCTGGGGCGGGACTCCGACGCGGCCCGGCGGCTGATGCTCGGACGGCTCCTCCCGCTGCCGGGCTATCTGCGCTCCGACGGCGCCGAGATGGTGCCGCGCGATCTGTTCCGTCTCACCGAGGCGGCCGGCGGATCCGAGCGGCTGCACGCCTGGTTCACCTCGCACTGGGAGGACCTGGCGCGGGGGGAGGCGGAATGGGAGGCGTATCTGAGCGGTCAGTACGTCTGCCTGCACACGGTGACGCCGACGCACATACGACGCAAGGACGAGCTGACGGCGGAGATCGCCCTGGCGCTGGCCACGGCCGCAGCAGCGACGGCGACGGCGACGGACGGAACGGCGGACGGAATCCCGGCCGGACCGACGGACGGGGCCCGCCCCTCCCCCGAGTGGTGTGCCGCGCTCCACGCGCGCGTGGACGAGCTCGACGCCCTGGAGCCGGCGTTCACGGCGTACGACCGGCTGCGCTTCGGCGGCCCCACCTCCCGGGACACCTGCGTGGACACGCCGCGCGCCCTGTTCCCGCGCGTCGGCCCGGCAGCCTGAGGACCAGAGCCGCCGGGTCGACGTCGGTGGTCGCCGTCAGGCCCCCACGTACGCCGCCAGGTGTTCGCCCGTGAGCGTCGAGCGCGCGGCCACCAGGTCGGCGGGCGTGCCCTCGAAGACGATCCTGCCGCCGTCGTGACCGGCGCCGGGGCCGAGGTCGATGATCCAGTCGGCGTGCGCCATGACCGCCTGGTGGTGCTCGACGACGATCACCGACTTGCCGGAGTCCACGAGCCGGTCGAGCAGCCCGAGCAGCTGCTCGACATCGGCGAGGTGCAGACCGGTGGTCGGCTCGTCGAGGATGTAGACGCCGCCCTTCTCGCCCATGTTCGTGGCCAGCTTGAGCCGCTGGCGTTCGCCGCCGGACAGCGTGGTGAGCGGCTGGCCGAGGCTGAGGTAGCCGAGACCGACGTCCGCGAGACGCGCGAGGATGCGCTGCGCGGCCGGGGTGCTCGCCTCGCCCGAGCCGAAGAACTCCACGGCCTCGGTCACGGACATCGCGAGCACCTCGCTGATGTCACGGCCGCCGAGGAGGTATTCGAGCACCGAGGCCTGGAACCGCTTGCCCTCGCAGTCCTCGCAGGTCGAGGAGACGCCGGCCATGATGCCGAGGTCGGTGTAGATGACGCCCGCGCCGTTGCAGGTGGGGCAGGCGCCCTCGGAGTTGGCGCTGAACAGGGCGGGCTTCACCCCGTTGGCCTTGGCGAAGGCCTTGCGGATCGGGTCGAGCAGTCCCGTGTACGTCGCCGGGTTGCTGCGGCGCGACCCACGGATGGGGCTCTGGTCGATGGACACGACGTCGTCGCTCGCGGGAATCGAGCCGTGCACCAGCGAGCTCTTGCCGGAACCGGCGACGCCGGTGACGACGGCGAGGACCCCGAGCGGGATGTCGACGTCGACGTCCCGCAGGTTGTGGGTGGTCGCGCCGCGGATCTCCAGGCTGCCGGTGGGCTCCCGCACGGTGTCCTTGACGGAGGCCCGGTCGTCGAAGTGCCGGCCGGTGACGGTGCCGCCGGTCCGCAGCCCGTCCACGGTGCCCTCGAAACAGACGGTGCCGCCCGCCGTACCGGCGCCGGGACCGAGGTCGACGACGTGGTCGGCGATCGCGATGGTCTCCGGCTTGTGCTCCACGACGAGCACGGTGTTGCCCTTGTCCCGCAGCTGCAGGAGCAGTTCGTTCATCCGCTGGATGTCATGCGGGTGCAGGCCGACGGTGGGCTCGTCGAAGACGTACGTGACGTCGGTGAGCGAGGAGCCGAGGTGGCGGATCATCTTGACGCGCTGCGCCTCGCCGCCGGACAGCGTGCCGACGGGCCGGTCGAGCGAGAGATAGCCGAGACCGATCTCCACGAAGGAGTCCAGGGTCAGCTGGAGCGCGGTGAGCAGCGGCGCGACCGAGGGCTCCTTCAGGCCGCGGACCCACGTGGCGAGGTCGCTGATCTGCATGGCGCAGGCGTCGGCGATGCTGATCCGCTTGATCTTCGACGACCTGGCGCCCTCGGCGAGTCGGGTGCCGTCGCACTCGGGGCAGATGGTGAAGGTGACGGCACGCTCCACGAAGGCCCGGATGTGGGGCTGCATGCCCTCCTTGTCCTTGGCCAGGAACGACTTCTGGATCCGGGGGATGAGCCCCTCGTACGTCATGTTGATGCCCGCGATCTTCATGCGGGTGGGCTCGTGGTGGAGGAAGGCCTGCAGTTCCTTCTTCGTGTACTTGCGGATCGGCTTGGCCGGGTCGACGAGGCCGGATTCGCTGTAGAGGCGGTAGTTCCAGCCGCCGGGCGTGTAGCCGGGGATGGTGAGCGCGCCCTCGTCGAGCGACTTGGAGTCGTCGTAGAGCTGGCCGAGGTCGATGTCGGAGACCGTGCCCCGGCCCTCGCAGTGGGGGCACATGCCGCCGGTGCGGTTGAAGGTCGCCTTGACGGTCTTCTTGTCGCCGCGCTCGACCGTGATGGCGCCCCTGGCCGTGACCGAGGGGACGTTGAAGGCGTACGCGCTGGGCGGGCCGATGTGCGGCTTGCCCAGTCGGCTGAAGAGGATGCGGAGCATCGCGTTGGCGTCGGTGGCGGTGCCGACGGTGGAGCGGGGGTCGGCGCCCATCCGCTGCTGGTCGACGATGATGGCGGTCGTCAGGCCGTCGAGCACGTCGACCTCGGGCCGCGCCTGGGTCGGCATGAAGCCCTGGACGAAGGCGCTGTACGTCTCGTTGATCAGGCGCTGGGACTCGGCGGCGATCGTGTCGAAGACGAGCGAGCTCTTGCCCGAGCCGGAGACGCCCGTGAACACCGTGAGCCGGCGCTTCGGGATCTCGATGCTGACGTCCTTGAGGTTGTTCTCCCGGGCGCCGTGCACACGGATCAGATCGTGCCGGTCGGCCGGGTGCGGCTGCTTGTCCGCCCTGGGGGCCTTGCTCATCGTCTCTCCAGCTGTCGCGCGGGGCCGAAAAACGGACCGGCACGGTGCGTCGTGGGCGACGGCTGCCGTATCGCGAGGTCCATGGCAGCCACGCTAGCGGCGGCCGGATGCGGACGCTTCTCGATCGGTCCTGACCGGCGAGCCCACCGGAATCCCGGTCAGGCTCCCGGGAGGCCCTCCAGGGTCTGGCGCGACCCCGGGCGGGTTCCGGCCACATAGTGCTCGGCCGCGTGGACGGCCTCGCGGGCGGTCCGCTCCCCCATCAGCACGCACAGCGTGTAGGCCGTGTCCTCGAAGCGCCGGCGTGCCGACAGGTCGCACGGCCTGGCCAGCACGGTCCGCTCCTGGGCGCGGTAGTGCCGGAGCAGCCGGTCGACCGTGTTCCTGTCGGGCAGCAGCATCGCGTCCTCCTTCTCCTGAGTCGCTCCATACTCCCGGTCGTCGGCCACACTCGCGACCGACACGGACACGCTGTGTGACGGCCGGGTGTTTCGGGACGCCCCGGAGTGCGGTTCCGACGCCCATGGCGGAGGGTCGGAGACATGAACCCGAGCGAGATTTCGCGGGTGGTCGTCACCGGCGCCACCGGCAATGTGGGCACCAGTCTGGTACGGCTCCTGGCGCGCGAGCCGCGCGTCGGCTCGGTCCTGGGGCTCGCCCGGCGTCGGCCGGGGCTCGAACTGCCCGGGGTGGAGTGGGCCGAGGTGGACCTGTCCCGGGAGGGCGACGAGCCGCTGCTCGCGCGGCACGTGGCCGACGCGGACGCGGTGGTGCACCTGGCGTGGCGGTTCGGGCCGACCCACGATCCGGTGGAGACGTGGCGGACCAATGTCCTGGGCGCGGTGCGCGTCTTCGAGGCGGTCGCGGCGGCACGGGTGCCGGTCCTGGTGCACGCATCCTCGGTGGGGGCGTACTCACCGGGGCCGCCAGGCGGTGCCCCGGTGTCCGAGGCATGGCCGACGCACGGCTGGCCGGGAGCGGCGTACACGCGGGAGAAGGCCTATCTGGAGCGGGTCCTGGACACCTTCGAGCGGGACCATCCGCTGATCCGGGTGGTGCGGATGCGCCCGTCGTTCCTCTTCAAGGAGGAGTCGGCGAGCGGGCAGCGCCGGATCTTCGCGGGGCGTTTCTTCCCCGGACAGCTGATGCGACCCGATCTGCTGCCGCTGCTCCCGGAGTTCGACGGGCTCCGCTTCCAGGTCCTGCACACCGAGGACGCGGCGGACGCGTACGGACGGGCGCTGCTGCGGGACGTCCGTGGCGCGTTCAACCTGGCCGCCGAGCCGGTGATCGACGGCGCGGTCCTGGGCGAGCTCCTCGACGCCAGGCCCGTGCGGGTGCCGGCGGGCGCGGTGCGGGGCGCGCTGTCGGCGGCGTGGCGTCTGAGACTCGCCCCCGCGTCCCCCGACCTCTTCGACGCGATGCGGCACATGCCGCTGCTCGCGACGGAGCGGGCCCGGAAGGAGCTGGGCTGGGAGCCGTCGCGAACCTCCCTGGAGGCGCTTGAGGCGTTCCTGCGGGGCGTGCGTGCGGGTGCGGGCGACGACACGGGCCCGCTGGCGGGCCATCGCATCGGCTGACCCGAGGCCAGGGGTGGGACGGGGTGCGGGTGGCCCGGGTCCGCGCTCCCGGGTCACCTCCTCTCTCATCCGGTGGCCCGCCGTCCGGGCGCCCGGTCTCAGCCGGTCGGGCCGGACCAGTCGACGAGGCGGATGCCGGCGCCCGCGGCCTCGCGGCCGCGGCAGTGGGTGCGGTGGCGGCGCAGGATGCCGTCGATGTCGAGCCGGTGGGCGAACTCGGGGCGTGCGGCGAGGCGTCGGGCGTAGGCCCAGAGGGCCGGGTATCCGGCGACCCGGTCCATCGCGGCGGCGTCCAGGTGCCAGCGGTGGACGGTGTCGAGCTGGACCAGGGTGACCCAGACCTGCACGTCGGCCGCGGTCGGCGCGTCGCCGAGCACGTACGGGTGGCGGGCGAGGCGGCGTTCCAGGGAGCCGAGGGCCGCGAAGAGGACCGTGAGGGGGTCGTGGTGGGCGGCCTCGCCGTCGAGTCCGAGCTCACCGGCGCGCTGGGCGGCCTGGTTGATGCTCCGCTCGCACAGGTCGGCGATCGCCTCTGTCTCGCCGCGGAGTTCCTCCGGCAGCAGCTCGGGGCCTTCGCCGCGGAAGCGGAGGGCGAGGTCCCGCAGGATGTCGGGGACGTGGGTGCTGACGATCCGTCCGGTCCAGCCGTCGCTGAGGACGGGCGCCGCGGCCGGCCCGTCGTAGAGGTGCGCGCTCGCCTCGTACAGGGGGCGGAGGGCGGCGTATCCGCCGTCGGGCGTGTCGGGGCTCTCGGGCAGTACGGAGAGCGGGAGCGTGTCGTCGAGTCCGAGCAGGCTGTGGGTCAGGGCGATGCTCAGACAGCCGGGGTCGTACGGGGCGACGTGGAGGCGGTAGCGGTGTGGTACGGCGTAGTGGCCGCTGTGCACGTCGCGGCCGATCCGGCCCCGGAAGGCGGGCACGGCGGAGGCGGGCAGCAGCGAGGACGGGACGACGGACATGCTTCTCCCTTGAGGGTGCTCGGTGCTGGGTCCGGGCGGCGCGCGGCGCGGCGCCGGTCGCGGCAGAGCGACCACGGCACCGGCCCCGCGAGGCGCGGAGGCAGCAGAGGTACGGGAAGAGGAGGGGAGGGCGCGGCACTGCGCCCGGGGGGCGGCGCCCCTTCGGCGGACGGACCCTCAGCGGGCGGGGTGGACCACCCGGCGGTGCCCGCGACTCGCCGCGCTGCAGACCCGCAGCAGGTCGATGTGGCGCCGGGACGTGAGGGGCAGGGAGCGCGGGAGGGGTGCGGCGAGTGGCGTGTCGCGTCGACCGCTGCGTCCCATGGTTCCCTACCCGTTCGCTCGGTTTCCCCGTCCTGAGTGTCCGACCGGCCCAGGACGACGTCAAGGGTGCGGTACGGGCCACCTCGGCAAGCGTGCGGAATAATGCGCGCATGCGCATTTCAGCCAGGGCCGACTACGCGGTGCGTGCCGCCCTCCAGCTCGCCGCCGCCCAGGACGCGGGTCCGCTGAAGGCCGAGGCCATCGCCGAGGGCCAGGGCATCTCGCACAAGTTCCTCGAAGGCATCCTCGGGGACATGCGCAAGGGCGGTCTCGTACAGAGCCAGCGCGGCGGCAACGGCGGTTACTGGCTGGCCCGGCCCGCGGAGTCGATCTCGGTCGCGGAGGTCATCCGCTGCGTGGAGGGACCCTTGGTCTCGGTCCGCGGGGAGCGGCCGCCGGACCTGTCGTACACCGGTCCGGCCGAGTCGCTGCTCACCCTCTGGATCGCGCTCCGGGCGGGCGTCCGCGAGGTGCTCGGGGTGTCGCTCGCGGAGGTCGCGGCGGCCCAGCTGCCCGAGACGATCGTGGCGCTCGCCGACGATCCGGAGGCCTGGACCAACCCCTGAGCCTGTGGGTCAATCCCTCACCACCTGCGCCGATGTGACGCGTTCTCACTTTTCGAGACGGCCTTGTCCAGCTTACGGACGCCCCTTGGGGCGGCGGCCTCCCCTCTGCCACTATCCCTACTATTCCAGTGGGGATACGAGGAACCATGTGAGGTGACGTGAGTACGCCGAGGAAATCGCCGAAGAGACCAGCGATACGCACCACCTCCGCACCGGCCGCGGGCCCCGTCGCACGACCCGCCGAACGGCCCGGCGAAAGCCCGGTCGACCGGCCCGCCGACGATGCGATCTGGCCCCGCGTCACCCGCGAACTCGCCGACGACCTCGCCGTCGACGCCCTCGCCAGGGACCGTGCGGGCAAGGCGCCGTTCGACGAGGTCGCCCGGCTCCAGGAGGCCGGGCTCCCCGCCCTCCTGACGGCCCCGGGACCGAACCGGCGGGGCGCCGACTGGCAGGCGGCGTGTGCGGTCGTACGGGAGATCTCCGCCGCCGACAGTTCGGTCGGCGAGCTCCTCGCCCACCACTACGCCCTCTCCTGGAGCAGCCGCTTCTTCGGCGGCCCCGCGCGGGACCCGGGCACCCCCCTCGCGAACGGCCACCCCCTCGACGTACGCACCACCGAGGAACGCTGGCTGCTCGCCGGGGGCGTCGAGACGCCCCGCCCGGAGACCGGCGCCGGCCTCACGCTCACCCCGGCCGACTCCGGCGGCGGCTGGATCCTCGACGGGACCCGCGCCTTCGCGTCCGCCGTGACGGTCGCCGACCGGCTCGTCGTCGGGGCCCGCCCCGGCGGCAGCGGCGACCTCTTCGTCGTCCTGGTGGACCCGGCCGGACCCGGGGTGTTCACCGACGCCGGGACGGAGCGGGTCGGCCAGCGGCTCGCCGGGGCGGGCACCGTCACCTTCGACCGGGTCCCCGTGGCGCCCGAGGACGTCCTGGGCGCACTCCCCCACGACGAGCACGCCGTCGCCCCCTTCTCCACCCTCGCCCCACTCGCGTTGCGGCTGCTCCTCGTCCACGTCGGACTCGGCATCGCCGAGGGGGCGCTTGCCGAGGCCAGGGACATCAGCCGCGCCGGTCATGCCGGACCGGCACCGGCGGATCGTTCCGGCGGCGGCTCCGACGGCTCGGTACCGGCCGGCGCCGGGGACGACCCGTACCTCCTGCTGGCGTACGGGGAGCTGGCGACGGCCGCGCACGCCGCCGCCGCCGTGGTGGAACGGGCGACGGACGCGCTGACCCACGGCCTGCTCGCCGCCTGGTCCCTGGGCGTGGAGGAACGCGCCGACATCGCCGTCCTGGTGGCGGCCGCCGAGACCGTCACCGGCCGGGCGGCCGTGCACATCACGACCCGGATCCTCGAACTCGTCGACGGGACGGCGGGCGCCGACGCACGCGCCGGAGGCCCCGGCTTCGACCGCTTCTGGCGCAACGCCCGCGCGCTCACCGCCCCCACCCAGGCGGCCCACCGGCTCCGCGACATCGGCGACCACTACCTCAACGGCACCCACGCGCGGCTGACCCTGCTGGCCTGACGGAGAGAGTCGCCCCGGACGACGGGACGGACGGACCGGCATGTCGGGACGTCCGGCCCTCTCGCCGGGTGTCCGAAGGGCCCAAGCTGGGAGGTACGGGGTCCGGCCGTCCGGCGGGGCCCGACACGGCAACCCACGGAGGCAACCTGATGAGTCGTGAGATCGTCGCAGGAGTGGACGGTTCCCCGGAGAGCCTCGCCGCGGCGGACTGGGCCGCCCGCGAGGCGCTCCACCGGGACCTCCCGCTACGGCTCGCGCACGCGTGGCGCTGGGAACCGATCGACCTCCCCCTGACCCAGGACCGTGCGAGCCAGGAACGCGTCGCGGACGCGGTGCTGCGCGAGGCGGAGGACACGATCGCCCGGCGCCACCCGAAGCTCGCCCTCACCGCCGAGGTGCTGGGCGACACGCCGGTCGCCGCGCTCCTCGGCACCGAGGAGCGGGCCGAGATGCTCGTCATCGGCTCGCGCGGTCACGGGGCCGTCGCCGGGTTCCTGCTCGGCTCCTACGGCCAGCAGATCATCGCCGGCGCCACCCGCCCCGTGGTGGCCGTCCGCTCCCGCGACGGCGATCCGGCCGAACCGCCCACCGGGCACGTGCTCGTCGGGCAGCTCGGCAGCCCGGAGGACAGCGCCGCCGCGCTGGGCTTCGCCTTCGCGACCGCCGCCGCCCGCGGGGCGTCCGTGCGGGCCGTGCGCGCGTGGAGCCTGCCGGCGCTCTACACGTACAGCCCGGCCTCGATGCGGCTCGCCGACGAGGCCGGCGGGCTGGTCCCGTACGAGGAGAAGGCGCTGCGCGAGGCCCTCGCACCCTGGCGCGAGCGCTACCCGGACGTGCCCGTCACCGAGCACGTCGAGTTGGGCAGCGCCGGCCAGGTGCTGCTCTCCGCCTCGGGGGCCGCCCAGCTCCTGGTGGTCGGCCGGCGGGCCAGGCGGGGGGCCGTCGGCCCGCGCATCGGGTCCGTGGCGCACGCGGCCCTGCACCTCGCGCCCTGTCCGGTGGCGGTCGTCCCGCAGGACTGAAAGGGTGCGACACGGGTTGACGCACGGAGTTGACGCGTCCCGTTGACGAGGAGTGTCGGGACGGCCGGGGCCGGAAAGTGTTACGGCCGTCGCCCCGGTGGCTCTCCCCAGCGCCGGACCGTTCGGCGACCACGGCGAGAGAGCGGAGCTCCATGCGGCACCACGACCGTCCCGGTCACCCCGGCCATCCCGACGCCACCCGGCACCCGCACGATGCCGTACGGGACGTCGCGGCGGATCCCTCCACGGCGGACGATCCCGCGACGGAGGGCGCTCGTGCGGCGGCGGACGTCCCGGCGGCGCGCCTGAGCGGGCGGCACCGCAAGGGCGGCGGAGCGAGACGGCGCCCCGCACGCCGGCCGTCCTTCCGGACCGCCGTCACCGTCGCCGGGTCCGCGGCCGCCGTCCTGACGGTGGCCACCGGGATGTACGTCGCCTCCCTCGGGACCGGCGGCACGACCGCCGTCCCCCCGGCCGCCGAGCCGGTCGTGGCACTGCGTTCCACCACAGCCGCCGGGGCCTCGGACACCGCGCCGGAGACCGTACGGGGGGCCGGAAGCGTACGGGAGACGCGGGCCGTACGGGTGACCGGGCCGACCTCGTCGGCCCCGTCGGCGCCCTCGGACGCTGCCACGCCCTCCCCCCGTACGGCCGGGACCGCACCGGCCGGCTCCGCACCGGCAGCGCCACGGCCGGAGACACCGCCGAAGGCGGAGTCGGAGCGACGGCGCGAGCCCCGCCCCGCACCGGCCCCGGAACAGCCGCGGTCGGCACAGCCCCAGGGGCGGCAGCAGGAGCCCGGTGCCGCCCCGGTGTCGGAGGCACCGGCCGGAAAGGCCGCGCGGTTCGTGCAGGACGTCATCGCGCTCGCCAACGCCGAGCGGGAGAAGGCCGGTTGCGGCCCGCTGCGCTCCGAAGCCCATCTGCGGACCGCCGCCCAGGGCCACGCCGACGACATGTCCGCCCGCGACTACTACGAGCACGCCGATCCCGAGGGCCGCGACGCGGGCGGACATGTCGTCGG
>NZ_LIPQ01000218.1 GCF_001418135.1 Streptomyces aureus
CGCCCCCGGAGGTCCGGGGGCGCCGCCGCGAGCAGCAGCGGTGCCATCGCGGTGTTGAGGACGGTCAGCGGAACCGTGAAGACGAAGAGCAGGGCGATGCCGCCGAGGAAGGTGGTCTGCCGGGAGTAGGCGATCAGCAGAACACCGCTCACCAGCAGGCTGATCCAGGTGCTCCGGCGGGCCCCGAGCCACTGCACGACCCGGCCCCCGCTCAACGCCCCCGTGATGCCGCCCACGCCCATCGCCATGCCGATGTATCCGTAGAGATGGGCGTCGGCATGGAGGTTGTCGGTGGTGAAGAAGACGTTGAGGGTGCTGAGCGCGCCGATCCCGAACTGTCCGATGACGGCGAGCAGAAGCAGCACGACCAGGAACCTGCTGCGGGCGAAGAAGCGCACGCCGTCCGCGAACTCGCGGCCGAGGCTGGGCTTTCGGCTCACCGGCTGCGCGTCGTTCGCAGCGGGCGCAGGAGCGGGCTTCCCGCCTTCCGCGGCCGCGGCCGACGCGGGTACCTCGATGGATCGGATCGCCACGTACGACACCGCGTAGGACAAGGCGTTGAAGAGCAGGGCCCACTGGATGCCGGCGGCGAAGAGCAGCGGTGCCGCGAGCGGAGGGCCGATGATCCAGGCGGTCTCGCCCGTCGCCTGACCGATGCCGGCGGCCCGGGCGCGGTTGGCGTCCCCCTTCACGAGGTCCGCCAGGATCGCGAAGCGCGCCGGCGAGAAGAACTGGCCGGCCGCGTGCAGGAGGAGCACGGTCACATAGACGAGTGCGAGCCAGACGCCCGCCGGGAGAGCGTCGGTCGGCAGGAAGGAGACGGCGGTCAGGACCACGACGAGCGCTCCGCGCACCACCTCGGTGCGGAGCAGTGTGGCGAGCTTGTCCCAGCGGTCGACGAACACGCCCGCGAGGGGGCCGATGACCAGGACGGCGACGCTGGACGCCAGCAGTACGCCGCTGACCGCCATCGGCGCCCACGACTCGTCCTTCGCCAGTACGGTCGCCACCCACAGCACCAGCGTGGTGCTGAAGACGGCGTCCCCGACGGACGAGACGGCCTGGCCGAACCAGAGGCGGGTGTAGTCGCGGTTGATCAGCGTGAGGCGCGGTGTCACGAGGCCCACCTCGCCGACGGGACGATCGACGCCATGAGGGCCGTCACCAGGGTCGTGTGGTACGCCTTCCGGAAGAACTCGCCGGCCGTGACCCGTGGCGCGGCCTTGAGCTCCGCCGACCTTCCGGGGATCGCCCCGTCGGGCCGCTGGGCGCGCGCCAGGCACTCCACGGCCGCCGCCCCCGAGGGCGTGCGGAGAGGATCCTCCCCCAGGACGAACTGCGTGAGGACGAGCTCCGCCGCCAGGTCCCAGAGATCGTGCGCCACGCAGTGGATCAGCATCCGGTGGGTGAGGCCCCGGGCGTGGTCCAGGTCGGCTCCGGCGATACGGGGGTCGGTGCGGCCGAAGTCGCCGAGGTAGAAGGCGGTGTGCGTCAGCGCGTACGCCTGGGGGACGGTGAGCGGCTCCACCGTGGCCTTCGCGGCCGCGGTCGCGATCGTGGGGGCGGCCGCGCGGAGGGCGACGAGCGGGCTCCGCGGGAGGAGCTCGGCGTACGGCTCCATGCCGTGGCGGACACCCGCCATGTCCGCGTAGTAGCGGATCTCGATCCGCCGGTACGGTGACTTCCCGCCCGGCGAGAGGAAGCCGGGGTCCAGCCGCGCGAGCGCCTCCCGGCACTGCGTGTCGTCGATGCCGTCGGGGGCGAGCGCGGCGTAGACCAGGCGGTACGTGGAGGCGTAAGCGGGACTGACGTCGAAGAGCCGCGGGAAGTCCGGGTCCTGCCAGAGCTTCCGTACGAGTGCGGCCGCCCCGCCCAAGGATTCCGGGACGCTGTCGTCCGGCCGCGCCGCGCGGTGACAGAGCAGCCCCAACTCCAGTGCGGCCTTGGCCTTTCCGCGCGTTGTCGATCCGGCTGTCGATCCGGCTGTCGACCCGGTGGTCGCCGAGAACGGGTCGAAGTGGTCGAGGTTCCCGCCCAGCCAGTCCAGCGCGCCGGCGGAGAGCTGCTCCAGGAGTGAGGGCGGCATGGCTACAGGCGCCCCGTCTCGTGCAGATGGTCGAGCAGGGCCGTGTCGACGGTGTCGCGGAACCTGGCGAGCGTACGGGCGTCCTCGTCGTAGCTGTAGAGGTCCTGGCAGGCGATCCACCGGTCACCCGTCTCCGCGCTGGGCAGGTAGCCGTCGGCGACCGTGCCGACCTCCCAGTCGGGCTTGCCCGCGGTCTCCCAGCAACTGGCCAGGGTCCCGTCCGCGCTCACGACCGCGCCGTACCGGCCGTCGGTGTGACCGCAGGTGACGCAGGTCTTCCGGCCGCCCGGGCGGTTCACGGTGAAGCCGAGGTCGAGGGCCCTGCGCTGCCACCGGGTGAAGGCGGAGGAGAGCTCACCGGTGTGCAGGAGGCTGTTGGCGTATCCGACGCCGACATCGCCGATCCGGGCGAAGTACAGCGTGCAGCGGGTGGGGTCCAGCGCGTCCCCCAGCCGGTCGACCAGCGCGTCGACGCCGTGGAAGGTCTCCTGGGAGACGTTCACCCGCAGGGTCCACCGGAGCGGCGTGACCTCGGAGGCCTTGACGATATTGCGGACGATCTTGTCGAAGGTGCCGCTGCCGTCCGCCCTGCCGACCCGGATCCGGTCGTGGTCGTCGCGGTCGCCGTCGAACGTGACCTGGACGGACGTCAGGCCGCGGTCGTGGAGCCTGCGTGCCAGGGACGGGGTGAGCAGGGTGGCGTTGGAGATCATCCAGGCCGAGGTGGGAGCGATGTCCGCGGCCCGCTCCAGGAGTTCGAGGCATCCGCGCGGGTTGAGAAGGGGCTCGCCACCGAAGAGGAGGATCCTGAGCCTCTCCAGGCCCACGGCGGCCATCTGGCGCTCGGTGAACCCGAGGATCGAGGTGATCGTCTCCGAGGTGAGCCGGGTCCGGGCGATCCGCGGCGGCCGGCTCCCGCCCGCCAGGTCCTGCGCGGTGTTCTGGAAGCAGTAGCCGCAGCCCAGGTTGCAGTGGGTGCTGGTGAGGACGGTCAGGGCGTAGGAGCGGACCGTGGCGGCGGTGAACATACCGCTCTCGCGCAGCCGTTGCTCGGCCTCGGGGCGCAGCCCTCCGTCGGGGGTGACGTGGCGGTCGGCGAGCCGGGCGATGCCGCCCGGACCGAGGAACCACCAGGTGCGCTCGCCCCGGAGGAGGCGGGCGCCGGAGGAGGCGAGCTCGCTGCCGGCCGCTGGGGAGGTGGGAGCCGCCTGTCGGTCGGCACTCGTCGCTCGGTCGACGCTCACCGTGTCGCCTCCCGTACCACCGTCGCGCCAGTGGCTCCCGCGGCCCCTGCTGTGCGTGCCGCGCCGTCGGATCCCGTGGTGGAGCGCCCGGCGGGAGCCCCGGGCGCCTCCGGCCGGCCCTTTCCGACGATCAGCATCGTGAGCGCGGTGACGAGGGTCGCCTGGTACGACTTCCGGAAGTACTGCACGGGCGTCGCGTCCGCCGGGGCGCGCCTGACGACGGATTTCCCGGGGATCGCTCCGTCCGGCGCCTGGACCTCGGCGAGCATCCGGATGCCGGCCGCCCCGGAGGGCGTACCGAGGGGATCCGCGCCGAGGCAGTACTGCGCGAGGACCAGCTTGCCGACGAGGTCCCATTCGCCGAGGCCCAGGCAGTGGTGGGTGAGCCGCTCCACGACCTGGAGGGCCTGCTCGCGGGCCTCGTCGGTCAGGCCGGGATCGCGGAGGCCGAAGTCGCTGAGGTAGAAGACGGTGTGGGTGACCACACAGGCGTCCAGGTCGGCCACCGGCAGGGTGGCGGCCCGGGCGGGCAGGCTTGCCGCGTACAGCTCGCCGTACGAGGCGAACTCGTGCTCCGCGCCCGCGAGATCGGCGTAGAACCTCGCCTCCAGGTGGAGGTACGGGGCCTTGCGCCGCGGAGCGAGGTAGCCGTCGCCCTTCAGCCGGGCCAGGACGGCGCGGGGGGCGTCGGTGACCGTCCCGGTGGGTGCCAGTGCCGCGTACATCAGCTCGAACTGCCGGGCGTACCGGCCGTCGAGGGTGAGCAGACGCGGGAAGTCCGGTCGCTGCCAAGCCTGTTCGACGATCGAGGTGGCACCTCGCAGGGCGTTCTCCGTCGGCGCGGACTCTCCCCAGTAGCGGCAGAGCAGCGCGAGCTGGAGAAGGGCCTTGACGCGGGGTGTGACCGGCAGTTCGGCGTGTCCGGCGGGGGAGTCGAGGTACCCCGCGTGCCGCGCGATCCAGTGCCGCGTACCCATGGACAGACTCGCCACGGCCTCATCGAGGCCGACTGATCGCGTACTCATGGTTCTCCTTCGGGGTTGCGGATGCCTGAGCCACCCGCTCGACGATGTCGGCCGCGCGGGCCGCGCCGTCCACCGCGGCCAGCCTGTCGCCGAGCGCGCGGGCTCGGGTCCGCAGTCCTTCGTCGCGCGACACCGACTCCAGCAGCGCCGACAGGTCCACGGACGGGGTCTTCGGGTCGCGCACGGCCACTCCGGCCCGTACGCAGGCGCCGGTGAGCAGCGGCTGTTCGGACCCGTTGGGCGAGAGCGCCAGGGGGCGGCCGCGCAGGAGGGCCGACAGGACCGGGGCCGAGGTGCCGTTGGCCAGCACCAGGTCGGCCGCGTCGACGAGCGGTCCCATCCAGGGCTTCCGCACGAGCAGGATGTCGGCCTCCGCAGCGGGCGCGGGGTCGGTGGAGCGGCCCTGTTCGACCACCGCCCGGAACGGTCCGCCGGTGAACGCCTCGTTGAGCCGCGGCCAGAGGGTCCGGCCGCCGAAGAAGCGGCCCAGGTGCACGTAGACGACGGGCTTCCCCGTGCCCGCCCGCTCCAGGTGATCCTCGATGGCCTCCAACTCGCCCTGCTCGGGCGTCGGTTCCCAGGCCAGCGGTCCCACGTAGCGCACCCGCTCGGGGAGTTCCGCGCCAGGGTGTTCGAGTTCCGGATCCCCGCGGAGCAGCAGCGCGTCCCCGAGCAGTGGATCGTCCTCCCAACGGGAGGCGCGCCCGGCCAGGCCGGCCTCCTCCCGGGTGGCGGCGTGGAGGTCCAGGCTGTCGCGGGTCCGGCTCTCCCGGGTCCTGCCCAGGTGCGGCTCCCCGTCGCCGCCGCTCCGGTAGTCCCACAGATGCACCGAGAGCCCGATCACGACCACCGGAATGTCCAGGACCTCGGCGGCGAGCAGGGCGCCGTTGCACAGCACCGAGGTGACGAGCAGATCGGCCTGCGCCGCCCGGGCCGCGCGGAGGACCGCCCGGTACTGCGCGGCACCGGTCTTCCCCCACCATGTGGCGGAGAACGCCCGGTGACCGCCGAAGTCCTCGGCCACCGCGCACGGCAGCCCGGCCTCGGCCACGACGGGCCCGGCGGAGGACCTGGCGAGGACGCTGACGTGATGGCCGCGGCGGCGCAGCTCGCGGCCGGCCGCGAGCG
>NZ_LIPQ01000219.1 GCF_001418135.1 Streptomyces aureus
GTTCTTGAGGCCGAAGGGCTCGAGGTCGACCAGGAAGTGGTGCTTGTTCGGGAGCGAGAAGCGGACTTCGTCGATCTCCGAGCGGTGGTTGATGATGCGCGTCGCCATCTGGTAGAGCGTCTGCTGGAGGGAGTACGAGTACGTCTCCGAGAAGGCTTCGAGCATGTGCTTCTTGGTCTGCTCGTAGGACCGCTCCCAGTTGGGCATGCGCTGCTCGTCGTCGGTCCAGTTGAACCGCCAGCGGGCGGACACCTGCGTGGCCAGGATGCGGTCGTACGCCTCCTGGAGCGTCGTGTACTTGTCCTTGATGTAGCCCCAGAACTCCGAGTTGGTGGAGTTCATGACGACGAGGTCCTTGAGGCCGGAGATGACCTCCCAGGTGGCACCGTCGTAGGTGATCTGGGTGACGCGGGTCTCCTGGCCCTTGCGGGCGAAGGAGTGGTTGACCTCGTCGGCGCCGATGAACTTGGAGTTGGCCTCGGAGGACGCGATGCGCTCCCAGGAGTACTCCTCGATCCGGATGCGCGCCTTCTTGATCGGCTCCTGGCTCGTCACGAAGTGGCGGGCGAGGTGGATGCCGAACTGCTCGGCGGACTCGATGCCGTACTCCTTGGCGAACGCGAAGACGGTGTTCTTCGTCGTGTCGGTGGGGAGGCAGTGGGCGTTGGAGCCGGTGAGGTGGACGTCGTCGAGGTCGCCGGAGAGGGCGACGGAGACGTTCAGGTCCTTGATGTGGTGGGTGTCGCCGTCCCGCGTGATCTTGACGACGCGGTTCTCTGCTTTGCCGTACTGGTTCTGGCCGAGAATCGTGGGCATGTCTGCTAGCTCCCTCGGTATACGGAGTAGCCGAACGGGTTGAGCAGCAGCGGTACGTGATAGTGCTCGCCCGGCGTGACGGCGAACGTGATCGCCACCTCCGGGAAGAACGCACCGCTGTCCCTTACGCGGGGGGCGTCCTGCTGCGCCTCGGCTTGCTTCTTGGAACGGTGCTCATGAAGGAAGTACGTCTCGACCTCGAAGTCGAGGCGTACGTGGGTGGTGCCCTCCGGCAGCGCCGGCAGGTCCTTGCAGCGCCCGTCCGCGTCGGTGGCGGAGCCGCCGAGCGCGACCCACTCCGCGTCGAAGCCGCTGCGGGCCGCGAGCGTGATGGCGACGCCCTCGGCGGGGCGGCCGATGCTGGTGTCCAGGATGTGCGTGGACACCGAGGCCGTGGTGTCGGTGCTCATGCGGAGCTCTCTTCCTCGGAGGTCTCTACGAGACGGGTCAGCCGGATGCGGTTGATCTTGCCCAGTTCGGTGCGGACGATCTCCCGCTCCTCCTCGGGCGAGTTGCCGATCCGCTGTCGGAGCGCGTCGCGCATCTGCTCGCCGGTCCGGCCGGTGGCGCAGATGAGGAAGACGTGTCCGAACGTGTCCTGGTAGGCCAGGTTGAGTTCGAGCATCTCGGCCTTGAGCTCCGCGGAGGCGCCGGCCATCCCGCTCTGTTCGCGGGAGGAGGTCGGGTCCCCGGCCTTCGGACGACCGATCGGCGGGTGCCCCGCCATCGCCTCGGCCAGGTCCTCGGCGGTCAGCTCGGCCATGGCGGCGTCGCTGGCGAGGAAGAGAGCTTCGGCGGTGGTGTACGGGCGCTGGGCGAGGATTCTGCTCCCCCACGCCGAACTGGAACACACCTCGTGGAGCGCGGCGAGGGCCTCGCTGTCCGCCGAGGTGTTGAACCGGGTGAGGCCCGGTGTCGTACCTGAAGTCACGGGAAGCCTCCGTGGCTGATTTTCGCTGTGCGTCGGACGGGCTGCGGATAGCTAACGCCCTCCGCAACACAACGTCAACACTTTGTTGAAAACTCGGCCACACAAAAGCCGTCGTCCCGACATCCGGACGACGGCTTATGGCCACACATGATCAACTACTCGCCCTTGGCGGCCTTTTCCCTGCTCAGGGCGGTCTCCCTGTTCAGGTAGTTGTACACGGTGAAGCGGCTGACACCGAGTGCACCCGCCACCGTCTCCACTCCATGGCGCACCGCGAACGCCCCGCGCGCCTCCAGGAGGCGGACAGTCTCCTGCTTGGCCTTGCGGTCCAGTTCGGCCAGTGGCATCCCGTGCCGCCGCTCCATCGCCGCGAGGATGTGATCGAGGGATTCGGACAGCTGCGGCAGCCGTACGGCGAGCACGTCCTCCCCCTCCCAGGACAGGACGACGTCGTCGGCCTCGGCCTGGGCGGGGACGAGCAGCTCGGCGCCCATGGCGTCGACCAGCGGCTTCACCGCGGTGACCAGAGGGTGCTCGTTCACTTCTCGCCCTCCCCGAGCACATTGACCTGGAGCGAGACGCGGGTGGCACCGGCCGCGAGCGACTTGCGCAGCAGCGCGTCGACGGCGGTGAGCACCTCGTCGGCACCGCCTTCCGCCGTGTTGCCGAAGGGGCCGACGTCGACCGCGTCCAGCTCGGCCGACTGGATGACCTCACGGGCCACGACCGCGTGCGCCGGCGCCTCGTCGAGGTCGAACGGCTCGGTCGTGAACTCCACTCTCAAACGCACCATGGCCCCACGCTACGGCCCCGCTCCCGTTCACGGGAGCCCCGGACCTGCGGCGACCTCTTGACAACCAGCTCCCCCGCCTTGCAACATTCCGTCAGACAGAAACTTACTTCCGCGATACGGAAGGAGCGCCGCCCCTCATGGGATACACGGACCAGCGCTTCGATGTGAACCTGTCGATCCTCTTCACGGAACTCCCGCTCCTGGAGCGCCCCGCGGCCGCCGCCGCGGCGGGCTTCACGGCGGTCGAGCTGTGGTGGCCCTGGATCGACACCGCCACCCCCGAGCAGAGCGAGCTCGACGCCCTCAAGAAGGCTCTTGAGGACGCCGGCACCCAGCTGGTGGGCCTGAACTTCTACGCCGGGCAGCTCCCCGGCCCCGACCGCGGAGCCCTCTCCGTACCCGGGGACGAGTCGGACCGCTTCCGCGCCAACATCGAGGTGGCCGCCGACTTCGCCGCCTCGGTCGGCTGCAAGGCGCTCAACGCGCTCTACGGCAACCGCGTCGAGGGCGTCGACCCGCAGATCCAGGACACCCTCGCCCTGGAGAACCTGGTCCTGGCCGCCCGCGCGGCCGACCGGATCGGCGCGATCCTCCTCGTCGAGACCCTCAACAAGCCGGAGTCGCCGCTCTACCCGCTGGTGAGCGCCCCCTCCGCGATCGAGGTCGTCGACAAGGTCAACGCGGCCACCGGGCTCGGCAACGCCAAGTTCCTCCTCGACATCTACCACCTGTCGATGAACGGCGAGGACGTCAGCCGGGTCATCGCGGAGTACGCGGCCAAGACCGGCCACGTCCAGATCGCGGACAACCCGGGCCGCGGTGCGCCGGGCACCGGCGACCTGCCGCTGGAGCAGCTCCTCGACGAGCTGAGGAAGGCCGGGTACGAGGGCTGGATCGGCCTGGAGTACAAGGCCGCCGACGCCGCCGCGTCCTTCGAGTGGCTGCCGGCCGAGGCCCGCCCCGCCCGCTGATCCGCCGATCGGCGCCCCCTCCCCGTACCACCTTGTTTTGAGAGGCACCCTCACCATGAGCAGCAACCTCCCCAAGATCGCTTGGATCGGCCTCGGCATCATGGGTTCGCCCATGTCCGAGAACCTGCTGAAGGCCGGCTACCCGGTCACCGGCTTCACCCTGGAGCAGGACAAGCTGGACCGGCTCGCCAAGGCCGGCGGCACCTCCGCCTCCTCGATCGCCGAGGCCGTCAAGGACGCCGACGTCATCATCACGATGGTGCCCGCCTCCCCGCAGGTCGAGGCCATCTCCTACGGCCCGGCCGGCATCCTGGAGAACGCCAAGCAGGGCGCGCTGATCATCGACATGTCGTCGATCACCCCGCAGACCTCGGTCGACCTCGCGAAGAACGCCAAGGAGAAGGGCATCCGCGTCATCGACGCGCCCGTCTCCGGCGGTGAGGCCGGCGCCATCGAGGCCGTGCTCTCGATCATGGTCGGCGGCGAGAAGGCCGACTTCGACGAGGCCCTTCCGATCCTCGAGGCCCTCGGCAAGACCATCGTCCTCTGCGGCCCGCACGGCTCCGGCCAGACGGTGAAGGCCGCCAACCAGCTGATCGTCGCGGTCAACATCCAGGCCTGCGCCGAGGCCGTGGTCTTCCTGGAGAAGTCCGGTGTGGACCTCCAGGCCGCCCTCGACGTCCTCAACGGCGGTCTGGCCGGCTCGACCGTGCTGACCCGAAAGAAGGACAACTTCCTGAACCGGGACTTCAAGCCCGGCTTCCGGATCGACCTGCACCACAAGGACATGGGCATCGTCACCGACGCCGCCCGCAACGTCGGTGCGGCCCTCCCCGTCGGCGCGGTCGTCGCCCAGCTCGTGGCCTCGCTGCGCGCCCAGGGTGACGGCGGCCTGGACCACTCGGCCCTGCTGCGCGCCGTCGAGCGCCTCTCCGGCCAGCAGGTCTGACCAGCGCCCCCGCGTACGGGGGCCCCAGATTTCCGGTCGGTGGCGGCGCTGACAACTGTCCTGTCGCGCCCAGGCGCCGCCGCCGACCGGAACACCACACTTCCTTTTCAACAAACTGTTGACGTTACGTTCGAGCCGAATTTACGCTCCTCGCACCGTCAGCAGAGCTCCCGTACGGAAGGTCACGATGTCG
Organism: Streptomyces aureus; assembly: GCF_001418135.1. Taxonomy (GTDB): domain Bacteria; phylum Actinomycetota; class Actinomycetes; order Streptomycetales; family Streptomycetaceae; genus Streptomyces; species Streptomyces aureus_A. The sequence continues at coordinate 4,654 of NZ_LIPQ01000219.1, forward strand.
AAGCGCGTGCTTACGACCGAGTCCGGCGCCCCCGTCGCCGACAACCAGAACTCCGCCACCGCCGGCGTCGGTGGCCCTCTCCTCCTCCAGGACCAGCACCTGCTGGAGAAGCTCGCGCGCTTCAACCGTGAGCGGATCCCGGAGCGCGTGGTGCACGCCCGCGGCTCCGGCGCGTACGGCTACTTCGAGGTGACCGACGACGTCACCGCGTACACCAAGGCGAACTTCCTCGGCGAGGTCGGCAGGAAGACCGAGACCTTCATCCGCTTCTCCACCGTGGCCGACTCGCTCGGTGGCGCGGACGCCGTCCGCGACCCGCGCGGCTTCGCGCTCAAGTTCTACACCGAAGAGGGCAACTACGACCTCGTCGGCAACAACACCCCGGTGTTCTTCATCAAGGACCCGATCAAGTTCCCCGACTTCATCCACTCCCAGAAGCGCGACCCCTTCACGGGCAAGCAGGAGGCGGACAACGTCTGGGACTTCTGGGCCCACGCCCCCGAGGCCACCCACCAGATCACCTGGCTCATGGGCGACCGCGGCATCCCCGCCTCGTACCGTCACATGAACGGCTACGGATCGCACACCTACCAGTGGACCAACGAGGCGGGCGAGGCCTTCTTCGTCAAGTACCACTTCAAGACGAACCAGGGCATCCGCTCCCTCTCCGCCGAGCAGGCCGCCGAGCTCGTCGGCAAGGACGCGAACTCGCACCAGACCGACCTGCTGCAGGCGATCGAGCGCGGCGTGAACCCGTCCTGGACCCTGTACGTCCAGGTGATGCCGGCCGCCGAGGCCGCCGACTACCGCTTCAACCCCTTCGACCTCACCAAGGTGTGGCCGCACGGCGACTACCCGCTGCAGCGCGTGGGCCGCCTGGTCCTCGACCGCAACCCGGACAACGTCTTCGCCGAGGTCGAGCAGGCCGCGTTCTCCCCGAACAACTTCGTCCCGGGCATCGGCCCCTCGCCGGACAAGATGCTCCAGGGCCGCCTCTTCGCCTACGCGGACGCCCACCGCTACCGCCTCGGTGTGAACCACACCCTGCTGCCGGTGAACGCCCCCAAGGCGACCACGGCCCAGAACTACGGCCGGGACGGCCTCATGGCCACCCGCAACGGTTCGCGCCACGACAAGAACTACGAGCCCAACTCGTACCAGGGCCCGGCCCAGACCGACGCGGCGCTCTCCGCCCCGCTCGCGATCCACGGCTGGACCGGCACCCACGAGGCGCCGCAGCACACCAAGGACGACGACTTCTTCCAGGCCGGTGAGCTCTACCGCCTGATGTCCGAGGACGAGAAGAAGCGCCTGGTCGCCAACATCGCCGGCGGTCTGTCCCAGGTGTCCCGCGAGGACGTCATCGAGAAGAACCTCGCGCACTTCGCCGCCGCCGACGCGGACTACGGCAAGCGCGTGGCCGAGGCGGTCAACGCCCTGCGCGAGGACTGACCGACCAGCACCACCCAGACTGCGTACGGCACCTGACGGGAGGTCAGTGCCGTACGTGGTCCGGATCGCCGACCCGGATGAGGGGTGGCCGGTGATCCGGACAAGCGTGAGGACCGCGGCGGCGCCGAGCCAGTGCGGTGGTAAGGGCGCCGATCCCCCTTCTTGACCTGAAAGAAGAGGAGCACCGGCCGCCCGTCGGCACCGCCGCGGTCCCAACGCCCCCTCCCGGGGGGAATCCCCGGACGGATCCCTCCCGAGGGGTCACAGCACCACCCGAGACTCCGCCCGGCGGCGCGAACGACCCGTTCCCGACGCCGCCCTCGCACTGCTTCGCAGGCTTCGCACGGCCGCGCCGGACTCCGTCCGCCGGCCCGGAAGCACGCGAACCCCCAGAGCTCCGCCCGGCGGCGCGAACGTCCTGTCGCGCCAGCCTCGTGCCGTCGGGCGGGCACAAGCCGGAGAGCGCGGAACCAGGTTTACGGTCCCTGGTTCCGCGCTCTTCTTGTCTGCGCGGGCCCGCCAGCGCATCGTTTCTGCGGTGAAGATCCGCACCCGCTCGGAGGAGCGCACCGCGATTCGGGCCCCCCGCGCCCGGTCGCCGGCGCTATCCACTCGTACATGATCAAGAACCTGTTGCGGGGGCTCACCCCGCTCGCCCTCATCCTGTCCCCGCTCGCCGTCACCTCCCCCGCCCTGTCCGCGAACGTCGTGATGCTGCCCGACGCGCTCGCCGAGCTCACCGAGGCGGCCGAGGACCCGGACGGCTTCAAGGAGAGCGCGTTCCCCCACTGGAACTCCGGCCTCGACGCGGCGGACGGCTGCGACACCCGCTCCGAGGTCCTGCTCTCCGAGGCCGTCGACGCGCCCACGACCGGTGCCGGCTGCGCGCTGACCGGGGGTCGCTGGACCTCGTACTACGACGGTCAGAGCGTCTCCGACCCGGCCGCGCTCCGCGTCGACCACCTCGTGCCGCTCGGCGAGGCCTGGGAGTCGGGGGCCTCCGGCTGGACCGCGTCCCGGCGCGAGCGGTTCGCCAACGACCAGGGCGCGACCGCGACCCTCGTCGCCGTCACCGCCCGCAGCCTTCAGGACAAGGCGGGACGGGACCCGGCCGGGTGGGTGCCCTCGGACGCCGCCCAGTACTGCCGCTACGTCGGCGAGTGGGTATCCACCAAGCTGCGCTGGGGGCTGTCGGCCGACAAGGACGAGGTGGAGGCGCTCAAGCTGTTCGCCGACGGTCCCTGCGAGGAGACGGTCGTGATCCGCTCGGCGACACCGAAGTAGGCCCCTGCGCCCTCCCCTCGGCCCGTGCCAGCGAGTACGTCACGGTGAGCGAGGCGAGGGCGAGGAGCACCATCCCCGTGCGCGGTGACGTGTACTGGGCGAGGGTGCCGGCCAGCGCCGCGCTCACTCCCTGGAGCGCGAGCATCCCCGAGGTGTGGAGACCCAGGGCGTGACCCGCCAGTTCCTCCGGCACCAGGGACATCAGCCGCTCCTGGTGCAGGAGGCTCGCCGCGTACCCGCTCGCCGAGACCGTCACCGCGAGGAGCACCGACGGCAGTGCCGGGTCCAGGGCGAACACCAGGAACGGGGCCGCGAGCAGCGCCTGGAGCGGGAAACGGATCCGTGCGCGCAGCCGGGCCGGTACGAAGCGGCCGACGGCGGTGTCCCCGGCGAGCATCCCGAACGCGGCGCAGGCGAAGAGGAGCCCGGCGCGTTCGGGGTCGTACGGCACGAAGAGCGACTCGCAGCCCACGATCAGCCCGTTGGGGATCCAGAGCGCCAGGTAGGCGCGGCGGCGCGCGGGCGAGGACAGCAGCCGCCGGTTGGTGCGCCAGGTCTCGCCGACCGAGGCCCGGCCGGCGGCGCGGGGCGGGCGCGCCCCGAGGCCGAGGCGGGCGAGGAGCGCGGCGGTGAGGTAGAGGCCGGCGCCGACGAGGACCGTGCCCCGCGGCGAGAAGAGGGCGATCAGGAGGCCGCCGGCCGCGAAGCCGCCGATCTGGCAGGCGCCGACGGCCATGTTCGTCACCGAGCGGCCGAGGAGGAAGTCCTGGCGGGCGAGGATCTCGTTCAGGAGGCCGTGGCGCACGCCGCCGCCGAGCGAGGCGGCGAGTCCCTCGGCGAGCAGGACGGCGAAGACCGCCCAGGTCGGCAGCCCGGGAACCGCGAGGACGGCGGTGCCCAGGGCGAAGAAGAGCGCGATCCCGGAGATCGCGGCGCGCGGCGGCAGCCGGTCGGCGGCCGAGAGCAGGGTGGTCGCGCCGACCAGCTGGGCGAGCGAGGGCCCGAAGAGGGCGAGCGCGGAGAGGAGCGGGGAGCCGGTCGCGCGGAACACGAGCGTGGCGAGCCCGAGCCCGACGACCGTCTGGGCGGCGGTGTGGGCGGCGCCGGTGAGGAAGAGCGGAGTGAACTCGGGCGTACGGAAGACGTCGCGGTAGCGGGACATGCGGGGAGTCTCGGGCGCGGGCGACGGCCTCGATACTGTTTCGCGGAGCGGCGAAACGACGGGGCGGGCGGCATGGGCTGGTGGCAGATCGGTACGGACTCCCTCGCCGGGAGCAGATTCGTCGTCTCCCCGCTCGCCGAGACGATCGCGGCCCTCAAGACCCTCCACGCGGCGGCCGGCGGCCACGGGTCCGGCGCCCATCCGGGTGAGCGCGCCTGGCTGGCCGCCCACCTGTCCGCGTACCGGTCGCGCCTCGCGGCCGAGCCGCTCGACGCGCTGCTCGTACGGGCGGCCATCGGCCCCACCTGGAACGCCGACTTCCTGACGCCGACGCCGACGGGTGACCGCGAGCGGTCCTTCGAGGAGGAGGTCGCGGCGGTCCGGGAGGCCGAACCCGCCGCAGCGGTACCCCAGTTGGAGGTAGCGGTCGGCGGACCCGTACCGGAGCCGCTGCGGTCGACGGCGGACCTGCCGCGACGCATGGCGGAGGTCCTGGAGTGGGTGTGGCGGGAGACGGTGCTGCCCGACTGGCCGCGCCGCCGCCGGATCCTGGAGGCCGATGTGGTCGCGCGGACGGCCCGGTTGGCCCGGGACGGGTGGGCGGCGGCGCTCGACGAGCTGTCCCCGGGGAGGACGCGCTGGCTGGGTGACGGGCGGCTCCAGGTCAACCCCCGCGCGTATCCGCCGCGTTCGGTCGACGGCGGCCGTCTGCTGTTCGTCCCGGTGACCCCCGGCACGGGCTGGGTCTCCTGGGAGGGCACGGAGCGGTTCGCGGTGGTCTACCCGTGCGCGGGCGTCCTCGCGGACCAGTCGGGCCCCGTCGCGCCCCGGGCGCTCGGGGCGTTGCTCGGCACGGCGCGCGCCGGGGTCCTCGTCAGGCTCGAATTCCCCACGTCCACCAGCCAGTTGGTGGCGCTCACCGGACAGGGACTCGGCTCGGTGGGGCGGCATCTGAAGGTGCTGCTCGACGCCGGGCTCGTACGGCGGGGACGCGCGGGCCGGTCGGTGCTGTACGAGTGGACGGAGGCGGGCGCGGTGCTGGTGGCGGCACAGGGAGACCCCCGCCCCGGTGCTCCTCGGGGCGGGGGTCGGTCCCTCTGACGAGGGGGACGGTCAGACCTTGAGGGCCTTGATCGCGGTCGGCGCGTGGCCGGGCTCGGTGGCCAGCTCCTCGAACTCGGTGACATCGCTCATGTCGACCGTCTTGCTCATCGCGATGTTGGTGATGCGCTCCAGGATGGCCTCGACGACGACCGGCACCTGGTGCTCGACGGCCAGCTTCTTGGCCTCCTCGAACGCCTCGCCCAGCTTGTCGGGGTCGGTGACGCGGATCGCCTTGACGCCCAGGCCCTCGGCGACCTTGACGTGGTCGACGCCGTAGACGCCGATCTCCGGGGTGTTGATGTTCTCGAACTCGAGGTTGACCTCGAAGTTGATGCCCAGGTTGCCCTGCGCCTGGCGGATCAGGCCCAGGTAGGCGTTGTTCACCAGGACGTGGACGTACGGGACCTTGTGCTGGGCGGCGACCGCCAGTTCCTCGATCATGAACTGGAAGTCGTAGTCGCCGGAGAGGGCGACGATCGGGGTCTCCGGGTCCGCGGTGGCGGCACCGATGGCGGCCGGGATGGTCCAGCCGAGCGGGCCGGCCTGGCCGCAGTTGATCCAGTTGCGCGGCTTGTAGACGTGCAGGAACTGGGCCGCGGCGATCTGGGAGAGACCGATGGTGGTGACGTAGCGGGTCTCCGGGCCGAAGGCCTTGTTCATCTCCTCGTAGACGCGCTGCGGCTTCAGGGGGATGTTGTCGAAGTGCGTACGGCGCTGGAGGGTCGCCTTGCGCTCCTGCGCGGAGGCGGCCCAGGCGGAGAAGTCCGGGAGCCTGCCCGCGGCCTTGAGCTCCTTGGCGATCTCGACGAAGAGTTCGAGCGCGGCCTTGGCGTCGGAGGCGATGCCGAAGTCCGGGGCGAAGATCTTGCCGATCTGGGTGGGCTCGATGTCGACGTGGACGAACTTCCGGCCCTTGGTGTACGCGTCCATGTTGTAGCCGGTGTGGCGGTTGGCCCAGCGGTTGCCGATGCCGAGGACGAAGTCCGACTCCAGGAAGGTCGCGTTGCCGTAGCGGTGCGCGGTCTGGACACCGACCATGCCGGCGGCCAGCTCGTGGTCGTCCGGGATGGTGCCCCAGCCCATCAGGGTGGAGATGACCGGGATGTTGGTCAGCTCGGCGAACTCGACGAGCAGGTCGGAGGCGTCGGCGTTGATGATGCCGCCACCGGCGACGATCAGCGGGCGCTCGGACTCCAGGAGGAAGTTCAGCGCCTTCTCGGCCTGGGCGCGGGTCGCGGTCGGCTTGTAGACCGGCAGCGGCTCGTACGTCTCCGGGTCGAACTCGATCTCGGTCAGCTGGACGTCGATCGGGAGGTCGATGAGGACCGGGCCGGGACGGCCGGAGCGCATCAGGTGGAAGGCCTGCTGGAAGACGCCGGGGACCTGCGCGGCCTCCAGGACGGTCGTCGCGGCCTTGGTCACCGGCTTGGCGATGGCGGCGATGTCGACGGCCTGGAAGTCCTCCTTGTGGAGCTTCGAGACCGGGGCCTGGCCGGTGATGCACAGGATCGGGATCGAGTCGGCGATCGCCGAGTACAGGCCGGTGATCATGTCGGTGCCGGCCGGGCCGGAGGTACCGATGCAGACACCGATGTTGCCGGCCTTGGCACGGGTGTAGCCCTCGGCCATGTGGGACGCGCCCTCGACGTGGCGGGCCAGCGTGTGGCCGATGCCGCCGACGTTCTTGAGCTCGCGGTAGAAGGGGTTGATCGCCGCGCCGGGCACGCCGAACGCGGTGGTGACGCCTTCGCGCTTGAGGATCTCAACGGCCGCTGCGGCGGCGGTCATACGAGGCATGGGAGTGCTCCTGCTTCGGCCGGGCGGATCCAAGCCCACCGGTCGGCTCGGAAGCCCGGAGCGGCTTGTTTCCGTAATGCGGAAATACTGTTCTGCTATACGGAAGCAATGTAGGTCGGGCCCCGGAGAGCCGTCAAGAGAAGTCCGACCGGCGGGATCACGGAAGTGGCCGAACACCTCCCCCCGAGGCGTCCGATGGGTGGACGATGGGGCGGAACGACAGGGGGTTGGTTGTGGGCGAGTCGGTACCGGTGCGCTGTCCGGAATGCCTGCGCACGCAGGCGTACGCGGCACCCGTCTTCCCCTGCGCGTGCGGAAGCCCGGTGGCGCCGCCCCTGACGGCGGGCGCGACGGCGGAACCCATCACGCACCGGAACTGGACGGACGAGTGGGTCACCGTCCGCTGCGGAGCCTGCGGCCGCGAGGACGACTGGCCGCACCCGGAGATGGGCTGCACGTGCGGGACGGTCCTGCGGATACCGGTACGGGCGGTGGAGTCGGGGACTCCGCCGGCCGGCGGGCCCGCGGAGGGCGCCGGAGAAGCGGCGGGATCGTGGCTGGAGGAGGGTGCCGGCCGATCGGGCACGGGTTCGGGTACGAGTACGGGTTCGGGTACGGGTACGGCCAGGGGCAGGGGTGCGGGCACGGGCGCTGCCGGGCCGGGAGCGATCGACGGCGGCAGGGCCTCGTCCTCACCGCCCTCGCCCGGGTCCGGCCCGTCCGGGACATCCGGCCCGTCCGGTCCGATCGGCCCGATCACTCCGTCCAGTACTTCCCGTACGTCCAGCCCGTCCGGTCCGATCGGCTCCTCCGGTCCGATCGGTCCCTTCCCCGCGGACGGGCCCTACCCGCCCCGGGCGGACGCCTCGCCCGGTACGGAGCACCCGGAGCCGGTCGAGCCCGGCTCGGCATGGTTCGGTACGGGTCCCGCCACCGCCGGCGCCGGCCCCGGCGGCCCCGGAGCGGTACCCGGCCCCGGTACGGGTCCTGGTCCTGGTCCTGGTCCGGGTTCCGGTTCAGCCCCCGACGCGCCCGGGACCTCGAACGGGCCCGCCGCCCGCCGTCACCCCGCGAAC
>NZ_LIPQ01000022.1 GCF_001418135.1 Streptomyces aureus
CTCTCTTCGCGGTTCTCGCCGACCCACCGCCCGGCGAGAACCGCGAAGAGAGCCCGAGAGAGGGCCCCGACACCGAGCGGTTTTTTTCCGTTGTCGCCGGGATGCTCGCTGCCGACTCCCGGGGCGTGCAGCCGCTGCTCTGCCGTTGGTTCGGTGACGACCGCGCCCTCCCCGCCGTCCCGGGCGCGACCGTCGCCACCGCCGCCCAGGCCCTGCTGCACACCCATCGGGCGCTCGCCGTCGACGATCTGTGCGAGGCGCTCGTCGCCACCGCGCACCCGCTCGCCGACGGCCTCCTCGCCGCCCTCGCCGAGGACGAGCCCTCCGCCGTCTGCCGGGCCGTCGACCGCTGGGCCCATGACGACGGGCGCCCGGAGCGGCGTGTCGCGGCCGCCACGTACGGACGTCTGGTCGCCGGTCACGCCACCCGCCCCGCCGACCGGGAACTCCTGCGCTTCGCCGCCCTGGCCCTGCTCGCCCGCCCCGGCGACCAGTCCCTCCACGGCGCCGCCCTCGGCCTGCTGATCCGCGACCCGCACACCCGGGACCGCCACCTGCCCCGCGCCCTCGCCGAGCCCCGGGTGCCCGCGTGCGCCCTCGTCGAGGCCCTCGCGGCCGACCCCGGACCGGTCCTCGCCGCCTTCGGGGCCCGGCTGCACGGCACGGGCGAGGCCCCCGCCGCCGCTCTGCGGGCGCTCGCCGACGTCGACACGCCCGCGCTCGCCCGACGGGTCGCCTCCCTCGTCCGCGGATACGTCGCCCGCCACCCCGAGGGCGCCGGACACGTGGCCGACTTCGTCGACCGGCGCTTCGAGCACGGCCCGGCCGCCCGAGCCGTCCTCTTCCCCCTGGTCTCCGGCCTGATCCGGGGCCGCCCCGCGCGGGTCCGCCGCGCCCTCGCCCCCGTCCTCGCCGCGCCCGGCACCGGCGCCTCCCGCCATCTGCGGGCCGAACTCCTCGACGTACTCCTGGAGCACGAGCGGTACGAGGCCGAGACGGGGGAGTTCACCGTCCTGGCCGCCCTCCTGGAGGCCGCCGCGGAGGGCGCCGAGCGCCGCAGCGAGCCGCGCACCCGGACGCTCACCCACCGGGCCGGCGCCCTGTGGGCCCGTACCCCCGAAGGCATGAGAGGGCTCGACACGGCCCTCGCGGGACACATCCGCGCGCGGCCCGCGTTCGCCACGCTGCTCGCCCGCTGGACGGTCGGCGACCCCGCCGAGTGGGCGCCGCTGCTCGGTCCGGAGACCCTCCGGGCGCTGCGGAGCCACGGCACTTCCATGCCGATGCGAACCGAAGGCCGTGGGCATGGCAGTCTTAGACCTGCGTAATCGGCGAACAGGCGGACGAGGAGCGGTCACAGTGCAGCGCTGGCGTGGCTTGGAGGACATCCCCCAGGACTGGGGGCGCAGCGTCGTCACCATCGGCTCCTACGACGGTGTGCACCGCGGGCACCAGTTGATCATCGGGCGGGCCGTCGAGCGCGCCCGGGAACTCGGTGTCCCCTCCGTGGTGGTCACCTTCGACCCGCACCCCTCCGAGGTCGTGCGGCCCGGCAGCCACCCGCCGCTGCTCGCCCCGCACCACCGGCGCGCCGAGCTGATGGCGGGCCTCGGCGTGGACGCGGTGCTGGTGCTGCCGTTCACCGCCGAGTTCTCCCAGCTGTCCCCGGCCGACTTCATCGTCAAGGTGCTCGTCGACAAGCTGCACGCGAAGGCCGTCATCGAGGGCCCCAACTTCCGCTTCGGACACCGGGCCGCCGGAAACGTCGCCTTCCTGTCCGAGCTCGGCGCCACCTACGACTACGAGGTCGAGGTCATCGACCTGTTCGTCAGCGGCACGGCGGGCGGCGGCGACCCCTTCTCCTCCACCCTCACCCGCCGGCTCGTCGCCGAGGGCGACATGGCCGGAGCCGGCGAGATCCTCGGCCGTCCGCACCGCGTCGAGGGCATCGTGGTCCGCGGCGCGCAGCGCGGCCGCGCACTCGGCTTCCCGACGGCCAACGTCGAGACCCTCCCGCACACCGCCATCCCCGCCGACGGCGTCTACGCCGGCTGGCTGACGGCCGACGGGGAGCGGATGCCGGCGGCGATCTCGGTCGGCACCAACCCGCAGTTCGACGGCACGGAGCGGACGGTGGAGGCCTACGCGATCGACCGCGAGGGCCTCGACCTGTACGGGCTGCACGTGGCCGTGGACTTCCTCGCGTACGTCCGCGGGATGCTCAAGTTCGACACCCTGGACGACCTGCTCGAAGCGATGGCCGGCGACGTGAAGCGCTGCCGGGAGCTGACGGAGGCGTACGACCTGGAGCACCCCCAGGCCGGCTAGTCCGCCGCCGTACGCTCGCCGGCCCCGGTCGGCCGCGGGACGGGAGGCGCGCACCGCCTCCCGTCGCCTCAGACCACCGCCTCCCGAGCCACCCAGTGGCAGGCCACCTCCTGCTCCCCGCCGCCGCCCAGGACCGGCAGGCCCTCGCCGCGGCAGCGGTCCGCGACCGCCAGCGCCTCACCCGAGGCGAGGACCTGGCAGCGGGCGTGGAAACGGCAGCCGGACGGGATGCGGGACGGGTCCGGGGGTTCACCGGTCAGCACGACCGGAGCGCCGCCCGACTCCGGAAGCACCGACAACAGCGCCTGGGTGTACGGATGCCGGGGCCGGGTCAGGACGGACTCCACCGTGCCGGTCTCCACGACCCGGCCCAGGTACATCACCGCCACCCGGTCCGCGATGTTCCACGCGAGACCCAGGTCGTGCGTCACCACCAGGGCGGAGAGACCGAGTTCGTCGCGCAGGCGCAGCAGCAGCGCCAGGATCTCGCCCCGCACGGAGGCGTCCAGCGAGGCCACCGGCTCGTCGGCGACGATGAGTTCGGGCTCCAGGACCAGCGCGCCCGCGATGACGACGCGCTGCCGCTGCCCGCCGGACAGTTCGTGCGGATAGCGCAGGAAGAAGCGCTCCGGGGGGCGAAGCCCGGCCCGCGCGAGGGCCCCGGCGACCGCCTCCCGCTCGTCCCCCGTGTACCCGTGGATCCGCAGCCCCTCCGCCACCGCGTCGTACACCGTGTGCCGGGGGTTGAGCGAGCCGCTCGGGTCCTGGAGGACCAGCTGGGCCCGCTTCCGGTACGCCTTGAGGGCACCGGCGCCGTACGCGAGCGGCTTCCCGTCGAAGGCGACCGTCCCCGCCGTGGGCCGGACCAGACCGAGGAGCGACCGGGCCAGGGTCGTCTTGCCGCAGCCCGACTCGCCGACGAGGGCCACGATCTCGCCCGCGCCGATGTCCAGGTCCACCCCGTCGACCGCCCGTGCGGGCGGCGCGCCCCGCCGCCCGGGGAAGGTGACGTGCAGCCCGCGCGCCGACAGCAGTGGCGCCGCCGTCGTCTCCGTACGCACGGCCGTCTCCGTACTCATGACGCGCTCCCCACATGGACGCAGGCGGCGCGGTGTTCCGTGCCCGCCTCCCTCAGTTCCAGCTGGAGTTCCCCGCACGCGTCCACCGCCACCGGACAGCGCGGATGGAAGGTGCAGCCGCCCGGCAGGTCCGCCGGGTCCGGCGGGTCGCCCGGCAGTCCGCGCGGCGCACGCCGGGACGCGGGGTCTCCGACGCGCGGGAACGCCGAGGACAGCGCCCGGCCGTAGGGGTGCCGAGCGGCCTCGTACACCGCGCGGGCCGGACCCTCCTCGACGACCCGGCCCGCGTACATCACGGCCAGCCGGTCGCAGGTGTCGGCGAGGACCGCCAGGTCGTGGCTGATCATCAGGAGGCTGATGGACTGCTCGGCGACGAGTCGCTCGATCAGCCGCAGGATCTGCGCCTGGATCATCACGTCGAGCGCGGTGGTCGGCTCGTCCGCGACGATCAGCCGCGGATCGCAGGCCAGCGCCATCGCGATCATCACGCGCTGCCGCTGTCCACCGGACAGCTCGTGCGGATAGGCGGCCGCGCGCGCGGCGGGCAGACCGACGTGTTCGAGCAGCTCGCCGGCTTTCCTGCGGGCCGCCGCCGGGGTGGCCCGGCCGTGGACGAGCAGCGGTTCGGCGATCTGGTCCCCGATCCGGTGCACGGCGTTGAGCGAGTGCATCGCGCCCTGGAAGACGATCGACGCCCCCGCCCACCGCACGGCCCGGAGCCGGCCCCACTTCATGGCGAGGACGTCGTCGCCGTCGAGCAGGATCCGCCCCTCGATCCGCGCCGACGCCGGAAGCAGGCGCAGCAGCGCGAGGGCGAGCGTGGACTTGCCGCAGCCGGACTCGCCCGCCACACCGAGCTTGCGGCCCGGCTCCAGGGTGAGGTCGACCCCGCGCACGGCGGGCACGGCGGACGCGCCCGAGCCGTACGTCACCCTGAGGTCCCGTACCTCCAGGAGGCTCTGTGTGCTCATCGGCTCACCCCCAGCTTCGGGTTGAGTACGGACTCGACGGCCCGGCCGCACAGCGTGAACGCCAGTGCGACCAGGGCGATGGCGATGCCGGGCGGGGCCAGGTACCACCAGTGCCCGGAGGAGACCGCGCCGGCCTCGCGGGCGTCCTGGAGCATGCCGCCCCAGGAGACGACCGTCGGGTCGCCGAGCCCGAGGAAGGCGAGGGTCGCCTCGGTGAGGATGGCGGTCGAGATGCCGAGCGTGGTCTGCGCGAGCACCAGCGGCATCACGTTGGGCAGCACGTGCCTGCTCATGACGTGCCCGTGGCCGCCGCCGAGCGCGGTCGCCCGTTCGATGTACGGGCGGGACTCGACGGCGATCGTCTGGGCCCGCACCAGGCGGGCCGTGGTCGGCCAGGAGGTCACCCCGATGGCGATGACGACCGTCCACATCGACCGGGACATGACGGTGGCGAGCACGATCGCGAGGACCAGGGCCGGCATCACCAGGAACCAGTCGGTGATCCGCATGACGACGGTCGAGAACCAGCCGCCGTAGTGCCCGGCGATGATCCCCACGAGGGTGCCGATGGCGACCGAGAGCGCCGCCGCGAGGAGTCCGACGAGCAGCGAGATCCGCGCTCCCCAGATCAGCAGACCGAGCAGTGAGCGCCCGAACTGGTCGGTGCCCAGCGGGAATTCGACGCTCGGCGACTCCAGTGCGGTGCCCGGGGCCTGGGTCACGGACTGCACGTCGGCGCCGACGGTCAGCG
>NZ_LIPQ01000220.1 GCF_001418135.1 Streptomyces aureus
GCCTCCTCCCCCCCTTCGTCCGCCCCCCGTCGCAGTCCCAGGTCCGTCATGAGGGACAGGGCCGCCCTGTGGCCCGAGCTCAGGGCGCCCTGGGCGGTGCTCGTCGCGCGGTGGTCGCCGCAGACGTACAGGCCCGCGAGCAGACGGACCGAGCGGTGCCCGTCGTGCGGTGGGGGCATCGAGGGGACCGCGTCCGGCGTGTGACGCAGGGCCAGCAGCTCCCACTCGTCCGTCGACGTGCCGTACAGCGTCGCGAGGTGCTTGCGGACCCGCCGTTCCGTGTCGTCCGGCGGCGTTCCGAGCACCGTCGAGGTGATCAGCGTCCGGCCCTCCGGCGCCCGCCCCGGGTCCACCGCGCTCATCACCGCCGTGTGGGACACCGGCCCGCCCGGGTCCGCCTCCAGGAGCAGCGTCGGGTCCGCCGTCGGAGCCAGAGGAGCCGTCGGCGCCGTGTGGTGCAGCACGGTCACGGAGTGGAAGGCCGGCCGGCGCAGACCGGGCAGCAGCTCGGCGGCCGTCCGCGCCCCCGTCGCGAGGACGACCGACCGGCACCGGAACACCCCGTGCTCCGCCGTCGTCACCCGCGAGATCGACGCCTCCGTGACCCGGACCCCCGTCCGGACCGTGCCCGCCGGCAGCGCCGCCGCGAGCCGCTCCGGGAGGGCGGCCGCCCCGCCCTCGGGCACCGCGAGCCGGCCCCGGGCGAAGGCGCGCAGCGCCAGATCCGCGTGGCGGCTCGACATGCCGAGGTCCGGGTCGCCGAGGAGCGCCGCGAGCAGTGGCCGCAGCACGCCCTGGACGGTCCTGGCGGGCAGCCGCGCGGTCAGCGCCTCGCGCGCGGTCCGCTCGGGGCGGGCCAGGATCCGCTGCGTCGGGGTCGCCGCGAGCCGGACGAGGGACGCGCCGAGCCGCGCCTGGTCGAGCGAGGCGGCCGGACGACGGGGGGCGCTCGCGAGGGCGCGCGCCACGCTGAACGCTCCCCCCACGCTCCGGTGCCCCGCGCTCCGGGGCACGCCGGCCGTCCGGCGCGGGTGCGGGGCGCCCCACCGCGCGTACCGGCCGTCGCTGTGCACGAGCACCCCCGGGGCGAACGGCCGCAGCACCAGGCCGTCGAGCCCCGGGGTGGCCCGGAGTTCCTCGTACGACAGGGTGAGCAGCGGTCCCACCCGGTCGAGCAGGAAGCCGTCGACGGCCTCGGTCGCCATCCGGCCCCCGACGCGGGGTTCCGCCTCCAGGACGATCACGGAGAGCCCGGCGTCGGTCAGCCGGCGGGCCGCGGCGAGTCCCGCGACCCCGGCTCCCACGATGACGACGTCGACGGTTTGCGTGATGCCGTGGTCGACGTCGACGTTCGTACGCTGTGCGGTCCTTGCGCTGTCTGCGCTGTTGAGCACGTGCCCCTCCCCAGGTCGGCGCGGCCGGTGGGAGGCCTATGCCCCCAACGGGCCTCCGGAATGCCCGAGTTCGCCGTTCTCGTCGAGCCTAGGCAGCGGTCCCGCGGGTGCCAGCCGCGCGCACCGGGGTGCGTGCGGCACGGGGGAGCACGGAGGGGGAGCGAAGGAGGGGGAGCGGTGCGGGGTTCAGCGCGCGGCGGCCCTGATCGAGTCGTCGATCGTCGGGAACGCGAAGTCGAATCCGGACTCCAGCAGCCGCCCCGGCAGCACCCGCTGACTCCCCAGCACATCCTGTGCGAAGTCCCCGAGCACCACCTTCAGCGCGGGCGCGGGCACGGTGAGGAGGGTCGGCCGGCGCAGAACCCGCCCCATCGCGGCCGTCACCTCGCGGTTGGTGACGGGGTCGGGGGCGGTCAGGTTCACCGGTCCCGAGAGCGCCGGGGTGTCGATGAGGTGGCGCAGGGCGGCCACCTCGTCGTGGAGGGAGATGAACGACCAGTACTGGCGGCCGTCGCCCATCCGTCCGCCGAGTCCGGCCCGGAAGACGGGGAACAGCCGGCCCCACGCCCCTCCCTCACGCGCCACCACCAGGCCGGTACGGGCATAGGTGACCCGGATGCCGACCTCCTCGGCGGGGGCCGCGGCGGCCTCCCACTCCACGCAGACCTCGGGCAGGAAGCCCGTACCCGCCGGGGCGCTCTCGTCGACCGCGCGGCTGCCGGTGTCCCCGTACCAGCCGAGCGCGGTGCCGCACACCAGGCTCTCCGGCGGCTCCGCGAGGGAGGCGAGCGCCTGGGAGATCGCCGTCGTGCCGAGGACGCGGCTGTCGCGGATCTCCTGCTTGTACGCCTCGTTCCAGCGGCGCTCGCCGACCCCGGCGCCCGCCAGGTGCACGACGGAGTCCACGCCGACGAGCCCGGCGGCGTCCACGTACAGCCGTTTCGGGTCCCACTCGACCTCGTCGGCGGTCCGGGCGGGCCGGCGGACGAGCCGGACGACGTCATGGCCGTCGGCGCGCAGGGAGTGGACGAGGGCGGAGCCGATGAGCCCGGAGGCACCGGTGACGGCGACACGCTTGCGGGTGGCGGAACGCTGCATGGGCACCATCCTGCCCTCCGGGGCGGGCGCGTGGCACAGTGGCCGTCATGATCGTGCCGGAGACGCTGATACGTACCGCCGAACGCGCGGACGACGCCGCCCTCGCCGAGCTCGACCGGGCCGCCTGGTCGACCCTGCACGCGGTGCTGCCCGCCCCGGTCCCGCCGTACGAGCCCTTCTTCGACGACCGCCATCTGCCCGGGGACTACCTCCTCGCGACGCGCGAGGGGGCGATCGTCGGCTACATCAGGGTGGTGCCGCCGACCTCGCTCGCCGCCACCGCCCATGTGCGGCAGATCCAGGGCCTCGTGGTCGCCGAGGCCGCGCGGGGGCACGGCGTGGCGCGGGCGCTGCTGCGGGCCGCGATGGAGAAGGCCCGGGCGGACGGCGCCGTACGCATGACCCTGCGGGTGCTCGGCCACAACGCCCCGGCCCGCGCGCTCTACACCTCCGAGGGCTTCGCGGTGGAGGGCGTGCTGCCGGGGGAGCTGTTCCTGGCCGGGGAGTACGTGGACGACGTCCTCATGGGCCGGTCGCTGACTTTCCGCTGACGTCCGGGTTCAGGAGCCGCATCCCGCCCATCAGTTCGCGCAGGCACCGGACCGCGAGCTCCGCCGGGGCGCCCTCGCCCCGTACCGGCGCGTCCGTCTCCGCCCAGCTCTCCAGGGCGATCCGGATCGCGTCCGTGGCCGCCGCGGCCGTGAGCCGTACCTCCAGCGGGTCCGCGCCCGGACCGGCGAGGCCGGCGACGACCTCGCGCAGTCGCTCCTCCGACTCCTGGTTGACCCGGTACCAGACGGCCCGCAGTGCCGGGTCCTGCGCGGCCGCGCGCAGCAGTCCGCGCGTCCAGCGCAGCCCTTCCTCGGCCGCCGCGTCCGCGGGGGTCAGGGAGGCGGTGATCGAGCGTTCCAGGGCCTCGGGCAGCCCCGCGCCCGGTTCCGGAGCGCCGCCTTCGCCACGTCCGGCGGCCGCGCCACCCGTGGCCGGCGCGGCAGTCGCGGCGAGGAGTTCGCGCCAGCGGTCGCCGCCGCCCGCGAGGAGCGGGGCCACGGCGTCCTGCTTGGAGCGGAAGTACCGGTAGAAGGTGCGCAGCGCGACCCCGGCCCGCAGGGCGATGTCCTCGGCCGTGGTGCCGTCGGGGCCGTGCTCGGTGAAAAGCTCGGCGGCGGCGCGCGCGATGTCCAGCTGGGTCGCGGCCTTGCGGCGCTCCGTCAGCGTCCGGGTGGGGGGCGTGGCGCCCTCGGGCTTGGTGCTCACCGTACGAAGCGTACGCCCGCGACTGCCGACGGTGCACATCGTGCAGGTATGGCAAAACGTGCCACTCGGGCGTACGGTGGCAGCATTCCCCGGGAACCTCCGACGTCCCGGAAGCAGGATTCCCGGAAGCTCGACATCGAGAGGTTGCCGCCATGAACCAGCTGACCCGTTACGAAGGACGCCGCGCTCTGATCACCGGCGGCGGCTCCGGCATCGGCCAGGCCACCGTCCTGCGCGTGCTCGCCGAGGGCGGCCGGGTCGTCGCCGCCGACATCAGCGAGGACGGCCTCAAGGACACCGTCGCCAAGGCCGGTGACGCCGCCGACCGCCTCACCACCGTCGTCCTGGACGTCGCCGACGAGGCCTCCGTACGCGCCGGTGTCGCCGCCGCCGTCGAGGCGCTCGGCGGCCTGGACGTCCTGGTCAACGCCGCCGGCATCCTGCGCTCCTCGCACACCCACGAGACGAGCCTCGACTCCTTCGAGCAGGTGATACGGATCAACCTCACCGGCACGTTCCTGGTGATCCGCGAGTCGATCCCCGCACTCCTGGAGGGCGAGGGCTCCGCCGTCGTGAACTTCTCCTCGACCTCCGCGATGTTCGCGCACCCCTACATGGCGGCCTACGCGGCCAGCAAGGGCGGCATCCAGTCCATGACCCACGCGCTCGCCGCCGAGTACGCCAAGCAGGGCATCCGCTTCACCGCCGTCCAGCCCGGCTCCATCTCCTCCGGCATGACCGACGGTACCGGCGCCAGCCGTCAGAGCGTCGGCCCGGGCATCCCCGAGGACGCCGACTGGTCCCTCTTCGGGAAGCTCGCCCCCGCCCTCGGCCAGGGCTTCGCCGGCCCCGAGACCGTCGCGGGCGTCGTCGCGATGCTGGCGTCCGAGGACGGGAAGTTCATCACCGGCACCGAGGTCCGCATCGACGGCGGCACGCACTTCTGAGCGGCGCGGCCGGTCCCGAAGGGCGGGCCGCCTTCGTGGCGCCGGCTGTGGGCCGCCCTTCGGGACCGGAGCCCGGGGCCTTCTCCCGGGCGTGGCGACCTACTCCGTCCCGAAGCGCTCCCACAGCCGGGGGAAGCGGGCCTGGAGGACCTTGTCGTCCTCCAGGTCGAACGGGGTCCCCAACGGCTCCCCGCCCGGCATCGGAATGCCCAGGTCCGGGGTCTCGGCGCCGGTCAGCTGCTCGTACGCCTCGTCCGCCGCGAAACCGATCTCCTCGCCGTCCCCGTCGATCTCCACGTCGAAGTCGCCGAGCAGTTCCGCGAGCGCGTCGGGATCGTGCACCGCGCCCTCGTACACCTCCCGGCCCTGGCCGATGAGCCAGCAGCGGAACGAATCGAAGATCTCGTCGCCGGCCCCGTCGAAGAGCACCGCCGCCGCGCCCCACAGATCCCAGAGGTACGCGCGGTTGTAGCGGGCCTCGAAATGGCGCGCGTAGTCGAGCACGGAGTCGGGGTCCAGCCGGGTCAGCCGTTCCACGAGCAGGTCGGCCTGTTCCTCGGGGTCGCCCTCGGCGTCCTCGCGGCTGGCGTCGATGATCTCCCAGAACTCCGTCTCGTCCATCACGGGACCAGCATCCTGGTTCGGGAGGTGCGACGCACCCGGAAAGCCCGAAATGAAACCGGACAGAAGATGTCGTACTTTCCTGCGAGTCTGGTGCGCATGACGACGGAGACGAACGAGACGAACCAGCCGAAGAGCCTGCGCGGACGGATCTGCCTGGTCGCCGGGGCGACCCGGGGCGCCGGACGCGGCATCGCCGTCCAGCTCGGCGCGGCCGGGGCCACGGTGTACGTCACCGGGCGGACCACCCGCGCGAGGCTCAGCGAGGTCGGCCGGGCCACCGAGACCATCGAGGAGACCGCCGAACTGGTGACGGCCGCCGGCGGCGAGGGCATCGCCGTCCCCACCGACCACCTGGAGGTCGAGCAGGTGAAGGCCCTGGTCGACCGGATCGACCGGGAGCACGGGCGGCTCGACGTCCTCGTGAACGACGTGTGGGGCGGCGAGCACCTCCTCGTCTTCGGCAGGAAGACCTGGGAGAGCGACCTCACCGGCGGCCTGCGGATGCTGGAACTCGGGGTGCGGACGCACGCCATCACCTCCCACACGGCGATCCCGCTGCTCATCCGGAACCGGGGCGGCCTCGTCGTCGAGGTCACCGACGGCACGTCCGAGTACAACGGCACCCGCTACCGCGAGAACCTCTTCTACGACCTCGCCAAGAACGCCCCGATCCGGATGGCCTTCGGCCTCGGCGAGGAACTCGCGGAGTACGGCGGCACGGCGGTCTCCGTCACCCCCGGCTGGCTCAGGTCCGAGCAGATGCTCACCGCGTTCGGCGTCACCGAGGAGAACTGGCGCGACGCCGTCGAGAAGATCCCCGGCTTCGCGATCGCCGAGTCCCCGGTGTACGTGGGGAGGGCCGTCGCCGCGCTCGCGGCGGACCCCGACCGGCACCGCTGGAACGGACAGTCGCTGTCGAGCGGTCAGCTCGCGGGGGAGTACGGCTTCACCGACGCGGACGGCTCACGGCCGGACGCCTGGGGCTTCATGCTCGCCGACGAGAAGGGCAGCCCGGACGTGAACGACTACCGGTGACCCTCACGCGTACCGCGAGGCCATCGCGCGGGCGGCCGCACCGAAGCGCTCACGCAAGGAGGCCGGGGCGAGCACCTCGGCCTCCGGGCCGAGCGTGAGCAGCTGGGAGAACGCGACCTCCTCGCTCTCCACCGGGAGGACCACCCGGAGCCCGCCCTCCTCGGTGACCGCCGCCGCCAGCGCCTCCCCGGCGGCCGCGCGGTCCGTCACGTACGGCAGTCTGCGGGCTCCCGCCTCCGTGAGCCGTACGACGATCTCGGCGCGCAGGATCGACCGGGCGAACTCGGCCGCGCGCTCGGCCCAGAAGGCGGACAGGTCGAAGGCCTCGTCCCGGTCGAATCGCTCCACGGCGAGGGCGACGGAGGCGAAGCGGTCCACCCGGTAGGTGCGGAACGCCGTACCGGACCGCGCGCACAGGTACCAGACGCCCGCCTTCAGGACGAGGCCGTACGGGGCGAGCTCGCGCTCCACCTCACGGTCGCCGCGCCGGTAGCGGGCCGAGATCATCCGGTCGTCCCAGACCGCCCGCGACAGGCGGCAGCAGCTCCGGGGTCTCCGGCTCCTGGTACCAGCCCGGGGCGTCGAGCAGAAAGCGCTGCGCCACCGAGTCCGGGGCGTCCCGCAGCGACGGCAGCAGTGCCGCGGACACCTTCAGCCGGGCCGCCGACGCAGCGTCCTCCAGGCCCATGTCCCGCAGCGCGCCGGGCAGTCCGGACAGGAACAGCGCCTCGGCCTCGCCGCGCGCCAGACCCGTGAGCCGGGTGCGGTAGCCGCCGACGAGCCGGTACCCGCCGGCCCTGCCCCGGTCCGCATACACCGGAACCCCCGCCTCCGAGAGGGCGAGGGCATCGCGGGTGATGGTGCGCTCCGACACCTCCAGCTCGGCGGCGAGTTCGGCCGCCGTCATCGAAGGACGGGACTGGAGGAGCAGGACCATCTTGATCAGCCGGGCGGCGCGCATGAACCCATCATGCGCGCCCGCACCGACAACCGGGCAGCGCCTACAGGCCGTAGCGCTCGCGCGCCTCCTTCACGGCCGAGGCCGGGACCTCGCCGCGGCGGGCGAGCTGCGCGAGGGCCGCGACGACGATCGACTGGGCGTCGACACCGAAGTGGCGGCGGGCCGCGTCACGGGTGTCGGAGAGGCCGAAGCCGTCGGCACCGAGCGAGGACCAGTCCTGCTCGACCCACTGCGCGATCTGGTCGGGGACCTGGCGCATGTAGTCGGAGACCGCGAGGACCGGGGACTCGACGCCCTCCAGGGCCTGGCGGATGTACGGCACCCGCTCCTCGCCGCGCAGCAGCGCCGCGTCGGCCTCCAGGGCGTCGCGCCGCAGCTCCGTCCAGGAGGTCGCGGACCACACGTCGGCGCCCACGCCCCACTCGGCGGCGAGCAGCTTCTGCGCCTCAAGGGCCCAGTGGATGGCCGTACCGGAGGAGAGCAGCTGGACGCGCGCGGCGTTCGCCGGGAGGTCGAGGCCCGCGGACTCCGCCGTGTTGAAGCGGTAGAGGCCCTTGACGATGCCCTCGTCGATGCCGGCCGGCTTGGCGGGCTGCGGCATCGGCTCGTTGTAGACCGTCAGGTAGTAGAAGACGTTCTGGTCCTCGCCCTCGGCGGCCTCGCCGTACATCCGGCGCAGACCCTCCTTGACGATGGCCGCGACCTCGTAGGCGAAGGCCGGGTCGTACGTCAGCGCCGCCGGGTTGGTCGCCGCGATCACCGGCGAGTGGCCGTCGGCGTGCTGCAGGCCCTCACCGGTCAGGGTCGTACGGCCCGCGGTGGCGCCGACGAGGAAGCCGCGGCCGAGCTGGTCGCCGAGCTGCCACATCTGGTCTGCGGTCCGCTGCCAGCCGAACATCGAGTAGAAGATGTAGAACGGGATCATCGCCTCGCCGTGCGTGGAGTACGCGGTGGAAGCGGCGATGAAGTCGGCCATCGAACCGGCCTCGGTGATCCCCTCGTTGAGGATCTGGCCGTTGACGGCCTCCTTGTAGTACATCAGCTGGTCGCGGTCGACCGGCTCGTACGTCTGGCCCTTCGGCGAGTAGATGCCGAGCGACGGGAACAGCGACTCCATACCGAAGGTACGGGCCTCGTCCGGGACGATCGGGACCCAGCGCCTGCCGGTCTCCTTGTCGCGGATGAGGTCCTTGACCAGACGGACGAAGGCCATCGTGGTCGCCATCGACTGCGTGCCGGAGCCCTTGTCGAAGGCGGTGAAGGCCTTCTCGGCCGGGGCCGGCAGCGGGGCGATCGCGTGGGTACGACGGGCCGGGGCCGGACCGCCGAGCGCCGCGCGGCGCTCCTGCAGGTAGCGGACCTCGGGAGAGTCGGCGCCGGGGTGGCCGTACGGCACCTGGCCGTCAGCGAACTGCGAGTCCGAGATGGGCAGTTCAAGAAGGTCACGCATGTTCTTGAACTCGTCGTTCGAGAGCTTCTTCATCTGGTGGTTCGCGTTCTTCGACGCGAAGCCCTCACCGAGGGTGAAGCCCTTGACGGTCTGCGCGAGGATGACCGTCGGCGCGCCCTTGAACTCCACGGCGGCCTTGTACGCGGCGTACACCTTGCGCGGCTCGTGGCCACCGCGCGAGAGGTGGAAGCACTCCAGGATCTTGTCGTCGCTCAGCAGCTGCGCCATCGCGACGAGCGCCGGGTCCTTGCCGAAGAAGTCCTGGCGGATGTAGGCGGCGTCGCGGGTCTGGTACGTCTGGACCTGCGCGTCCGGCACCTCGCGGAGGCGGCGGACGAGGGCGCCGGTGGTGTCGAGCGCGAACAGCTCGTCCCAGGCGTTGCCCCACAGCGACTTCACGACGTTCCAGCCGGCGCCGCGGAACTGGGCCTCCAGCTCCTGCACGATCTTGAAGTTGGCGCGGACCGGGCCGTCGAGGCGCTGCAGGTTGCAGTTGATGACGAAGGTCAGGTTGTCCAGACCCTCGCGGGCGGCCAGGGCGAGGGCCGCGGTCGACTCGGGCTCGTCCATCTCGCCGTCACCGAGGAACGCCCACACGTGCGAGGCGGAGACGTCCTTGATGGCGCGGTTGGTCAGGTACCGGTTGAAGCGCGCCTGGTAGATCGCGGAGAGCGGGCCCAGACCCATGGAGACGGTCGGGAACTCCCACAGCCAGGGCAGGCGGCGCGGGTGCGGGTAGGAGGGCAGACCGTTGCCGCCGGACTCCTGCCGGAAGTTGTCGAGGTGGGCCTCGTTCAGGCGCCCGTCCAGGAACGCGCGGGCGTAGATGCCGGGCGCGGCGTGACCCTGGATGTAGAGCTGGTCGCCGGAACCGTCGGCTTCCTTGCCCTTGAAGAAGTGGTTGAAGCCGGTCTCGTACAGCCAGGCGGCCGACGCGAACGTGGCGATGTGACCGCCGACGCCGTACTTCGAGCCGCGGGTGACCATCGCGGCCGCGTTCCAGCGGTTCCAGGCGGTGATCCGGCGCTCCATGGCCTCGTCGCCGTCGAAGTCGGCGCCCGTCGGCTCGGCTGAGGTCGGGATGGTGTTGACGTAGTCCGTCTCCAGCAGCTTGGGCAGGGCGAGGCCCGCGCCCTCGGCGTGCTGGAGCGTGCGGCGCATCAGGTAGGCGGCCCGGTGGGGGCCGGCGGCCTTGGTGACGGCGTCCAGGGAGGCCGCCCACTCGGCGGTCTCCTCGGTGTCACGGTCCGGGAGCTGGTCGAGCTCGCTCGGAATCTTGCCTACGGGATCGGTCATGATCGCCGCCTTCCGGACAGGTGGGGGTGGAGAAGGGGTGCCTTGTCTGGCAGGACAGGGCGAAGGGCCGGGTAGCGGCCCGCCGAAGACTGTAAACCGGCGATCGATGATCGATCAAAGGGTTGAAGGGGAAAACCTCTTCAGATCGAGAAAGTCGGCACAGGGTGCCGCGAAACGGGGCACCCGGTGCCTTGTTTTCGCAGGTGGGAGCGGGGAGGAGCCGCTTTCTGAGGGGGTGCGCGCACGAATGAGCGGGCCCACCGGAGGGTGGGCCCGCTCACTGTCCGTGACGAGAAAGAGGGTCAGGCGCGCGGCGCGCAGCCCAGCACATGCGCCTTCACGAGCGCGCCGATGTTCGGATCGCCCCGCCGGAAGGCCTCCACCAGCTCCTGGTGCTCCTCCGCGTACGACTTCTGGACCGTGCCCAGCCAGCGGATCGACAGGGCCGTGAAGACCTCGATGCCGAGGGTCTCCCAGGTGTGCAGCAGGACGGCGTTCCCCGCGGCCTTCACCAGCTCCCGGTGGAAAGCCACCGTGTGCCGCACCTGGGCCGTGCCGTCGGAGGTCGCGTCCGCCTCGTACAGGGCCGCCACGTGCGGCTCAAGGGCCGAGCAGTCGGCCGCGAGCCGGCCGGCCGCCAGCTCGGCCGCGATCTGCTCCAGACCGGCTCGTACGGGGTAGCTCTCCTCCAGGTCGGCCGCGGTCAGATTGCGGACCCGGACGCCCTTGTTCGGCGCCGACTCGATCAGCCGCAGCGACTCCAGCTCGCGCAGCGCCTCGCGCACGGGCGTCTGGCTGACTTCGAGTTCGGTCGCGATCCGGCGCTCCACGATCCGCTCGCCCGGCTTCCAGCGGCCGCTGACGATCCCCTCCACGATGTGCTCGCGGATCTGCTCGCGCAGCGAGTGGACGACGGGGACGGTCATGAAGCGGCTCCTCGGGGAGTGTTGACTCTAAAGACAATACGGCGGCGCCCCCGTCCGGAAACACTTCCGGACGGGGGCGCCGCAGGTGAGGCTCGTTACGTTGCCTCGGCGTATGCCTTTCGGCGTACGGCCTAGAGACCGAGGTCGACCTCGAACTCGCCGGCCTCCAGGATCGCCTTGACCGAGGTCAGGTAGCGGGCGGCGTCGGCGCCGTCCACCAGACGGTGGTCGTAGGACAGCGCGACGTACGTCATGTCGCGGATCGCGATCGTCTCACCCAGGTCCGGGTGGTTGATGACGACCGGACGGCGCACGGTGGCGCCGATGCCCAGGATGGCGACCTGGTTCGGGGGCACGATGATCGTGTCGAACAGCGCGCCGCGCGAACCGGTGTTGGAGATGGTGAAGGTCGCACCGGCCAGGTCGTCCGGGGTGATCTTGCTGGCGCGCACGGCGCCGGCCAGCTCCGCGGTCTTCTTCGAGATACCGGCGATGTTGAGGTCGCCCGCACCCTTGATGACCGGGGTCATCAGACCCTTCTCGGAGTCCACCGCGATACCGATGTTCTCGGTGTCGAAGTAGGTGATCGTGCCCTCGTCCTCGTTGATCCGGGCGTTGATGACCGGGTGGGCCTTCAGCGCCTGGGCCGCCGCCTTCACGAAGAACGGCATCGGGGAGAGCTTGACGCCCTCACGGGCGGCGAAGGCGTCCTTGGCACGGGCGCGCAGCTTCATCAGCTTGGTGATGTCGACCTCGACGACCGAGGTCAGCTGGGCCTGGCCGTGCAGCGCCTTCATCATGTTGTCGCCGATGACCTTGCGCATGCGGGTCATCTTGACGGTCTGACCGCGCAGCGGGGAGGCCTCCAGGGCCGGAGCCTTGGCGGCGGCCGGAGCGGCGGCGGGGGCCGCGGCGGCGGCCTTCTTGGCCTCGGCGGCCGCGAGGACGTCCTGCTTGCGGATACGGCCACCGACGCCCGAACCCTTGACGGCCGCGAGGTCGACACCGTTCTCGGTGGCGAGCTTGCGGACCAGCGGGGTCACGTACGCGCCGTCCTCGGCGGGGGCGGCCGCGGGGGTCGCCGGGACCGGGGTGACGACCGCCGGGGCGATCGACGGGGCCTGGGCGGCCGGGGCCGG
>NZ_LIPQ01000221.1 GCF_001418135.1 Streptomyces aureus
ACCCCGGTCCGCGAGGCCATGCAGCGCCTCGCCGTCGAGGGCGCCGTCGAGGTCGTGCCGAACCGCGGCTTCCGCGTCACCGAGCGGACCCCGCGCGAACTCGCCGAACTCGCCGAGGTCCGCGCGCTCATCGAGGTCCCCGTCATGCTGCGGCTCGCCCGCACGGTCCCGGCCGCCCGCTGGAGCGAGCTCCGCCCGCTCGCCGAGGCGACCTCGAACGCCGCGGCCCGGGGCGACCGCGCCCACTACGCCGAGGCCGACCGGGCCTTCCACCGGGCCGTCCTCTCCCTCGCGGGGAACGAGCAGCTGCTCGCCGTCGCCGACGACCTCCACCGCCGTTCCCAGTGGCCCCTGATCAGCGCGCCGGTCGTCCGCCACGGTGTGCTCGTCGCCGACGCCGCCGAGCACACGGCCCTGCTCGACGCCCTGATCGCCCAGGACCTCCCGGTCGTCGAATCCCTCGTACGCGAACACTTCACCGGCTCGAACGCCTGAGCCCAGCGGCCCGCTAAGGTTGATGATCATGTCAACCGGCAATGCCACAGGGGGAATCAGGATGAGGACCGGCGTACGGGGGATCGCCGTCGCGGCGGCGATGGTGGTCGCACTCACGGGATGCGGAGACGGTGAGGGAACCGAGGCGGTCACGGGGAACGACGCGGTCCCGGGAATCGCCGAGGGCAAGCAGAAGGTGCCGCCGGTCACGCTGGACGAGGCCGGGATGATCAAGGCGCTGCCGCTGTCGTCCGAGCTCACCCACGGCACGTACGGCGCCGGTGATCCCGTGCTCGTGCAGGGGGCGGAGACCGCGAAGGCCTGCCTCGACACGCTGGAGGTGGAATGCCCCGGCGTGAAGACCGCCAGCAAGAAGGACCTGGCCCTGGTCGGCTCCAGCTCGGACACGGGGGCCACCTTCGCCCTCTTCACCTTCGGCACGGAGGAGGAGGCCGCCGCCGTACTGAGGACGCTGGAGAAGCACAAGAAGGAGTTCGACGGCCCGTCCGGCCGGTACACGCCGGTGAAGGTCGAGAGCGGTGGGGCCGACGAGTGGTTCGCCATCGAGAGGAAGGACTTCGTCGGCGTCTACATGCGCATCGGCACCGTGCTGTCCTACGTGATAACCGACGACTTCGGACGTGAGGGCGCGGAGGGCGCCGCCCAGCTCCAGGTCGGCCGGCTCAAGGTCGTCGCGGGCGGCGGCGACCCCGACGCCTGACCGTCCCGAGAAGCCCGCGGAAGCTCCCGGGAGACCGTCCCCGCGACAGGGCGGTCCCCGGGGGCCCGCGCCCACTAAGGTCATGGGCGACAGCCGCCCGTACCGCGTCGCCCGTGAGGTGCCCCATGCCGTCCGCGACCCCGTCCCCGGCGGACGGAGGCCGACCCGTCACCGGTACGGAGACCGAGGCCACCGCCCTGCTCGGCTGGCTCACCGATCCCGAGGCGCCCCGGCTCTGCCTCGTCACCGGAGCCCCCGGCAGCGGCAAGACGGCTCTGCTCGGATGGTTCGCCAAACACGGCCCGCGGGCCGGCCGGCCGCGCCGCCGCACGGCCCGGGTGCTCGTCCCGCTGGCCGGACAGAGCGCCCTCGGCGCGACCTGGACGATCGCCGACCGCCTCGGCGTGGTGGCCCGGTCGCCCGGCGACCTCGTGCACGCCCTCGCCACCAGCGAGGCCCGGCCCGCCGGCCGCGCCGTCCTCCTCCTCACCGATCTGCACGCCGCCGCCGAACCGGCCGCGCTCACCGATCTCATCGCCGAGCTCGCGGGCGTCGGCCGGGTCCGTCTCGTGGTCGAGGCCCGCAGCGGCACCCCGGCCCCCGCCGCCCTGCGCACCGACCGGCGGGTCGCCGTCGTGGACCTGGACGGCGACGCCGGCACCCCCGGCCCCGGCGCCCCCGAGCGGGCCCGGCCGCTGCCGGACCTGTCCGACCCGGTGGCCGTCTGCACGGCCGACCCGCTGCTCGTGACCACGGCGTACGTCACGGGGGCGGCCGCCGCCGGACTCCCGGGCACGCTCGACGGCCCCGAGGTGCCCGCCCGCCCCGGTGAGAACGCCGCCGAGGACCACGGCGGGCTACGGGCCGCCTGGATGCGGGCCGGTCAGTCCCTCTGTCGCGAACAGACGCCCGCGGAAAGGGCGTTGGTGCTGCTCTCCGCTCTCGGCGACGGCGCCGACCCCCGGCTGCGTCCCGCGCTCGCCGAGCTCGCCGAGGGCTCGCCCTGGCGGCTCCGCTGGGCCCGGCACCGCGGCGATCTGACCCCGCCCTGGCCGGGTCCCGTCACCGTCCTCGGCGCGGCGGGCGGGCCGTTGGAGGGGACGCTGCTCGTCGGCGACCGCACCGGCGCCGTACGGCTGCTGCACGAGGCCGATGCGAGCCCGGCGGGACGTCTGGCCCACACCGTGCCCGGCCGGGTCACCGCGCTCGCGCCCGCGCCCGACGGCACCGTGCTGCTCCTGGACGACCGCGGCCGGCTGCACACCGTACGCGGGACGACGCCGCGGGCCCCGTATCTGGAGCGCCTCACGGCGGCCGTCTCGACGACCCTGGCCCGTCACCCGGGAACGGCCCTCGCCGCGATCGCCGGTTCGGTCGTGGTGGGGGACCGGCTCGGCTCGGTGCACGCCTTCGGTCTGCGGGGCCTGCACCAGGCCGCCTCGCACAGCGGCCGGGTCACGGCGGTCGCGGCGGTGGACTCCGAGACCCCGTTCGTCTGCTCCGGCGGCGTCGACGGGACCGTCCGGCTCTGGACCCCGGGCCGCGACCCGCGCCCCGAACCCCTCGCCGAACGGCCCTCGCCGGTGGTCTCCCTGCATGCGACGGAGACCCCGGACGGTCCGCTGATCGCCGCCGCCTGGGGTGACGGACTCGTCGAGCTCCACCGCCCGGAGGGCGGCCCGACGCTCTCGTTCCGCCCGGGCCCCCCGGTCCGCGCGGTCGCCGTCACCGGCGCCGGCTCCCTGCTCATCGGCACCGACGAGAGCCTGGTGTGTCTCGCGCCGAAGCGCACGATCTCCTGAAGGGCTGTCACCAACCCCTCCCTCAGGGTGACTTCAGGTGGCCGGCTGCGGCGTCAGCTGACTCGCGAGCCAGGTCGGCACGCCACCCAGGAGGCGGAAGAGACGGCGGGCCTCGGCGCGCAGCCGCCCCGCCTCCGGTTCCGTCTCGGTGGTGGCGAGGGCGGTGAGGGCCGGGGCGGTACCGACCAGATAGCCCAACTCCTCCCGGATGCGCAGCGATTCGGCGAAGCCGTGCCGGGCCTCCGCCAACTCTCCCTCGCGCAGGGCTAGTCCGGCGAGGTGCCGCCAAGTGGAGGACAGCAGAAGGGAGTCGCCCTGTGCCGTGGCCCCGGCATGCGCCCTGCGGTACGCGGCGCGGGCCGCCTGCGGGGAGTCGCCGAGGTTCTGTGCGATGAGCCCGCGCCGCAGGTCGAGCAGCGGTCTGCCCTCGGCTGACGGGGCGATCAGGGCGGCCGCCCGGCCCAGTGCCATCCGTGCCTCGTCGGCCCGGTCGCGTACCCCCAGAAGTGTCGACGCGTAGGCCAGATAACCGCGTTCGCAGGCGGCGGCCCCGCGTTCCTCGTCGGTGCCGGCCACCGCCTCGGCCGCCCGGAGCGCCTCCTCCGCGTCGGCCCAGCCCTGTTCCGTGTAGAGGCAGCGCTCGATCAGCAGCGCGGCCCGTTCGAGTGCGGCGGCCGGTTCGGTCGCGTGGGGCGCGAGCAGCGCGGCCGCGTCCGTCCAGCAACCCCGGGAGCGGAGCCGCCATATGGCGGTCTCCACGGGAGTCTCCTTGCCGTAGGCGAGGGACGGATCTTCGCCGCCCCTTGATTCGGAACCAGACATGGCGGTATCCGCCACATTGCCCTCCCCGAGCGCGCCATTGAGCTGTTGAGTGAGACCCGCATCTCAGCACGAAGGGGAGTACCTGGCCAAGGGGTCAGGTGAAAGAATTCACAAGAGTCCGGCGGATCGGTGTACCGCTGTCCGGACCGTGGCCGAAACGGCGTCGGACGGCCGCCGGGCCCGTGATCAGGCTTCGGAGGGGCCCGCCGGCCGTCCCGGCCGGCAGGCCCCCACCGGCCCGGACGTCACTCCGTCGGACTCGCCCGAAGGGGTGAATCCGCGCCGGACCCCCGGGTCATCCGATCAGCTCATCCGAAGGGCGAGGAAGAAGTCGAGCTTGTCCTCGAGACGGGACAGATCACGGCCCGTGAGCTGCTCGATCCGGCCCACCCGGTACCGGAGCGTGTTCACGTGCAGGTGGAGCCGGGTCGCGCAGCGTGTCCAGGAGCCGTCGCAGTCCAGGAAGGCCTCAAGCGTCGGGATCAGCTCCGCGCGGTGCCGGCGGTCGTAGTCGCGCAGCGGGTCGAGCAGCCGGGCCGTGAACGCGCGCCGGACGTCGTCCGGGACGAACGGCAGCAGCAGCACGTGCGAGGCCAGCTCGTGGTGGCCCGCGGCGCAGACCCGGCCCGGACGGGCCGCGGCGACCCGACGGGCGTGCCGGGCCTCCTCCAGGGCCCCGCGCAGCCCCTCCGCCGAGTGCACGGCGGCGCTGACACCGAGGGTGAGCCGCCCGTCGTCGGCCAGGCCGGCCGACAGCGGAGCGCGTACGGAGGCGAGCAGCGCGTCCGCGTGCAGGCCCAGCGCGGTGGCCGGACCCTCGTCCTCGCTGTCCGGCAGCGGACCCGCGGCCAGCGGGACCAGCGCGATGGCCTCGTCGCCGCTGTGCGCCACGGCGATCCGGTCGGCGGACTCGGCGCCCACGGTCGCCGGGTCGACGAGGATCTCCTCCAGGAGAGCCTGGGCGACCGGACCGGCGTCCACGGCGGGGCTCTGACCGGCCTCCTGTTCCCACTCGACCCTGGCGACGACCACCTGCCAGTGCGGGGCCGTGCCGAGCCCGGGCAGCAGCACCGGGGCGGCCACCCGCAGCCTGGCCGCGATCTCGGCGGGCGCGGCGCCCGTCTGCACCAGCTCCAGGACCTCCTGGGCGAGCCGGCGGCGTACCGTACGGGCCGCGTCGCGCCGGTCCCGTTCGACGGCGATCAGCTGGGTGACGCCCTGGAGCAGGTCCAGGCGGGCGGCCGGCCACTCCCCGGCGTCCGCCTCGACGGCGAGCAGCCAGTCCGAGAGGACGGTCTCGCGCACATCGCGGGAGGCGGGGGCGGCGCCCCGGCCGGTGTTGCGGATCGGGAAGAGGGAGTACGCCGTTCCGCCCGTGCTCAGCCGGTGCGGGCCGCGCCGTCCGGTCCGGGTGGCGGCCAGGTGCTCACCGGCGAGGGTGGCGGCGAGCGAGGCCGGGAGGGGCTCGCCCGCGCCCGCGATCTGGCGGCCGGTGGGGGAGAGGACCCAGGCCCGCAGGTCCAGGTCGGAGCCCAGCAGGTCGAGGACCACCTCGGGGCCGCCGCCCGCCGGTCCGGAGGTCATGAGCCGCCGGTGCCGGTCGACGACGGCCGCCAGGTCACCCGCCCGCTCGCCGGAGACCTGTCGAACAACATGTTCGGTGATCGTCGCGAACGCAACGGTCTCGTTCACCGCGAAAAGCGGCAGCCGATGGCGTGAACACGCCTCTACGAGATCGTCGGGGATGTCGCCCAGCTCCGCCTCGCCCGCCGCGAGGGCGGCGACGCCGGCCGAGGCCAGGATCCGGACGAAGGGCTCGGCGTCGGCCGGCTCCCGCAGCCAGGCGAGGCCGGTCAGCACCAGCTCGCCGCCGGACAGGTACCGGCTGGGGTCCTTGAGATCCGTCGTCATCACGCCGCGGACGGTGCGGTCGAGCTCGTCCTCGCCGCCGAGCAGGCGCAGCCCGAGCGCGTCGTTCTCCAGCAGTGCGCGCAGCCGCATCGTGTCGCCGCCGTTCCTTCGTCAGTGGGTGGTGGGGTTGTCGCGTAGTCGACGGTGGCGTGGGGCCACCGTTTCCAGGGGAAAACAGCGAGGTGACAGTTCCCCGCCTTTCGTTCGAATCTACAAGACGACGATGGGACCCAGCCAACTCCTTCATGTTTTCGGTGACTGCACCCGGGCGATCGTGGGCTTGTGTACTAGGCCACACACCGCGTGAACAGCACATGAACGTGAAGTCGAGGACCGGCCGTCCCCCCGGAACCCTGCGCACGACCCCCGATCACCAGAATCACTAGAAGAGAGCCACCATGGACTTCCTTCGCCCCGCCAGCTGGGAGGAGGCGCTCGCCGCCAAGGCAGAGCACCCCACGGCCGTGCCCCTTTCGGGTGGCACGGACGTCATGGTCGAGATCAATTTCGACCACCGGCGGCCCGAGTACCTCCTGGACCTGAACCGCATCGAGCTGCTGCGTGAGTGGGAGGTCGGCGAGGAGAACGTCCGCCTCGGCGCCGCCGTTCCGTACACCCAGATCATGGAGAACCTGCGGGCCGAGCTGCCCGGCCTGGCGCTCGCGTCGCACACGGTCGCCTCGCCGCAGATCCGCAACCGCGGCGGCGTCGGGGGCAACCTCGGCACCGCCTCGCCCGCCGGCGACGCCCACCCGGCCCTGCTCGCCGCGGGCGCCGAGGTCGAGGTCGAGTCGGTGCGCGGCAGCCGGTTCATCCCGATCGACGAGTTCTACACGGGCGTGAAGCGCAACGCGCTGCAGCCCGACGAGCTCATCAAGACCGTCCACATCAAGAAGGCGGACGGCCCCCAGCAGTACTCCAAGGTCGGCACCCGCAACGCGATGGTCATCGCCGTCTGCGCCTTCGGCCTGGCCCTGCACCCGGAGACCCGGACCGTGCGTACCGGCATCGGCTCCGCCGCGCCGACCCCGATCCGCGCCAAGGAGGCCGAGGCCTTCCTGAACGCTGCTCTTGAAGAGGGCGGCTTCTGGGACAACGGCAAGATCATCACCCCGTCGATCGCGAAGCAGTTCGCCGACCTCTGCTCGGGCGCCGCCAACCCGATCGACGATGTCCGAGGCACCGCCAAGTATCGCCGCCACGCCGTCGGCATCATGGCCCGCCGCCAGCTCGGCTGGACCTGGGAGCAGTACCGCGGCAGCGGTCGCACGCTTGAGGGAGCTGCATAACCATGCGCGTCAATTTCACGGTCAACGGACGTCCGCAGGAAGCCGACGACGTCTGGGAGGGCGAGTCCCTCCTCTACGTCCTGCGTGAGCGGATGGGCCTGCCCGGCTCCAAGAACGCCTGCGAGCAGGGCGAATGCGGTTCCTGCACGGTCCGCCTCGACGGAGTGCCGGTCTGTTCCTGTCTCGTCGCGGCCGGACAGGTCGAGGGCCGCGAGGTCGTCACCGTCGAAGGTCTCGCCGAGTTCGCCAAGGAGCGCTCCGAGCACGCCGGTTGCGCCTCCGGCGCCTGCGGCACCTCGCTCGACGCCGCCAAGAAGTGGGAAGCCAAGCCCGGTCAGGACTCGCAGACCGGCGAGGGCGTCGAACTGTCCCCGATCCAGCAGGCGTTCATCGACGCCGGCGCCGTCCAGTGCGGCTTCTGCACCCCCGGTCTGCTGGTCGCGGCCGACGAGATGCTGGAGCGCAACCCGTCCCCGACGGACGCGGACATCCGCGAGGCGCTCTCCGGCAACCTCTGCCGCTGCACGGGTTACGAGAAGATCCTCGACGCGGTCCGCCTCGCGGCCGCTCGCCAGGAGCGTCAGGGAGAGGCGGTCTGACGATGGCTCAGAACACACGCACCGTTCCGGTGGGCACGCCCACCGACGTCACGCAGAACCACGTCAAGGGCGGCATCGGCGAGTCCACGCTCCGCCCGGACGGCACCCTCAAGGTCACCGGCGAGTTCGCGTACTCCTCGGACATGTGGCACGAGGACATGCTGTGGGGTCAGATCCTGCGCTCCACCGTGGCGCACGCCGAGATCGTGTCCATCGACACCTCCGAGGCCCTCACGATGGACGGCGTCTACGCCGTCCTGACCCACGAGGACCTGCCCGCCGCGAAGAACTACGGCATGGAGTTCCAGGACACCCCGGTCCTCGCCTACGGCAAGGTCCGTCACCACGGTGAGCCGGTCGCCCTCGTGGCCGCCGACCACCCGGAGACCGCCCGCCGCGCCGCCGCGAAGATCAGGATCGAGTACCGGGAGCTCCCGGTCATCACGGACGAGGCCTCGGCCACCGCTCCGGACGCGATCCTGGTCCACGAGAACCGCGACGACCACCACTCCGGTCACGTCCCGCACCCGAACATCGTGCACCGCCAGCCGATCATCCGCGGCAACGCGGCCGAGGCCGCCAAGCGGGCCGACGTCATCGTCACCGGCGAGTACACCTTCGGCATGCAGGACCAGGCCTTCCTCGGCCCGGAGTCCGGCCTCGCCGTGCCGGCCGAGGACGGCGGCGTCGACCTGTACGTCGCCACCCAGTGGCTGCACTCGGACCTCAAGCAGATCGCCCCCTGCCTCGGCCTGCCCGAGGAGAAGGTCCGCATGACGATGGCCGGCGTCGGCGGCGCGTTCGGCGGCCGCGAGGACATCTCCATGCAGATCCTCGCGTCCATCCTCGCGCTGCGCACCGGCAAGCCCGTCAAGATGGTCTACAACCGGTACGAGTCCTTCTTCGGGCACGTCCACCGGCACCCGGCGAAGCTCTGGTACGAGCACGGCGCCACCAAGGACGGCAAGCTCACGCACATGAAGTGCAAGATCGTGCTCGACGGCGGCGCCTACGCCTCGTCCACGGCATCGGTCGTCGGCAACGCCTCGTCCCTCTCGGTCGGCCCGTACGTCATCGAGGACGTCGAGATCGAGGCGATCGGCCTCTACACCAACAACCCGCCCTGCGGCGCGATGCGCGGCTTCGGCGCGGTCCAGGCCTGCTTCGCCTACGAGGCCCAGATGGACAAGCTCGCGGCGAAGCTGGGCATGGACCCGGTGGAACTGCGCCAGCTCAACGCCATGGAGCAGGGCACGATCATGCCGACCGGCCAGGTCGTGGACTCGCCGGCCCCGGTCGCCGAGCTGCTGCGCCGGGTCAAGGCCCGTCCCATGCCGCCGGAGCGCCAGTGGGAGACCGCCGGCGAGGGCGCGGACGTCCGCGCGCTGCCGGGCGGCCTGTCCAACACCACGCACGGCGAGAGCGTCGTGCGGGGCGTCGGCTACGCCGTCGGCATCAAGAACGTCGGATTCTCCGAGGGCTTCGACGACTACTCGACCGCCAAGATCCGCATGGAGGTCATCAACGGCGAGGCCGTCGCCACGGTCCACACCGCGATGGCGGAGGTCGGCCAGGGCGGTGTCACCATCCACGCGCAGATCGCCCGCACCGAGCTCGGCGTCCAGCAGGTCACCATCCACCCCGCCGACACCCAGGTGGGCTCGGCGGGTTCGACCTCGGCGGGCCGTCAGACGTACATGACCGGCGGCGCCATCAAGAACTCCTGCGAGATCGTCCGCGAGAAGGTCCTGGAGATCGGCCGGCGCAAGTTCGGCTCGTACCACCCGGCCTGGGCCAACGCCGAACTCCTCCTGGAGGGCGGCAAGGTCGTCACCGACGGCGGCGAGGCGCTCGCCTCCATCGCGGACGTCCTCGGCGACCAGTCGGTGGAGGTCGAGGAGGAGTGGCGGCACCGCCCCACCCAGGCCTTCGACCTCGTCACCGGCCAGGGCGACGGTCACGTCCAGTACGCCTTCGCCGCGCACCGCGCGGTGGTGGAGGTCGACACCGAGCTGGGCCTGGTCAAGGTCATCGAACTGGCCTGCGCCCAGGACGTCGGCAAGGCGGTCAACCCGCTCTCCGTCGTCGGTCAGATCCAGGGTGGCACCACCCAGGGCCTGGGCGTCGCGGTGATGGAGGAGATCATCGTCGACCCGAAGACCGCGAAGGTGCGCAACCCCTCCTTCACGGACTACCTGATCCCGACCATCCTCGACACGCCGACCATCCCGGTCGACTACCTCGAGCTGGCCGACCCCAACGCGCCGTACGGCGTGCGGGGCATCGGCGAGGCCCCGACCCTGTCGTCCACCCCGGCCGTCCTCGCGGCGATCCGGGCCGCGACGGGCCTGGAGCTCAACAAGACGCCGGTCCGCCCCGAGGCGCTCACCGGCACCCTCTAGGACTCTCCGGGCGGTACGTGCCTCCCAGGGAACGTCACACCTCCCCAGCCGTACCGCCCGGAGTAACCCCCAGCAGTACCCGCAGCACCAGCAGCACCCCGTGGTAACCGCAGTACCAGCTACATCGGCTGCATCAGCAGTCCCTGCAGTCCCTGCAGTACCGATTCACTCCGTTCGTCTCGGGCCGTCCCCCGGGTCGTGCGGCCCACGCAGCATCCCAAATCCCGCAACTTCAGCAGATCAGAAGTCCTTCGAGGTCTGACGCGGGTGCCCCTTTGAACCTTGGGAGTAGGCCCCATGACCCAGTCGTCTGTGGAGCCCAAGACCGCTTCGGAGGACGCGGGCTCCGGCTCGAACGTCCCCGCCGGCCGCTCTTGGCTCGACCGGTACTTTCACATCTCGGAGAGAGGATCCACCGTCGCGACGGAGATCCGCGGCGGCGTCACCACCTTCATGGCGATGGCGTACATTCTCCTGCTCAACCCCCTGATCCTCGGCGGCAAGGATGTCGACGGCAACGTCCTCAGCCAGCCCGCCCTCATCACCGCGACCGCGCTCGCCGCCGCCGCGACCACCCTGCTGATGGGCTTCTGGGGCAAGGTCCCGCTCGCCCTCGCGGCCGGTCTCAGCGTCTCCGGCGTGCTGTCCTCGCAGGTCATCGCCGTCATGACCTGGCCGCAGGCCATGGCCATGTGTGTGGCCTACGGTGTGGTGATCTGTCTCCTGGTGGTCACCGGCCTCCGTGAGATGATCATGAACGCGATCCCGCTGGCGATCAAGCACGCGATCACCATCGGCATCGGCCTCTTCATCGCACTGATCGGCTTCGTCAAGGCGGGCTTCGTCCACGAGAACCCCTCTCCCGGCGGCGGCCCGGTCGTCCTCGGCCCGGCCGGCGAGCTGGCCGGCTGGCCGGTTCTCATCTTCGCCTTCACGCTGCTGCTGATCTTCGCGCTCCAGGCCCGCAACGTGCCCGGCGCCATCCTGATCGGCATCGTGGCGGGCACGGTCATCGCCGCCATCGTCAACGCCGTCGGCGACCTGCCGGCCAAGGCCTGGTTCTCCGGCCCGCCGGAGCTCAACGGCAGCGCGGTCTCCACGCCGGACTTCTCGCTCATCGGCGAGGTCTCCTTCAGCGGCTGGGGCGACGTCGGCTACATCACGATCACCATGATCATCTTCACCCTGGTGCTCGCCGGCTTCTTCGACGCCATGGCCACGATCATCGGCGTCGGCTCCGAGGCCAAGCTCGCCGACTCCCAGGGCCGGATGCCCGGCCTCTCCAAGGCGCTGTTCATCGACGGCGCGGGCGGTGTCATCGGCGGCGGCGTCGGCGGCTCCGGCCAGACCGTCTTCGTCGAGTCGGCCACCGGCGTCGGCGAGGGCGCCCGCACGGGTCTGTCCTCCGTCGTCACCGGCGCGTTCTTCGCGGCCTGCCTCTTCTTCACCCCGATCACCGCGATCGTGCCGGCCGAGGTGGCCTCCGCGGCCCTGGTCGTCATCGGCGCGATGATGATGCAGAACGCCAAGCACGTCGACTGGAGCGACCGCTCCGTCGCGATCCCGGTGTTCCTCACCGTGGTCCTGATGCCGTTCACGTACACCATCACCACGGGTGTCGCGGCCGGCGTCATCTCCTACACCGTCATCAAGACGGCGCAGGGCAAGGCACGCGAAGTGGGCGCCTTCATGTGGGGCCTGACCGCGATCTTCATCGTGTTCTTCGCGATCCACCCGATCGAGAGCTGGCTGGGCGTCAGCTGACGCCCGTACCGTCACCCTCCACACACATATCGAGGAGTTCGAGATGCTGGACATCGCCGAAGAGCTGCACCGGTGGGTCGAGCAGGGACGCGAGTTCGCCGTCGCCACCGTCGTGGCGGTCGGCGGGAGCGCGCCCCGGCAGCCGGGCGCCGCGCTCGCCGTCGACAGCGACGGCACGGCGATCGGCTCGGTCTCCGGCGGGTGTGTGGAGGGCGCGGTGTACGACCTGTGCCAGCAGGCCCTCGAAGACGGGAAGACCGTCGTCGAGCGCTTCGGCTACAGCGACGAGGACGCCTTCGCGGTCGGTCTGACCTGCGGCGGCATCATCGACATCCTCGTCACCCCGGTCCGCGGCGGGGTCTACCCCGCCGCGCTGGCCGCCGCCGCCACGGGGGAGGCGGCGGCCCTGGCCCGGATCGTCTCCGGCCCCGAGGACCTGATGGGCCGGGCACTCCTGGTCCGCCCCGACGGCTCGTACGAGGGGAAGCTCGGCGGCCACCCGGAGCTGGACCGCACGACGGCGGGCGAGGCCCGAGCGATGCTCGACGCGGGCCGCACCGGCACGGTGGAGATCGGCGAGGACGGCAGCCGCTGCGGACAGCCGCTGACCCTCCTGGTCGAGGCCTCGGTCCCGGCCCCGCGCATGATCGTCTTCGGTGCCATCGACTTCGCGGCCGCTCTGGTCAGGGTCGGAAAGTTCCTCGGCTACCGCGTCACCGTGTGCGACGCGCGGCCCGTCTTCGCGACGCCGGCCCGCTTCCCCGAGGCCGACGAGATCGTCGTCGAGTGGCCCCACCGCTACCTGGAGTCCACGGAGGTGGACGGCCGAACGGTGCTCTGCGTCCTGACCCACGACGCCAAGTTCGACGTGCCGCTGCTCCAGGCCGCCCTCAGGCTTCCCGTCGCCTATATCGGCGCGATGGGCTCCCGCCGCACCCACGAGGACCGCAACAAGCGCCTCCGCGAGGTCGGCGTCACCGAACTCGAACTCGCCCGCCTGCGCTCCCCGATCGGCCTCGACCTCGGCGCCCGTACGCCGGAGGAGACGGCCCTGTCGATCGGCGCGGAGATCGTCGCCAACCGCCGGGGCGGCACGGGCCTCTCCCTCACGGGCGCCCACACCCCGATCCACCACGACGGCCCCCGCGAGCCGACCGGACGCATAGGCTCCGTGGCCTAGGGGGTGGCTTGCCGGCCGGGCCGGGCGTCCGGGCCGGCCCAATCGGTCCTCCACGGGGGCGCACGCTCAGTGCGCCCCTCGTTCCCGTACGGTCGACGCCCAGGCCGGCTGCTCCTCCGCGGTCTCCGTCTCGGCCCGACGGCCGCCCCGGCCGAAGAAGTCCGCGAGCGGCAGGATCGCCGCGCCGACCGTCACCGCGTCGGGGCCGAGGGTGCCCATGTCGATGACGACCCGGGCCGCGGGGTAGGTGAGCGCGTATGCGCTCGCGTACCCCTTGACCGTCTCCAGGAAGCGGGTGCCGAGCTGGAGGCCGGCCCAGCCGCCGACCAGGATGCGTTCGGGCTGGAAGAGGTTGATGAGGTCGGCGAATCCGGCGCCCAGGTACTCGGCGGTCTCGGCCAGGACGGCGACCGCGGTGGCGTCGGGCTCCGTGTTGGGCTCCGCCGGGTACGCCGCCGCCAGCATCGCCGTCAGCGCCGTCTCCTCGTCCGCGCCCGCCGGCGGCTCCCCGCCCGCCTCCCGCCACCGCTCCAGGAGGGCTTCGGCTCCGGCGTACGCCTCCAGGCAGCCCTGGGCTCCGCAGCGGCAGCGGCGCCCCCGGACCCGTACCGTCAGATGACCCCACTCGACCGCCCGGCCCGGCCCCATCGGGTCCGTGACCACACACGCGCCGACACCCGAGCCGAACAGGACCACCACCGCGCTGCGCGCGCCCCGCCCGGCGCCGAACCACATCTCGGCCTGGCCGAGGGTCTTGGCACCGTTGTCGATCCAGTACGGGACGGACTCGGGCAGGTCGACGGCGGCGCGCAGGAGACGCTCGAAGGGGACCGCGTCCCAGCCGACGGTCTGGCCGTGCACGACCGCACCGTCCTCGGCGGTACGGGCGACGATACCGGGCACGCCGACGCCGACACCGATGAGGCGGTCGGCGGGTACGTCCGCGATGCGCAGCACCTCGGCGATGCCCTCGCGGAGGTGGTCGACGACGAGATCGACGTCGTAGCGGGCCGTGCGGGGCCCGGAGCAGGCCAACGGGCGTTCGGTGCGGGCGAGTTCGGTGAGGGTGAGGTCGAACAGCTCGATCCTGACCCGGGTTTCGCCGATGTCGACGCCGATCATGAAGCCGCTGGCGGGAGTGATCCTGACGAGGGTACGGGGGCGCCCGCCGGCCGAGTCGACGCTGCCCGCCTCCTCGACGAGGCCGTCCGCGACGAGTTCGGCGACGACGTTGCTGACGGAGCCCGAGCTGAGTCCGGTCGCCGGGCCGAGCATGAGGCGGCTCATCGGCCCGTCGAAGTACAGCCTGCGCAGAACGGCGGTGCGGTTCTCGCGCCGCAGGTCACGCACCGTGCGGCCAGTTCTCGCGTGCACTTTGGTCCCCGTCTCTGAAGTCGTTCGTTGCAACATACCCGCAGTCCAAGCCTTGACGCGACCTTCTCATGGGGTTTAACTCACATCCTAAATTAAGCCGGTGTTACGGCGGGGCCTCCAGCCGCCCACCACATCGGCGATCCCCTCGTCCCCGAAAGGGCCCAGGAGCCATGCGCAGAGTCAGAGCCGCTGTCACCGGTGTCGTCACCCTCTCCCTCGCCTTCACCGCCACCGCCTGTGGCGGGGGCGAGGGAAGCCAGTCGTCGCCGAAGACCCTCACCTACTGGGCCTCCAACCAGGGCGCCAGCCTGGAGATCGACAAGAAGGTCCTGCAGCCCGAGCTCGACCAGTTCGAGAAGGAGACCGGGATCAAGGTCAAGCTGGAGGTGATCCCGTGGTCCGACCTGCTCAACCGGATCCTCACCGCGACCACCTCCGGCCAGGGGCCCGACATCCTCAACATCGGCAACACCTGGAGCGCCTCGCTCCAGTCCACCGGCGCCCTCCTGCCCTGGGACGCGAAGAACCTGGAGGCCATCGGCGGCAAGGACCGCTTCGTCGACTCCGCGCTCGGCTCCACCGGCGCCCCGGGCCAGGACCCTGCCGCCGTCCCGCTCTACTCCATGGCCTACGCGCTCTACTACAACAAGCAGATGTTCAAGGACGCGGGCATAGCCAAGCCGCCGACCACCTGGGACGAGGTGATCGCGGCCGGCAAGAAGCTCAGCAAGGACGGCAAGGCGGGCATCGGGGTCGAGGGCTCCAACCTGTCCAACAACATCCACCAGGTCTTCGTCCTCGGCAAGCAGCACGGCGCCGACTTCTTCACCGCCGACGGCAAGCCCGACTTCACCTCCGACGGTGCCGTCGCCGCCGTCAAGCAGTACATCGACCTGATGGCCGTGCAGAAGATCGTCGCCCCCGGCAACGCCGAGTACGCCCAGAACCAGTCCCTCAGCGACTTCGCCAAGAACAAGACCGGCATGGTCCTGTGGCAGACCCCGTCGCAGACCTTCTCCTCGCAGGGCATGGGCCCGGACGAGTGGGGCGTGGCCCCCGCCCCGGTCCCGTCGGGCAAGCCCGGTCAGGGCGCCCAGACCAACTCGATGGTCGCCGGCATCAACCTGGCCGTCTTCAAGAACACCAAGAACCTCGACGGCGCGCTGAAGTTCGTGAAGTACATGACGAGCGACGAGGAGCAGATCGCCCTCAACAAGGCGTACGGCTCCGTCCCGCCGGTCAAGAGCGCCCAGAAGGACTCCGCCTTCGCCGACCCGTCGCTCACCGTCATCCGTGACACCCTCGCCACCAGCGCCGCGGCCCTGCCTCAGGTGCCCGAGGAGTCGCAGTTCGAGACGGTCGTGGGCACCGCGGTCAAGGAGCTGTTCGCCGACGCCGCCGCCGGCCGGCCGGTCACCACGGAGTCCGTGAAGGCCAAGCTCGAAAAGGCCCAGCAGCAGATGCCCAAGAAGTAGGCCGCCCCACCATGACCGAAACCGCCGTCGCTCACCCGACCGAGCCGGCGGTGCGCAAGGCCACACCCGGAGAGGCACGCGCACCACGCCGCTCCGGGCGTCGCCGCATCGCACTGCCCTATCTGCTGCTCCTGCCCGCCCTGCTCCTCGAACTCCTCGTCCACCTCGTGCCGATGCTCATGGGCATCGCCATGAGCTTCAAGGAGCTCACCCAGTTCTACATCCGGAACTGGGGCGACGCTCCGTGGTCGGGCCTGGACAACTACACCGTCGCGGTCGACTTCGACGCCCCCGTCGGACAGGCGCTCCTGAAGTCCTTTTTGACGACGTGTCTGTTCACCGTCCTCTCCGTGGGGCTGTGCTGGCTCCTCGGAACGGCCGCCGCGATCTTCCTCCAGGAGAACTTCCGGGGCCGCGGCTTCCTGCGGACCCTGTTCCTCGTCCCGTACGCGCTGCCCGTCTACGCCGCCGTCATCACCTGGGCGTTCATGTTCCAGCGGGACAACGGCCTCATCAACCACGTCCTGCACGACCAGCTCGGCATCGGCGACAGCCCCGCCTTCTGGCTCATCGGCGACAACGCCTTCTGGACCCTGCTCGTCGTCTCCGTCTGGAAGGGCTGGCCCTTCGCCTTCCTCACCGTCATGG
The DNA here is from genome assembly GCF_001418135.1 of Streptomyces aureus. Lineage (GTDB taxonomy): Bacteria > Actinomycetota > Actinomycetes > Streptomycetales > Streptomycetaceae > Streptomyces > Streptomyces aureus_A. Next base: position 16,483 of record NZ_LIPQ01000221.1, read on the forward strand.
CCGGACTGCAGAACATTCCCCGGGACATGTACGAGGCGGCGGCGCTCGACGGCGCCGGCGTCTGGAAGCAGATCCGGCACATCACCCTGCCGTCGCTGCGCTCCGTCAACCAGGTGCTCGTGCTCGTCCTGTTCCTCTGGACGTTCAACGACTTCAACACCCCCTTCGTGCTCTTCGGCAAGGCGGCCCCCGAATCCGCCGACCTGATCTCGCTCCACATCTACCAGTCGTCCTTCCAGACCTGGAACTTCGGCACCGGCTCGGCCATGTCCGTGCTGCTGCTGCTCTTCCTCCTCGTCGTCACAGGCGTCTACCTCCTGCTCACCAGCCGCGGAAGGAAGGCCTCCGATGTCTGAGCACGCATCCCGGCGCGCGGCTCCCCGCTCTCCCATGGCGGCGCCCCGCTCGTTCCTCTGGATCCGGCGGATCTTCCTCACCGTGCTCACCGCCTTCGTGGTGCTGCCGGTGTACGTCATGGTGTCCAGCTCCCTGAAGCCCCTGGAGGACGTCTCGGGGAAGTTCGAGTGGATCCCCTCCGGGCTCACGCTCCGTCCGTACGTCGACATCTGGGAGACCGTCCCGCTCGCCGACTACTTCGTGAACTCGATCGTCGTCGCGGGCGCGGCCACGGTGTTCTCGGTGGCGGTCGCGATCTTCGCCGCGTACGCCGTCAGCCGCTACACCTTCCGCGGCAAGCGGGTCTTCACCGTGACGGTGCTGTCCACGCAGATGTTCCCCGGCATCCTCTTCCTCCTGCCGCTCTTCCTCATCTACGTCAACATCGGCAACGCCACCGGCATCGCCCTCTTCGGCTCCCGGGAAGGCCTGATCCTCACCTATCTGACCTTCTCGCTGCCGTTCTCCATCTGGATGCTGACCGGCTACTTCGACTCGATCCCGCGCGAGCTCGACGAGGCCGCCAAGGTCGACGGCTGCGGACCGATCAGCGCGCTGTTCCGCGTCATCGTCCCGGCCGCGTCCCCCGGCATCATCGCCGTCGCCGTCTACGCCTTCATGACCGCGTGGGGCGAAGTCCTCTTCGCCTCCGTCATGACCAACGACACCACCCGCACCCTCGCCGTCGGTCTCCAGGGGTACGCCACCCAGAACGACGTGTACTGGAACCAGGTGATGGCCGCCTCCCTCGTGGTGAGCGTGCCCGTCGTCGTCGGCTTCCTGCTCCTCCAGCGCTATCTCGTCGCCGGCCTCACCGCAGGTGCGGTCAAGTGACCTCCCTCTCCACACTCATCACGAAGAGGTTCCCCGTGTCCGAATCCACCGACTCCCGCACCACGCTCGACCTGGAGGCCTTCCCGCCGGACTTCTCCTGGGGCACCGCGACCTCCGCCTACCAGATCGAGGGCGCCGTCGCCGAGGACGGCAGGGCTCCGTCCATCTGGGACACCTTCTCCCGCGTGCCCGGCGCGATCGACAACGGCGACCACGGCGACACGGCCTGCGACCACTACCACCGCTGGCCCGAGGACATCGCCCTGATGAAGGGCCTCGGCACCGACGCGTACCGGCTGTCCGTCGCCTGGCCGCGTGTCCTCCCCGGCGGCGACGGACCCGTCAACGCGGCCGGACTCGACTTCTACGACCGGCTCGTCGACGGTCTCCTCGACGCCGGCATCACGCCCTCCGTCACCCTCTACCACTGGGACCTGCCGCAGGCCCTCCAGGACCGGGTGACGGACAGCCGCGGGGGCTGGACCGAGCGGGCCACCGCCGAGCACCTCGCCGCCTACGCCTCCGTCGTCGCCGAACGCCTCGGCGACCGGGTCACCCAGTGGGCCACCCTCAACGAACCGCTCTGCTCCGGCTGGATCGGTCACCTGGAGGGGCGGATGGCCCCGGGCCTGACCGACCTCACCGCCGCCGTCCGCGCCTCGTACCACCTCCTCCTCGCCCACGGCCTCGCCACCCAGGCCATCCGCGCCGCCGCCCCCGGCGCCCAGGTCGGCCTGGTCACCAACCACTCGACCGTCGCACCCGCCTCCAGCCGGCCCGAGGACATCGCCGCCGCCGCCCGCGCGGACGGCCACACCAACCGCTGGTGGCTCGACCCGGTGTACGGCCGCGGTTTCCCCACCGACATGCGCGAGCTGTACGGAGTCGAACTGCCGGAGAAGCCCGGGGACCTGGAGACCATCGCCTCCCCGCTCGACTGGCACGGCCTCAACTACTACTTCCCGGTCACCGTCGCCGACGACCCGACGGGACCCGCCCCGTACGCCGCCGAGGTACGCCTCCCCGACGTCCCCCGCACCGGCATGGACTGGCAGATCGACGCCGGCGGCCTTGAGGCCTTCCTGCTGCGGCTCACCGAGGACTACGGCGTACGGAAGCTGTACGTCACCGAGAACGGCTCGGCCTTCCCCGACGCCGTCGGCCCCGACGGAGCGGTCCACGACCCCGAGCGCACCCGCTACCTGGAGCAGCACCTCGCGGCCTGCGCGAGCGCCCTGCGCAAGGGCGCCCCGCTCGCCGGGTACTACGCCTGGTCCCTCCTGGACAACTTCGAATGGGCCTACGGCTACGACAAGCGCTTCGGTCTCGTCC
>NZ_LIPQ01000222.1 GCF_001418135.1 Streptomyces aureus
GGCGCCTCCGCCCCTTGTGCCCTGACACCCGCACCCACAGTGCCCCGCGCACCGGGGTGCGGGTCCAGGCGCGGAAGCCCGGGCCCGGCGAAGGGCGCCGTCCGTTGTGCCCACCCGCCCCCAACGTCGGCGGCGGCCGAAGCCCACGGTGTGGGCGGGCCCCGGGCACACGGGTCGCCACGGGCGTGAGCCCCGGCCATGGCGTTGGCGGACGTGAGTGGGTCGTGCGCATACCGTGACCATCGACCGCACGTAAAGACACGGGGCACCCGCCCCGCGAGGAGCATCCGCATGTCCAGCGAGTTCTTCATTCCAGACCCGGAGGGTCAGGTCCCCACCCCCGAGGGCTACTTCGGTGCCTACGGCGGCAAGTTCATCCCCGAGGCCCTCGTCGCCGCCGTCGACGAGGTCGCCGTCGAGTACGACAAGGCCAAGACCGACCCGGAGTTCGCCCGCGAGCTCAACGACCTGATGGTCAACTACACGGGCCGCCCGAGCGCCCTCACCGAGGTGCCCCGGTTCGCCGAGCACGCCGGCGGCGCCCGGATCTTCCTCAAGCGCGAGGACCTGAACCACACCGGCTCGCACAAGATCAACAACGTGCTCGGTCAGGCCCTGCTCACCAAGCGCATGGGCAAGACCCGCGTCATCGCCGAGACCGGCGCCGGTCAGCACGGCGTGGCCACCGCCACCGCCTGCGCTCTCTTCGGCCTCGACTGCACCATCTACATGGGCGAGGTCGACACCCAGCGCCAGGCCCTCAACGTGGCCCGGATGCGGATGCTCGGCGCCGAGGTCGTGGCCGTGAAGTCCGGCAGCCGTACCCTCAAGGACGCCATCAACGAGGCGTTCCGCGACTGGGTCGCCAACGTGGACCGGACGCACTACCTGTTCGGCACCGTGGCGGGCCCGCACCCCTTCCCCGCCATGGTCCGCGACTTCCACCGCGTCATCGGCGTCGAGGCCCGCCGCCAGATCCTGGAGCGCGCCGGCCGCCTCCCCGACGCGGCGATCGCCTGCGTCGGCGGCGGCTCGAACGCCATCGGTCTCTTCCACGCCTTCGTCCCCGACGCGGACGTCCGGCTGATCGGCTGCGAGCCGGCCGGCCACGGTGTCGAGACCGGCGAGCACGCGGCCACCCTCACCGCGGGCGAGCCCGGCATCCTGCACGGTTCGCGGTCGTACGTCCTCCAGGACGAGGAGGGCCAGATCACCGAGCCGTACTCGATCTCGGCGGGCCTCGACTACCCGGGCATCGGCCCGGAGCACGCGTACCTGAAGGACAGCGGGCGCGGCGAGTACCGCGCCGTCACCGACGACGCCGCCATGCAGGCGCTGCGGCTGCTCTCCCGTACCGAGGGGATCATCCCGGCGATCGAGTCGGCGCACGCCCTCGCCGGGGCCCTGGAGGTCGGCAAGGAGCTCGGCAAGGACGCCCTGCTCCTGGTGAACCTCTCCGGGCGCGGCGACAAGGACATGGACACGGCCGCCCGCTACTTCGGCCTGTACGACACCGACGCCGAGGTCGCCGCGGACGCCGGTAACACCGCGGAGATCGAGGGGGACGCCAAGTGACCGGCAACATCCAGCTGCTCAGCGACACCCTCGCCAAGGCGAAGGCGGAGAACCGGGCCGCGCTCATCGCGTACCTGCCGGCCGGCTTCCCGACCGTCGACGGCGGCATCGCGGCGATCAAGGCCGTCTTCGACGGCGGCGCGGACGTGGTCGAGGTCGGCCTCCCGCACAGCGACCCGGTCCTCGACGGGCCGGTCATCCAGACCGCCGACGACATCGCCCTGCGCGGCGGCGTCAAGATCGCCGACGTCATGCGGACGGTCAAGGAGGCCCACGAGGCCACCGGCAAGCCGGTCCTCGTCATGACGTACTGGAACCCGATCGACCGGTACGGCGTCGAGCGCTTCACCGAGGAGCTCGCCGCGGCCGGCGGCGCGGGCTGCATCCTGCCCGACCTGCCGGTCCAGGAGTCCGAGGTCTGGCGCGAGAACGCCGACAAGCACGGTCTCGCGACCGTCTTCGTCGTCGCGCCCAGCAGCAAGGACGAGCGCCTCGCCACCATCACGGCGGCCGGTTCCGGCTTCGTCTACGCGGCGTCCCTCATGGGTGTCACCGGCACCCGCGAGTCGGTCGGCGAGCAGGCGGCCGACCTGGTCCGCCGTACCCGCGCCACCTCCGAGCTGCCGGTCTGCGTCGGCCTCGGCGTCTCCAACGCCACCCAGGCCAAGGAGGTCGCCGTCTTCGCCGACGGCGTCATCGTCGGCTCCGCGTTCGTGAAGCGGATCCTCGACGCCGACGGGGACGAGACCGCGGGACTCGCCGCCGTAAGGGAACTGGCGGCCGAACTCGCCGAGGGCGTACGGCGCGTTTCGTAACCCATCCGGGTGGATCTGCGACCGGGGAGGCACGCACGTGCCTCCCCGGTTCGTTTCCGAGGCGTGAGCCAGAAGAACAGTGGTGACGGTAATCGGAGTGCGCGGGAGCGTCTCCAGCAGCAGCGCGAGCGCGAGAAGGCCCGCGAGAAGCAGCGGCGGGTCCTGATCGTGTCGGCGGCGGTGGTCGGCGTCCTCGGGCTCGCCGCGGTCGTCGGTGTGATCGCCGCGGGCGGCGACAAGGACAGTGGATCCGACAAGGCGGGCCCGGTCGTCGCGCCCACGGGAGCGACCGAGGAGGACGGCAAGCCCGCCATTCCCACCGGGAAGTCGGACGCCCCGTCCACGCTGGCGATCTGGGAGGACTTCCGCTGCCCGGCGTGCGCCCAGTTCGAGAACGCGTTCCGGGACACCATCCACGAGCTGGAGGCCGCGGGCGCGCTCAGGACCGAGTACCACCTCGCCACCCTCATCGACGGGAACATGGGCGGCAGCGGCTCCCTGCGCGCGGCGAACGCCGCCGCGTGCGCCCAGGACGCGGGGAGGTTCACCGCGTACCACGACACGCTCTACATCAACCAGCCGCCGGAGACGGACGACGCCTTCGGCGACAACGACAAGCTGATCGAGCTGGCGGCGAAGGTGCCGGGGCTCGACACGCCCGCCTTCCGCAGCTGTGTGAACGACGGGACGCACGACACCTGGGTGGCCAAGTCGAACGAGGCCTTCCAGAACGGCGGCTTCCGCGGCACGCCGTCCGTCCTGCTCAACGGAGAATCGATCTTCCCGCAGAAGGGGAACGAGCAGATCTCCCCGGACAACCTGAAGAAGTGGGTCGCCGAGGCCAACAAGGGCAAGAAGCCGGGTACGGCCGCTCCGACGACGGCCCCGGCGGCCTCCCCGGGCTCTCCCTCGGCGGGCTGAGCCCCGTTTCCGCCCCGGGTTAGTTACCCATACGTTGCCGGGTGGGCTGCCGTCCCGCCCGCCCGGCAGGGTAGCGTCGGTCCTGCCATGGACCTTGCCTACATTCCCAGCCCGTCGACCGGCGTGATCAACCTCGGACCGATCCCGCTGCGCGGCTATGCCTTCTGCATCATCATCGGTGTCTTCGTCGCCGTCTGGTACGGCAACAAGCGGTGGATCGCCCGGGGCGGCACCGCCGGCACCGTGGCCGACATCGCCGTCTGGGCGGTGCCCTTCGGCCTCGTCGGCGGACGCCTCTACCACGTGATCACCGACTACCAGCTGTACTTCAGCGAGGGTGAGAACTGGGTCGACGCCTTCAAGATCTGGGAGGGCGGCCTCGGTATCTGGGGCGCCATCGCGCTCGGCGCGGTGGGTGCCTGGATCGGCTGCCGTCGGCGGGGCATCCCGCTCCCCGCGTACGCCGACGCCATCGCTCCCGGAATCGCGTTCGCCCAGGCCATCGGCCGCTGGGGCAACTGGTTCAACCAGGAGCTGTACGGCAAGCCGACCGAGCTTCCCTGGGCCCTGGAGATCACCGAGAGCGCGAACCGTGAGGCCGGGCTCTACCACCCGACCTTCCTGTACGAGTCGCTCTGGTGCATCGGTGTCGCCGTCCTCGTCATCTGGGCCGACCGCCGCTTCAAGCTCGGCCACGGGCGCGCCTTCGCGCTGTACGTCGCCGCGTACTGCGTGGGCCGGGCCTGGATCGAGTACATGCGTGTCGACGAGGCCCACCACATCCTCGGCCTGCGCCTCAACGTGTGGACCGCGATCGGCGTGTTCGTGCTCGCCGTGGTCTACATGGTGATCTCGGCGCGGATCCGCCCGGGCCGCGAGGAGATCGTCGAGCCGAAGGCCGCGAAGGAGGCCGCGGACAAGGCGGCCGGGACGACGGCGGACGGTGAGGACGCGGAGCCCGAGGACGCTGCCGAGGGCGCCGTCACGGACACCCTCCCGGGCACCGGGAAGGACGCCGAGGACTCCGGCGGCTCCGACGGGGACGTGGAGCACGGGGCCGACAACGGCGCCGGGTCCGCCGCCAAGAGCTGATCCCCCTCCAGTCGGTCGAAAGGGCCGTCGGGACCGAGAGGTCCCGGCGGCCCTTCCGCATGCCCGGGTCCGGGAGGCGGGCTCGTGCCCGGGGACCGGAGTCAGGCCGTCCGGGCCGCGAGGGCGAGGGTGCGGTGGGCACCCGCCACCACCGCCGCGTCCACGAAGCGCCCGTCCGGGAGGGCGAGGGCGCCTCGCTCGGGGCCGGCGGCCTCGACGACCTCCCGCGCCGCGTCGACCTCCTCCGGGGTGGGGAGATAGGCGCGCTCGATGACCGGGAGCTGGCGGGGGTGGATGGCCGCCCGGCCGAAGAAGCCCATGGCCCGGCCCCGGGCGCAGCCCGCGGCCAGCGCGTCCAGGTCGCAGATGTCGGGATGGACCGACTGGGCCGGGGGCGGGAGGGCGGCCGCGCGGGCCGCGATCACCACCCGGCCGCGCGACCAGTCCAGGCCGCAGTCCTCCCGCACGCCCAGGTCCGCGCGGAGATCGGCCTCGCCGAGCGCGATGCCGCGGACGGCGGGGTGGGCGGTCGCGATGGCGTACGCGTGCTCCACGGCGAGGGCGTTCTCCAGGAGCGGGTAGAGCGGGAGACCCGGGGCGAGCTCGACGAGCCGGTGGATGTCAGTGGCGTGTGTCACCTTGGGAACACGAAGACCGTGGAGGCCGGGGAGGAGGGCCAGGGTGGGGATGTCGCGCGGGGTGTGGACGCGGACGTGGACCGGGACGGGGTGCGGGTCCGCGAGCAGATCGGCCGTGGCGTCGAGGGCGTACGCCTTGCGGTGCGGGGCGACCGCGTCCTCCAGATCGACGATGACGACGTCGGCGCCGGAGGCCAGAGCCTTGCGGACCACCTCGGGACGGTCGCCGGGGGCGTACAGCCAGGTGACAGCGGGCGCGGAGGGCGGGCGGCGCGTCGTGCCGTTCGCGCGGGTCGGGGTCTCGCTCATGTCGCTCATACCGCTCCCTGCTCGCGGAGGCTGCCGATCTCGGCGGGGGTGAGGCCGAGTTCGGAGAGGACGGCGGTGGTGTCGGCGCCGTGGGGGCGGCCGGGCCAGCGGATGGCTCCGGGCGTCTCGGAGAGGCGGAAGAGGACGTTCTGCATCTTGATCGGTCCGAGTTCGGGGTCCTGCACCTCCGTGACGGTGCCGAGCGCCTGGTACTGGGGGTCGGCGACGACGTCCCGGATGTCGTAGACCGGGGCGATCGCCGCCTCGGCCTTCTCGAACGCCGCCATCGCCTCGTCCCGGGTGTGGCGGGCGATCCACGAGCCGACCGCCTCGTCCAGGACGTCCGCGTGCTCGGCCCGGCCCGTGCCGTCGGCGAACCACGGCTCGTCGATCAGATCGGGGCGGCCGACCAGGACCATGACGCGTTCGGCGATGGACTGGGCGGAGGTGGAGACGGCGACCCAGGAGTCGTCCGAGGTGCGGTACGTGTTGCGGGGGGCGTTGTTGCGGGAGCGGTTGCCCGTGCGGGGCTGGACATAGCCGAGCTGGTCGTACCAGAGGGGGTGGGGTCCGATGACCGAGAGCATCGGTTCGATGATCGCCATGTCGACGACCTGGCCGCGCCCGGTCGTGGTCCTCGCGGTGAGCGCGGTCATCACCGCGTACGCCGTGGCCAGGGCGGCGATCGAGTCGGCCAGGCCGAAGGGGGGCAGGGTGGGCGGGCCCTCGGGTTCGCCGGTGATGGCGGCGAAACCGCTCATCGCCTCGGCGAGGGTGCCGAAACCGGGGCGGTGGGCGTACGGGCCGAACTGGCCGAAGCCGGTGACCCGGGCGAGGACCAGACGCGGGTTGACGGTGGAGAGCTCCTCCCAGCCCAGACCCCAGCGTTCCAGGGTGCCGGGGCGGAAGTTCTCCACGATCACGTCGGCGTCGGCGGCCGTGACACCCTTCTCGCGCTCGCCGCCG
>NZ_LIPQ01000223.1:0-258 GCF_001418135.1 Streptomyces aureus
CAGCCGGCCGGGATTCGCATGCCCTGGACCACCTCCGTCCACAGTTCGTGGACCGCCAGGGCCCAGAGCGCCTGGGCGTCGTGGTGCGAGGGGCGTTCCTGGTGGCGGGTGAGGAGTTTCTGCACGCGGTCGGCACGGACCTTGCCGCCCAGGACCAGCCGGGCCGGGGACAGGAGCTCCCGGACCGTCTCCAGGAGCGGGCTGCCCGGTGCCAGCATCGCCGACAGCGGCAGGGTGAAGGGCTGCTTGGGGCGGCGC
>NZ_LIPQ01000223.1:292-11064 GCF_001418135.1 Streptomyces aureus
CGCACGCGCGTGCGTCACCACCGCCGGCTGGCAGAACGGCATCCGCGCCTCGACCGCCCACGCCATCGACAGATGGTCCACGCGCCGCAGGTGGTACGCGGGCAGCCGCCAGCGCGTCTCGAAGGCCGTCATCGCGGTGAGCCGGTCCTCGCCGACCGCCTCCGCCGAGCGCAGCTCCTGCTCGATGCGGTCCGCCGCCGAACCCTGATCGGCGATGTGGGCGCGGTAGTTGGCGGTGTACAGGTGCTCGCGGAGGAGCCGTGGCGCCGCCGACAGCGCGTCCGCGTACGTTCCCGCCCAGTCCGTGCCCGCCGGTGCCGCGAGCGCCGCGCGCATCCGGTCGTACCCGCCGAAGAGTTCGTCGGCGCCGTCGCCGGTCAGCGCGACGGTGAAGCCGTTCTCGCGGACGGCGCGGAACAGGGCGTACGTGGAGAGGGTGATGGGGTCGGTGTTGGGCTGGCCGAGGTGGCGGACGGTCCGGGTGAGCAGGGAACCGATCTCGTCGGGGTCGACGGCGACCTCGTGGTGCACGGTCCGGGCCCGGCGCGCGACGGAACGGGCGTACGCCGCCTCGGAGCCGGGCCATCGTCCCCGGTAGGTGAGGTGGAAGGTGTGGAGCGGCGGCGCGTCGGTCTCGCGGGCGTGTTCGGCTGCGAGCGCGGTGACGAGCCCGGAGTCGAGACCGCCGCTGGTGATGGCGCAGACGGGGACCTCGGCCTCGGCGAGCCGTCTCACCTCGTGCCGCAGGACGTCCTGGGTGTCGCCGACGGGCGTGATCCGGTGCGGCCCCCGGCGGCGTACGACGGGTGCGGCGCCGGGTCGTACGAAGGCGGTGGCCCCGGGGGGCAGGACGCTGACGCCGTCGAGCGCGGTGTGCGTGGAGAACGACGTACGGGTGGCGAGGACCGTGTCGAGGGAGTCCTCGCGCGGGGAGATGCGTACTCCTTCGAAGGCGAGGAGCGCGGGGATCTCGGAGGCGAACCGGGTGGATCCGTCGTACGGGTCGTGGTGGAGGTGGATCGGCTTCATGCCCATGTCGTCCACGGCGAGGACGAGTTGGGTGCTGCCCGGGCGGAGGTCGAGGACCGCGACGGCGAACATGCCGTCGAGGTGCTCGGCGAACGAGGGCCCGTACTCGGCGTAGAGCGCGGGCAGGAGCGTGCCGTCGCAGCGGTCGGGGAACCGGTGGCCGCGGGCGGCGAGGGTGCGGCGCAGCTCGGCGTGGTTGTAGATCTCGCCGTTGAGGACGGCGAGGACGCCGGGGAGGTGCGGCAGCCGGTAGGGCTGCTGCCCGCCGCAGGGGTCGGTGACGGCGAGCCGGTCGCAGCCGAGGGACCAGCCGGGTCCGGTGAGCACGGCGTGCTCGTCGGGTCCGCCGTGGCGCTGGCGGGCCGACACGGCGGCGAGTTGCGCCGGGTCGGGGCGGTCGGCGTGGGCCGCCGCTCCGGCGGCGAAGGAGCCGAGAATCCTGCACACAGCGGTCACCCTCCAAGCACATCACTCACCCGTACAACCCAATGATTTGAATCTACCAACTTTTTGAATGGCGCGTAAGTGCCATGTCCTGTTCACGCCACGGCTTGGCCTTGCGACGCCCTCGCCGCCCCCAACAGGCTGACCCCATGAGGGACATGGAGGACTACGACCACACCGCTCGCACCGCGCCCGAGTCACTGCTCGTCGTGGCCGCGCACCCCGACGACATCGAGTTCTGTGTCAGCGGCACCGTCATGCAGTGGATCGAACGCGGCACCCGCGTCACCTACTGCATCGTCACGGACGGCGGTGCCGGAGGTTACGACGACAGGCTCCCCCGCCAGGCGATGGCGGATCTGCGCCGCGCCGAACAGGTCCACTCCGCCAAGCTCAGCGGCGTCGCGGACGTCCGCTTCCTCGGCTACCCCGACAGCTTCGTGGAGGCCTCCGTGGAACTCCGCCGCGATCTGTGCCGGGTGATTCGGGAGGTACGGCCGCAGCGCGCCATCATCCCCTCCCCCGAGATCAACTGGGCGCGGGTCGCCGACCTCCACCCCGACCACCGCGCCGTCGGCGACGCCTGCCTCCGCGCGGTCTACCCCGAGGCCCGCAACCCGTTCGCCCACCCCTCCCTGCTGAAGGAGGAGGGCCTGGAGCCGTGGACCGTCCACGAACTGTGGCTGATGACGGGCCCCACCCCCAACCAGTACGTGGACGTCACCCCGGTCTTCGACCGCAAGGTCGAGGCACTGCGCATCCACACCTCCCAGACGGCCCACTTCGACGACCTCGCGGGCCTCCTGCGCACCTGGCTCGGCGAACACGCGACGGCGGGCGGACTGCCGGCGGGGCGGATGGCGGAGGCGTTCCAGATCGTGCACATCGACTGAGCGCGGGGCCGACGCGGGTCGGGGCGGGGCGCGTCGGTGCGACGCGGGTCGGTGCGGGGCGTCGCGGGCCGGTAGCGGTCAGCCTTGTGACCTTCCGGGGGGCGTGAGACCGTGAGCGCCACACGTGGGGGCGTGTGCGACCAACACGCGCGCGACGAGGGGAAGTTGGCGGCATGGGGATCGAGCTCGACGGCGCAACCCGGCTTGTGGTCCAGAGGTACGGCCTGTCCTGGCCGGAGGTCGACGAGGACGGATACGCCCTCCTGACGGCCAACCTGGACTCGTTCGCCGCGCTCGTCGAAGAGGACACCGCGGTCGCCGGCCGACACATGGAGCGCCTGCTCCCCTCCGGGAAGGGCGAAGCGATCAACGCGCTGGCGGAGCACTGGGACCGGGTCAAGAGGGACGACATGACGCCCCTCGGCGCCTCGGCCAGGGCGCTGGCGCTCAGGGTGAAGGACCTGCCGACCACCATCGCCGCCCTCAAGTTGTCCGTCGTGCACACGGCCGGCGCGCTCGCCGCGGAAGAGGCCGGGGCCGGCCTCGCAGGGGGCGTCGGCCCGGCAGTCCCGGCCACGGTCGCGCGTGCCAACGCGGAGACGGCTCGGCGGGCCAACGCCGAATACCGGTCGGACGTCCAGAGCATCTGGAAGTCGCTCCAGTCCGTGCTCACGGACCCTGCCGTGATCGCCCTGGAGAAGATCCCGAACGATCTCGCGGGCACCTCTGGGAACGGTGGGGGCGGCTCCGGCGGGTCTCCGTGGAAGGACGTCTTCGACGGAGCGGGGGGCGGGGCCGAGAAGGGGATCGGCGGCGGCATCGGTGCCGGTGCCGCCGGCGGCGCGGCTCACGGCCGCGCGATCGGCAGCGTCCTGAAGGTGGACCACGAGGAACACCAGCTCGCGGCCCGCAGGATCGCCGAGGTCGGCGGCGAGGTCCGCGGCGACACCAGCGCCAAGCTGAACGCGGCCGTCGGAGATCACGACGCCGTCAAGAGCAGCGGCTCCCTCGGCGCCGACCTGGCCGAGGCCGTCGACCTGGTCCTCGACCGGCTCAGCGCGGCCACCACCGCCGTCGGCAACCATCTGAGCGGTGCGCTGCCCGACGCGATCCTGCTGGTGTCGAGCAGTCAGCAGGACACGGACGACGGCAACGCGCAGCGCATGGCCCAGCTGGACTGAGGAGGGAAGCGGTTCCTCCGCGTGAGCGGCGGGTACGTGGCGCGCATGTCAAAGGGCCGGCGTTGGTTCTTCCTTGCCGTCTTCGTCGTCTGGACGGTCCTCGCGCTCCAGTGGACGAACGTCGGCTGCGACTACCCGGAGGCGTACCTCGCCGTCGTGCGCTTCGGGACCCCGGAGGGCCTGGAATTCCTGCCGGCCTGCGCGGGTCAGCGCTGCTCGAACGGGCACGCGCAGCCCAGCGCGCACCGAGGACGCGCACAGCGCACGCGCACGGCACACGCAGCGCGCGCGGCGCACGCATCCCCCGCGCAGACTCCCCGGAACGACCCTACGATCGGGGTATGACCTCTCGCCGCCGTTCGTCGCTGTCGCTCTGGTCGCGGGACTCGTTCCTGTCCGTCGCCTCGGTCGGATCGACGCTCTCGATCGGCTCGGTCGGGTCGTTCCTGTCCGTCGGCTCCGTCGGGTCGGCGATGTCGGCCGGCTCCGTGGGCTCCTGGGCGAGCGTCGGCTCGCTGCTCTCGGCCCAGTCGTGCTGGTCCGTGCTGTCCTGGCGCTCGCGCCGGGGCGTGCTCGCGGCGGGCGCGGTGCTCGCGGTCGCGGGAGCCGTGGCGGCGTCGGCCTCGATGCCGCTCAGGCCGTCGCGTCGATCTTGTCCTTGAGCGCGGTCAGCAGCCCCTGCACGAGTCCGATCGTCGCCTCGTCGACGAGGTTGCCGTCGGCGTCGAAGCGGTCGTTCGACTGGAAGACGTGCACCTCGGGCTTCACGACGACATCGGCGTCGACGCAGACGAAGATCCGCCAACGGGCTTACAGACCAAACCGTTCAGTTCATACACTGGCGTTCCCGCCACCACACCTGAGGAACACCCATGGGAGCCGGAGCCGAGATCCAGGACGACGCGACCGACGAGTACGGCATCCCGATCATCCCGGACCCCGCCGACGCCGCCTCGCGCAAGCGTCGGGCGATCATCGACGCCGCCCTCGCCGAGTTCCTCGCCGAGGGCTACTCCGCGGCCTCGATGGACGCGATCACCCGCGGCTCGGGCGTCTCCAAGGCGACGATCTACAAGCACTTCGGCAGCAAGGAGCGGCTGTTCCTCGCCGTCATCGGCGGCGTGCTCCCGAAGACGTACGCGGATCTGGAGCCCTCCGACTCCACCCTCGCCGACGCCCCCGACCTGCGCGCCGCCCTCCTCCGGCTCACCACCGACCGGGCCCGCATCCTGCTGCGCCCCGACATCATGTCGCTGCGCCGCCTGGTGATCGGCGAGATGGACCGCTTCCCGCAGCTCGGGCAGCTCTGGTACCGGGTCAGCTACGACATGAACAACGGCCCGCTCGTCGAGGCCTTCACCGAGCTCCACGCCCGCGGCACCCTCGACGCGCCCGATCCGGTGCTCGCCGTGCAGCAGTTGGTCGCGGCCACCGTGGGGGTGCCGCAGCTCGTCCGGACCTTCTCGCCCGACGCAGAGATCAGCGACGAGGAGCTGACGCGGGTGATCGGTTCGGGAGTGGATCTGTTCCTGGCCCGGTACGCCGTCCGTCCCTGACGCGCGTACCGTCGGCCGCGCTTCGACCCCGCCTGCGCTCGCTCAGGAGCGCGCCACGAGCCGTACCGCCAGGACGACGATCAGCGTGCTCGACGCGAGCACCGTGGTCAGCCGGCCCCGCGCCCCCGTCAGGGTCCGGCCGAGCAGCGTCCCGCCCAGGGCGAGGAGCAGCTGCCAGCTCGCCGAGGCGACCAGGGCCGCGAGGACGAAGGCCGTCCGGTCGGGGAGGGTCGCCGGCGCCGAGGGGCCTGTCGCGAGGACGAGCGCGGCGAAGTAGATCACCGTCATCGGGTTGAGGACCGTGATCCCCAGGAAGGTGACGTACGCGCGGGCCGGGCCGAGGGCCGTCCCGTCGTCCCGGGAGGCGAGCCCGCCCGTCCGGTACGTGGCGAGGGCCACGTACGCCGCACGTACCGCGAGCACCACGAGCACCACGGCCGAGGCCCACCGCAGCGGGGTCGTCACGGGAGTCAGCAGCGGAACGAGCGCGGAGCCGCCCGCCACCGCGAGCAGGGCGTACAAGCCGTCCGCCGTGGCGACCCCGAGCGCCGCGCCCGCACCCGTGCGCCAGCCGGTGCGGGCCGTGACGGCCACCAGGTACGCCCCGACCGCGCCGACCGGGATCGCGATGCCGTAGCCGGCGAGCAGGCCGGCCACCACCGCGGCGGTCACGCGACGGCGGGGATCGCGCCTCCGGGGGAGCCGGGCTGCTGCTGTCGGCGGTACGCCGAGCCGTCCTTGGTCCGGGCGAGGAAGCCGCCGATCACGAGATAGCGGCGCAGGGCGGAGAAGTCCTCGTGGACGGTGAGCAGCGCCTGGTTGACCTCGGGCTCGCGGTAGTCACGGTCGGGGGCGAAGAGGCTCTCGGTGAGGTGCGCGAGGAGGGCCTCACGGCGGGCCGGCCTGCGCGGGATCGCCTTGAGGCGCCCGTCGGCGGAGAACAGGTCCGCGACCGGGCGGGGCGGACGGGCCGCTTCGGAAGGGCGGGAAGGATGACTGGTCATGGCCGAGAAGCCTGGCGGCCACCGGTCCGCCCCCGCAAAGGGTTTTCGGCGCCCACGGCGACGGACCCCCGGCCGGGCCGGGGCCGGGTGCAGCGCAGGCGACGTGACAGATGCCCCGGCCGACCGTTGATCGCAGCCGTGGCGGTGTCGTAGCGTCCGTCGTTTGTCCTTTCACAGCCCTTGATGGGGGTAGGCAGATGAGACAGACAGCGCGCCGCTTGGCGGTGCTGTGTTCCGCTCTGTTCGCGGTGATCGCCATGACGCCCGTGCAGGCCCAAGCGGTGGAAGTCCGCCCGGTCCCCGTCACCGCGAGCGAGAAGTACGCGCTCAAGTCCGTCGGCGCCGGCGGCCTTTACGTGTCGGTGGAGGTCGACACCACCGGCACCGGGCAGGCCATGCTGCGCGCCCGCAAGGCCGCGGCCACGCTCGACGACCTGGGTTCCTGGGAGAAGTTCACGCTGCACACCGACGACAAGGGGTGGAGCACCACCCTGCGCTCGGAGGGCAACGGCAACTACGTCACGACCGAACGCGGCTACACCGGCACCCACCAGAATCTGCTCCGGGCCCGCGGCACCACGGTCGGCGACTGGGAGAAGCTCCAGCTGGAGAAGCAGACGGACGGCACCTACGCCCTGAAGGCCGCCACGAACGACGGCTACAAGTACGTGACCGCCGAGGTGCAGGATCCCGGGAACGACGCGGGGCTGCTGCGCGCACGGGGGGACGCGGTCGGCTCCTGGCAGAAGTTCCAGCTCGTCCGCCTGGGCGAGGAGAACGCCAGCGACGCGGGGGGCCGCCCCGCCCCCGCCTCCCCCGCTCCGGCGGCCGACTTCCGCGTGATGTCGTGGAACGTCTGCGCGAACCACAACTCCGCCTGCGACAACCACCGGGTGGAAGGCCCCTCCCTGGGCACCCAGATCACCGACCGGATGGGCACCACGGCGGAGGCCCAGCAGTACCGTGCCGTCTTCCTCCAGGAGATGTGCGAGTCGCACGCCAAGGCCATCGAGACCCGGCTGGAGGCGAAGACGGGGACCGGATGGGACGTACGCTTCGCCCCCATCGACTTCACCGTCGACAAGTCCTCGGTGAAGGCCGCCAGGACCTGTGACAACGCCGGTTCGGCGGCATCCGGCTGGAAGGACCGCGGCTCCTACGGCATCGGCCTCGCCGTGCCGGACTCCAACGTCTGGTACCACTCGTACGACCTGCCGTCGCCGCAGAACAGGACCATCGACGGCGCGTGGGTGCGCATGGAGCAGCGGACCGCGATCTGCGCCGTTCTCCCGGCCCAGGCCCTGCAGTTCTGCACGGCCCACTTCAGCGCCGGCCTGAAGGAGGACGACCTGGACGGCACGAAGCGCCGGGAGCAGGCCGTGGAGCTGCAGAGGATCGTCCACTCGTACACCATGCCCGGCTACCGGACCGTCTACGGCGGCGACCTCAACGCCACCCCGCCGGACTCCGAGTCGCCGGACGCCCCCAAGGACGTCACGGCATCGGCCTACGCGGCGGACAAGGAGTGCGACGAGGGGCTCTGGAGCGCGCGGCCGCGTGACGGCCGGGCCACGAAGCCGCTCATCAAGGCCAACCCCGAGGAGAACCGCTACATCAAGATCGACTACTTGTTCGGCCCGTCCTCCGGGACGGTCGTCTCGTGCGACGTGCCGACCGACCCGGGCCGGTCGGACCACTACCCGGTCAAGGCGCACTACCGCTTCTGAGCGGCACGCCCGTCCGTCCCGGCCCCGGTGCCCCCGCGGGCGCTCCGGGCCCGGGACGGCCCACCGGCTCACTTCACGATGACGTTCACGGCCTCCTGCACCGTGGGCAGGATCGTACGGACGCCATCCCGGTCGAAGATCGGCCGGGCCTTCTCCATGAAGGCGAGGAAGGAGTCCTCGGAGTCCCAGAAGTCCACGACCCGCCACCCCCCGCTGCCGTCGGGCCCGGCGGCGTGCGCGAGGAACCCCTCGGGCGGAAACCAGTCGGTGGCCGCGAGGAGCCGGGAGGTCTCCTCGTACTGCTCCTGCGTGCCGCCGGGGATCTCGACGGTGACGATGACAGCCATGCCGCTGCTCCTGTACGTGGGGATGGGGGCGCGGGTGCGGGGAATCCCGTCCAGCACACCAGCGGGCAGGACCCCCCGCACCGCAGCGCACCCCGAACGGGCGACGGCGCCCGTCCGGGGCGTCAGCCGGCGGGGAGGATCTCGACCCCCCGCGTCGTGAGCCGCTCGATCACCGGCTGGTGGGGGTCCGCGTCGGTGATCAGTCCGCTGATCCCGTCCCACGGCAGGACACGGAAGCGCGAGGCGGTGCCGATCTTCTCGGAGGACGCGAGGACGTACGTGTCCGCGGCCCGCGCCGACAGGGCGCGCTTCATCGCGGCCTCTTCGGCGTCGCCGGTGGTCAGTCCGGCGTCCGGGTGGACTCCGGTGACGCCGAGGAGGCAGAGGTCGGCGGAGACGTTCTGCGCGGCCTCGACGGCGGCGGCGCCGCAGGCGACCGCGGAGTGCTTGTAGAGGCGGCCGCCGATGAGGAAGACCTCCACCCGCGGGTGTTCGACGAGGGCGGCGGCGATCGTCGGACTGTGGGTGATCACGGTGCACGCCAGGTCCTGCGGGAGGGCGTGGACGACGGCCAGGGCGGTGGTGCCGCCGTCGAGGATCACCGTGCCGCCCGGGCGCACGAGACCGGCGGCCACCGCGGCGACCTTCAGCTTGCCGTCCGGGGCGACGGACCGACGGGACCGGTAGTCCGCCACGGCCGGCGAAACGGGCAGCGCCCCGCCGTACACCCGCTGGCACAGCCCCTCGCCCGCGAGATCGCGGAGGTCGCGCCGCACGCTGTCCTCGGAGATCCCCAGTTCGGCGGCGACGTCCTTGGCGACGATCTTGCCTTCGCGGGCGAGCAGTTCCAGCAGGTGGTCCCGTCGTTCGGCAGCCAGCATCCGTATTCTCTCCTGTTCTTGCACGTTTCTGCATGTATCGTAGCGCGCCATGGACGACCAGCGGACGCACGACCCACTCACACCCCCGCCCCTGCCCGGCGTCGACGTCCCCGATCACCGGGGCAGAACCGGGCTCGACCTCGCCGGACGCGGCCTCGACCGGAACCCCGGTGTCGTGATCCGCGACGTCGAACTCACCTCCCGCGGCTGGCACGTCCTGCGGCGGACCACCTTCGACTACCGCCGCCGGGACGGGCGTTGGGTCACCGAGCAGCGCGAGACGTACGACCGGGGGAACGGCGCCGTCGTCCTGCCGTACGACACCGGCCGCCGCACCGTCCTGCTCACCCGGCAGTTCCGCTACCCGGCCTACGTCAACGACCATCCCGACGGGATGCTCGTCGAGGCCGCGGCCGGCCTCCTCGACGCCGACGACCCGCCGACCGCGGTCCGCCGCGAGAGCGCCGAGGAGCTGGGCGTCACCCTCGGCCCCCTCACCCATGTCCTCGACGCGTACATGAGCCCCGGGTCCGTCACCGAGCGCCTCCACTTCTTCGCCGCCCCCTACACCCCGGCCGACCGCACCGGGAGCGGCGGCGGCGTCGAAGAGGACGGCGAGGACATCGAGGTCCTCGAACTGCCCTTCTCCGAGGCCCTCGCGATGACCCGCGACGGCCGGATCGCCGACGGCAAGACCATCCTGCTGCTGCAGTGGGCGGCGCTGGACGGCCCGTTCGCCACCGCCTGATTCATCCGTCAGTCGACGAGCGCCGCGCCGACCACCTGCTGGATGTGCCGGAGCGGACTGGCGGCCCCGGTCGAGTTCAGCGAGTACGTGACCCGGTGCCGGAGGTCCTTGGTGGCGAAGAACCCGTTGTCCCAGCCCGGCCGGGACCCCGTCTTGCCCCAGACCTCCTGTCCGCCGAGCCGGTGGCTCATGAGACCGCCGACGCTGAAGCAGGCGGGCCCGCCGAAGCAGTTCGTGTTGCCGGCGGCGCTCTTCACCCGCGGCACGTCGAAGACCAGCTCCTGCTGGGCGGGCGGGAGCAGACGGCCCCGGAACAGGGCGGTGAAGAACCGCTCCAGGTCGGCGGCGTCGGAGATCATGCCGCCCTCCGCCCACGGGTAGGGGCTCTGCTCCGTGACGTCGTGACCCTTGACGTACACCGTCGCGTGGGGCGAGGGGATGCTCACGTCGTCGGCGGCGGGCAGGCGGGTGTGGCGGAGGTGGAGGGGCCGGATGATCCGCCGCTCCAGCTCGTCGGCGAAGGAACGGCCGGTGACCTTCTCGACGAGCAGGCCGAGGACGAGCGAGTTGAGCCCGTTGTACTGCTGCTCGGAGCCGGGCCCGGGCGGCGGCTGGTTCGCGGCCGCCGCCGCCGCNNCCACTCGTGTGGTCGAGGAGCTGGCGGACGGTGACCCGGTCGTACGCCTCGGGGAGCAGCTCGGGGACGTACCGCCGCGCGGGGGCGTCGAGTGCGATCCGGCGCTCGGCGACGAGTTGGAGCACGACGGTGTTGGTGAACGTCTTGGTGACACTGCCGATCCGGAAGTGCGCGTCGGCGGTGACCGGGCCGACGGCGGCCCCCGTTCCGTCCCGTCTGACGAGCGCAGCCGCGACGACGGGGTCGGGCATGCGGCGCAGGACGTCCTGGAGAGCGGGGTTCAGGGCGGCCGGGCCCTTCGGCGCCGCCACCGGGACGCTGGTGG
>NZ_LIPQ01000224.1 GCF_001418135.1 Streptomyces aureus
CGGGTCTTGACCGTGCCCTCGGGTATGCCGAGGAGCCGGGCGGTCTCGCGGGTCGTCAGGCCGTCGACGACGGTCGCCCGCAGGACCTCGGCGAGTTCGGGCGAGATCCGGTCGAGGGCCGCGCCGACCTCCCCGTACTCCAGTCCGGCGAGCACCCGGTCCTCGGCGGAGGACGCGGCGGCGGACGGCTCCGTGGGTACGGCGGCTTGTTCGGCCGCCCGTTCCACGACGCGTTCCGCACGGGCCCGGGCCCGCTGCGCGTCCACCAGGCGCCGGGCCGCGATCACCCAGATCCAGCCACCGGCCTCGCCCCGGCCCCGGTGACCGCCGGCCGAGCGCCAGATCGTGACGAAGGTGTCCTGAAGGACCTCCCGTACGGTCTCCTCGTCCGGGCAGCGCCGGGCGAGGCGGGCGTGCAGCCAGCCGGCGTGCCGGTCGTACAGCACGGCGAGCGCCTCGGAGTCCCCCCGGGCGACCGCGCGCAGCAGCGCCGTGTCGTCGTCCTCGTCGCCCCTGGAGGGGCCTCCCCCTGCGGGGCGCAACAGTCTCACGCCTTCTCTATCGCGCGCGTGCCCCGGTTCGGTTCTCCGTGCCGGTGCCGGTGCCGGTGCCGATCCGCGAGTGCGATACGGCGGCCCGGCTCAGGGTTCTGACGGCGTCCGGTTCAGGGGGTTCGTCGGCTCCCCGCTCAGGCGGCCGTCGGCGGTCCGGCTCAGGGGTTGGTCGGCGGTCCGCCCTCCGGGAGGGCGGCGAAGACCCGCTGGAGCGCGGCCGGGCGCTCGCCGTCGCCCGAGACGACGAGGCGGTGGCGGTACGTCACGTAGTACTGGAAGCCGTCGAAGACCGGGCCGCCCGTCGGCCGCTCCGGGACCCGGGCGTACGCGGGGTCCTCCAGGGCGGCCCGGAGCTCGGCTGCCTCGGCGGGGGTCTGCCGGCCGGTGCGGGGCGCCTTGGTGCCGGAGCGGCTGGTCCAGGAGCCGTCGTAGTGGACGACCAGTTTGTTGCGGACACCGGCGAGGCCGCCGTTGACGACGACCTCGACGAGGACTTCGGCCGGGTGGGGGTCCGCCGTGGGGGAGCCGGGAGCGGTGGTGGTGCCCGGCGCCGTCGTGGCTCCCGGGGTCGCCGTGGCCCCGGGGGCCGTGGCCGTCGCCGTGGAGGGCGGCTCGGCCGGTGCGCTCACCGACGGCGGCCCGCCCGGCGCGGGCGGCGTCTCCGGCCCGCAGCCGCTCGCACCACCGACCAGGACCCCCACCAGAAGCAGGGTCCCGCACCACGTCACCCGCGCGCCTCTCACCATGGACCGAGCATGCCAAGTGAGGGGCACCGCGCGCAGCCGGACGGTCGGGTCGGGTCCGGACCCGTCCGTCAGCCGGTCCCGCCGCCGTCCCGGACGATGCCGGTGAGCGGACACCGGTAGCGCCAGTCGAGGGAGTCGTACAGCGCGAGGCCGTCCGTCGTCGCGGAGAGCACGCCGGTCTCGGCGCCGGCCTGGGCGGCGGCCGCCTCCAGGGTGCGCATGACGTTGGCGCCGAGCCCGCGCCGCCGGTGCGCGGGGTCGGTCTCGATCTGGTCGACGACGGCCGTGGATCCGGTCGGTGCGATCTGGCCGCGGGCGGCGAGGGTGCCGTCGGGCGTGAGGACGCGGACCCGGATGACACCGTCCCGGACCTCGGTGGTCCGCGCGTACCCCTCGGGCGGGGCCGGCCGGGCGCCGGGGTCCAGCGGCTTGATCATCATGAAGCCCGGGTCGTCGGGGACGGTCCATCCCTCCGTGATCCACGCCTGCGCGTCCTCGGGTCCCGCCATGATCTTGAGCCAGCTGTACGGGGTGGTCAGCCGGGTGCAGAGCGTGCCGACCGTGGCCGCGTCGGGGGCGGGCAGCACATGCCGTACGACGTGCCGGGGGAGCCCCACGTCGATGCGGTGGCCCCAGGGCTCGTGGACGGCGTCCGGGGTGCCGCGGGAGACGGTCCAGCCCGCGACCCACGCCGATGTAAGAGCTGCGATATCCATGCAGTCATTACATAGGCCGAAAGTGGCGTCTGTGAGGATGATCGCTCAGAGCGAACGGACGTCCGGGAACATTCATGGGCTCACATGCATTGAGTCGGCATAGCTCAACTTGACTGCCGAAGGGGAGATCATGGCTTCTGACTCCAAGCCGTCCGTGCCGCTCACTCTGCCCGTGCTGCCGCTTGACGACGAGGTCGTGCTGCCCGGCATGGTGGTGCCGCTCGACCTGTCCGACAACGACGTACGCGCCGCTGTGGAGGCCGCCCAGGCCGCCGCGCGGCCCGGAGCGGGCAAGCCGCGGGTGCTGCTCGTGCCCCGCGTCGACGGGACCTACGCCGGGACCGGCGTCCTCGGCACCGTCGAGCAGGTCGGACGACTGTCCGACGGCGATCCCGGCGCCCTGATCCGCGGCCTCGGCCGCGTGCGCATCGGCGCCGGTACGACCGGACCCGGCGCGGCCCTGTGGGTCGAGGGCAGCACCGTCGAGGAGACCCTGCCCGAACCGCTGCCCGGTCAGGTCACCGACCTGATCAAGGAGTACAAGGCGCTCGCCACCAGCTGGCTCAAGAAGCGCGGTGCCTGGCAGGTCGTCGACCGCGTCCAGCAGATCGACGGCGTCGGCGCCCTCGCCGACAACTCCGGGTACTCGCCCTTCCTCACCGTCGATCAGAAGGTCGCCCTCCTGGAGACCGCCGACCCGGTCGCCCGCCTCAAGCTCGCCACCGCCCAGCTCCGCGAGCACCTCGCCGAGCAGGACGTCGCCGAGACCATCGCCAAGGACGTCCAGGAGGGCGTCGACAAGCAGCAGCGCGAGTTCCTCCTCCGCCGCCAGCTCGAAGCCGTCCGCAAGGAGCTCCGTGACCTCAACGGCGAGGCCGAGGGCGACGAGTCCGACGACTACCGCGCCCGCGTGGAGGCCGCCGACCTGCCCGAGAAGGTCCGCGAGGCCGCCCTCAAGGAGGTCGAGAAGCTGGAGCGGTCCAGCGACCAGTCCCCCGAGGGCTCCTGGATCCGCACCTGGCTGGACACCGTCCTCGAACTCCCCTGGAACGAGCGGTCCGAGGACCGGTACGACATCCGCGGCGCCCGCGCCGTCCTCGACGCCGAGCACGCGGGCCTTGACGACGTGAAGGAACGGATCACCGAGTACCTCGCGGTGCGCAAGCGCCGCGCCGAACGCGGCCTCGGCGTGGTCGGCGGCCGCCGCGGCGGAGCCGTACTCGCCCTCGTCGGCCCGCCCGGCGTCGGCAAGACCTCGCTCGGCGAGTCCGTCGCGCACGCGATGGGCCGCGAGTTCGTCCGGGTCGCCCTCGGCGGCGTCCGGGACGAGGCGGAGATCCGCGGCCACCGCAGGACCTACGTCGGCGCCCTCCCCGGCCGGATCGTGCGGGCCATCAAGGAGGCCGGGTCCATGAACCCGGTGGTCCTGCTCGACGAGATCGACAAGGTCGGCTCCGACTTCCGCGGCGACCCCGCGGCGGCCCTCCTGGAAGTCCTCGACCCGGCGCAGAACCACACCTTCCGCGACCACTACCTGGAGGTCGAACTCGACCTCTCGGACGTCGTCTTCCTGGCCACGGCCAACGTCCTGGAAGCCATCCCGGAGGCCCTCCTCGACCGCATGGAGCTGGTCAGGCTCGACGGCTACACGGAGGACGAGAAGGTCGTCATCGCCCGTGACCACCTGCTGCCCCGGCAGCTGGAACGCGCCGGTCTGGAACCCGGTGAGGTCGTCCTGGAGGACGCGAGCCTGCGCAGGCTGGCCGGCGAGTACACCCGCGAGGCCGGCGTACGCACCCTGGAGCGGGC
This sequence comes from Streptomyces aureus, assembly GCF_001418135.1. Lineage (GTDB taxonomy): Bacteria > Actinomycetota > Actinomycetes > Streptomycetales > Streptomycetaceae > Streptomyces > Streptomyces aureus_A. The sequence goes on from NZ_LIPQ01000224.1 coordinate 3,826, forward strand.
CATCTCCCGGCTGCTCCGCAAGGTCGCGGCCCAGCACGAACTGGGCGACCGGGAACTTCCGTTCACGGTCGGTCCGGACGATTTGCGCGAGCTCATCGGAAGGCCGCACCACGTGCCGGAGTCGGCCCAGGACCCGGCGGAGCGCCGTACCGCCGTGCCGGGTGTCGCCACCGGGCTCGCCGTGACCGGCGCGGGCGGTGACGTCCTCTTCGTCGAGGCGTCCCTGGCCGACCCGGAGACCGGCGCCGCCGGTCTCACCCTCACGGGTCAGCTGGGCGACGTGATGAAGGAGTCGGCGCAGATCGCGCTCTCCTTCCTCCGCTCGCACGGCGCGGAACTGGAACTGCCCGTCACCGGCCTGAAGGACCGGGGCGTGCACATCCACTTCCCCGCGGGCGCGGTCCCCAAGGACGGCCCGAGCGCGGGCGTCACCATGACGACCGCCCTCGCCTCCCTGCTCAGCGGGCGACTCGTCCGTACGGACGTGGCCATGACCGGCGAGGTCTCCCTCACCGGCCGGGTCCTCCCCATCGGCGGCGTGAAGCAGAAGCTCCTCGCCGCGCACCGGGCGGGCATCACCACGGTCGTGATCCCGAAGCGGAACGAGGCCGACCTGGACGACGTCCCGGCCGAGATCCTGGAGAAGCTGGAGGTCCACCCGGTGACGGACGTCCGCCAGGTCCTGGAGATCGCCCTGGCGCCGGCGGCGGTGCCGGTGGGAGTGGCGGCGTAACGGCCCTCCGGCGAGCGGGGTGCCCCCGACCTGCAGGGGCACCCCGCTCCGTCGTGCCCGGCGACCTGCGGGGCACCCCGCTCCGTCGTGCCCGGCGCGACCGGAGTACCCGCGGGTAATTCGTGACCCGGATGTCGGTCGGGGCTGTCATGCTCGTACGCATGAACGAAGACGCCTTCTGGGCTCTCATCGACGAGTTGAGCCGCCGTCCCGACGACCGGGACGAGCGGCTGGAGTGGCTGCGCACGGAGCTGCTCCGGCGCCCGGCCGCCGAGAGCGTGGAGTTCCAGGTGCGCCTTGAGGACGCGTGCGAGGTCGCCGGCACACGTGCGATGTGGCGGGCGGCGAACCGGATCGAGAGCGGCGGCTGCACCGACGACGGCTTCCACTACTTCACCCTCTGGCTGGTCGGGCAGGGGCGGAAGGTGTACGAGACGGTGGTCGCCGACCCGGACGCGCTGGCCGACGTGCCGGAGGTGCGGGCCCTGGTGGGACGGCTCCGCGACGAGTGGGACGACGAGGAGTGGCCGGAGTGGGAGGAGCTCGACTACGTCGCGCAGGACGCGTACGACGAGCTGACCGGCCAGGAGGACGACGACGGCGAGGAGTTCCTCGACGCCGTGGAGGAGATGACCGAGGAGCTCGCGGACGAGCTGTCGGGTGAGACGGCGGACGAGTGGGAAGAGGGCGGCGAGGCCCGGAGGGCTCGCCCGGAGGGGGTGGCGACACCCCGGCTCACCGCCCTCTTCCCGCTCGGTACGTCCGGCTCCTAGGCTGCCGGGACCGCGCCCCGGGAGCCGGACGGTTCCGGACGGCTCCTAGGAGGCCGACGAGTTCCGGCGGCGGCCCAGGAGCAGGCTGCCCGCGCCGAAGGCGGCGAGGGCGCCCGCGCCCGCGAGGGCCATGGGAAGCGGCGAGGAGGGGGTCTCGGCCGTCTCGGCGGAGAGGGCCGGAGCCTGCTCGTCGCCGCCGTGGCCCGCGTGGCTCACGGTGGAGAGCGACGCGCCCGCCGCGATCTTCGCCTCGCTCGGGGCCTGGGCCTCCGCCGCGGCCGGCTGCGCGGCCGCACCGCCGAAAGTGACGTCCGAGCAGCTGTAGAAGGCCTCGGGGCTGTCGTTGCGCTGCCACACCTTGTAGACGATGTGGCGGCCGGTGCGGGCGGGGAGGTTGCCCGTGAAGTTGTAGTAGCCGTCGGTGGCCGTGCGGGTGGTGTTGTGGACGGCGACGGGGGTCGCGTCCAGGTCCGACCACTTCAGCGGCTGCGTGGGGTCGAAGCCCGGCTTGGTGATGTAGACGGTCATCGTGCCGGAGTGGGCGGCCGTCACCCGGACCTTGAAGTCGAAGCTGCCCGCGGCGACCGCCGTCGCCGGCCAGTCGGTGCGTGCCCAGTCGAGCGCCCGGTACTTCTCGCGGTTCGCCGAGCAGAGCTTGCCGTCCGGGATGAGGGCCTGGTGCTGACCGGCGGCGTTGGCGATGTTGACCTCGTTCCAGTCGTAGAGCGGCTGCGTGCCGGAGTCGGCGACGAGGTCCTTGCACACCTGCGACTTGGGGGTCTCGGGACCCTCCGCGTAACAGGCGGCGACGCGGCTCACGGGGTTGAAGACGGCTCCGTGGGCGCTGGCGGTGGTGGGGGTGAGGGTGACGAGGGCTGCGGCGGCGGACAGGGCTGCGACGCCGGCGGCGGTGCGGCGGGTGGACTGCATGCGGGGGCTCTCTCTCGTGCGTGGGGGAGGACGGACGAGCAACGCGCGCTGAGCGCACGGAAGTTGAATCCCGGGCGATCGCCGTAGAGCCTCGCATTGGTCCATACCAATAGGCAAGGGGAAGGGCCGGAAAAGCCGAAGCGGCCCCCGGGGTGCCGCACACCCGGGGGCCGCCGTACGAGCGGGGACGTCAGCCGTTGGCGAGCGCCTGCACGCGCGAGAGGTCGCCGTTGAAGTGGTTGTGGTCGCCGACCGTCGGGCCGGAGGAGGTGTACTGCCACATCGTGTAGTACTGCCAGCCGGCCGGGAGTTCGCCCACGGTCGCGGCGTACCGCGCGATCCACAGCGGGTTGGTCGTGGCGAAGGCGGAGGAGTTGCCAGTGCACTGGGTCCACCAGCTGGTCGCCGTGTAGATGACGGCGTCCCGGCCGGTCCTGGCCTTGTACCGGTTCACGAAGTCGCGGATCCAGGACACCATCCCGGCCTGGGTCTTGCCGTAGCAGGTCGCGCCGTACGGGTTCCACTCGATGTCGAGCACGCCCGGCAGTGTTTTGCCGTCCTTCGACCAGCCGCCCCCGTTGTTGACGAAGTAGTCGGCCTGGGCCGCGCCCGTCGTCGTGTCCGGGGTCGCGAAGTGGTACGTGCCCCGGATCATGCCGACGTTGTACGAGCCGGTGTACTGCTGGTTGAAGTAGGTGTTCTTGTAGTAGGTGCCCTCCGTCGCCTTGACGTAGGCCCATTTGACGCCGCTGTTCCACAGGGTGGACCAGGCGACGTTGCCCTGGTGGCTGGAGACGTCCACGCCTTCGGTCTGGACGGCCTGGGTGGAGGCGCCCCCGGGGGCGCTGCCGCGCCCGTCGTGCGCGAGGACGCCCATGCCCATGCTGGCGGAGCCGCGCGGGGGCGCCTGGCGGACACCCGGGTCCTGGGCGGCACCGGCGGACGCGGCGAGGGGGACGAGGAGGGTCAGGGCCGCGAGCGCGGCGCCGGCGAGGGTCGTTCCGGATCTGTGCACACGCATTGCGTGCCTCCGAAAGGATCGGTGGGGGGAGCGATGTCGACGGTCCTGGACACACCACGGCATGTCCTGGTGTGGACATGTCAGTAGGGGTGTCGTGGACGACGCTACGCACGTAGACCCGGCCCATGGAAGAGGGCCTGGACACCGCCGTTGGTCTACGCCTGCGAAATACTGGAAGAGCTGCGGCGATGGCCTCGGCCGAAAGAAACTTTCAGCGGCCGGAAAGCCGTCGGCGGATCGCCGGAGAACGTGTGAGAGGTGCTGACGTGCACGGAAGTGGTACGGGAAGTGAAGGCGGGGTCCCGCCGGCCGCCGGCGGCGAACCCCACGCCCCGACCGGCGGGGTCGACCGGGAGTTCCTCGCGCTCGAGCGCGAACTCGCGGTCTTCCTGCGCCGTGCCCGTGCCCAGTCCGGCGAGATGGCCCGTGAGGTCCACCCCGAACTGGAGCCCGCCGCCTACGGCCTGTTCGTACGGCTCGACGACGCCGGTCCCCAGCGGGCCACCGAACTCGCCGGGTACTTCGGGGTCGGCAAGGCGACCATGAGCCGCCAGCTCCGGGCCCTCGAAGACCTCGGGCTCGTCGCCCGCGACCCCGACCCCGCCGACGGACGCGCCTCGCTGGTCCGGCTCACCGAGGAGGGCCGGGACCGCTTCCGGCACGTCCGGGACGCGCGGCGCGAGCGGTACGTCCGCAAGCTCGCCGACTGGGACCGCGCCGAGGTCGCCGAACTCGCCCGGCTCCTGAACCACTTCAACGTCCGGGCCGAGGGCTGAGCGGCTCCACGCGGGCCGTCGCCGCTCAGCGGGCCCCTGACGCCGTCGCCCGGTGGGCCCCGGCTCCACCGGTAGCGCTGTCGCCGTGGGCCCCGGCTCCCCGGTCGCTGTCGCTCGGTGGGCCCCGGCTCCACCGGTAGCGCTGTCGCCGTGAGCCCCGGCTCCCCGGTGGCGCTGTCGCCCGGTGGGCCTCGGTTTCACCGGTGGCGCCTCGCTCAGTCGGCCCCCAGCTCCACCAGGACCGCCGTCGCGTCGTCGTGCAGCTTCCAGCGCCGCGTCCCGCCGGCCGACGCGTCCGCCGCCTCCAGGGCGCGCACGCGGCGGAGCAGCCCGAGCGTGCCCTCCTTGCGCAGGACGCCGAAGCAGTCCGTCCAGTCGCCCTCGCCGAACAGCTCCACCCAGCGGCTCGCCCCGTCCGTGAGCGCCGCCAGGGCCCGTACCTCCGCGCGCGGGCTCGTCCCCGTCACCGCCCGCCCGGCGACCGCCGGGTCGGCCGCCGCCGTGAAGAAGCCGCCCTCCCGGTTCCGCAGCCGGTCCGTCGCCGCCAGGGACCGCAGGATCTCGTCGGGAACGTGGTCGAGCCGGTCGTCGAGCACGGCCCGTACGGACCCGTCCGGCGACTCCAGGAGGAGTGCGGCGTCGGAGAGGACGAGGTGTTCGACCGAGGTCTCGTCCCAGCGGGCGAGCGCGACGGTCGCCTGGGGCGTACGGACGTGAGAAAGGTCACAGGTGTCCCGATGGGTGTCCGCGGTGCGCCGGATTGCCAGCGACAGGATCTCGGCCAGGGACATGTCCCGGCGGGAAGCGGACAGTTCGGTCAAAGACCCGCCGAGGCGCGCGGTGAACCACGGCACCGTGTGCACACAACCGTCATCACCGACCGGTGGTGTGACGCCGTCGAGGAGGACGACGGTTCCCCCGCCGCCCGAGGCGGGCTGGGCGGCGGCCACCCAGTCCTCGTTGGGGCGTTCGGGGCTGCCGGGGAGGGTGGCGACGTCACTGCGCATGACGACCAGTGTGCCCGGAGCGGCGTGCGTTCCCGGCGCGCGTCTTCACCGGACCTGCAAATGTGCGGAAATGGCCTGTACCAACCCGGCGGAGGTCCCCGGGGAGCCGGAGCGGCGGGCTCCGGGGAGCTGCGGGCGGGCATCCTGCCAAAGCCCGCGCGGAAGATCCAACCGGGGGCCCTCCGGGGCCTCCCCGGCCCGCCCGGAGAAGTTGTTCGCCAACTCAGGAGTGTTGTTCACTCGTTCGGGTGGCGGAGCGGCCGATGCGCGCCCCCTTCCCAGAAGCGCTGGAATGGTCGGAAGCCGTACCAGGGGTGGGGGCGCTCCATGTGACCGGCCGTCACCTCTGCTTTGTGGGCGGACGAATCAAGAATGCGAGCACCGGTGCAGATGAAGCGGCCTCGGAGCAAGAACGGCACGCGGAGCCAGACCCCCGGTGCGGTACCGACCCCGGACGGCGCCGCGGCGCCCACCGGCAGCGTCCCCGACGGCAGCACCTTCGCCGGCAGCGCCCCCCTCGGCCGCCCCAAGCGCGTCCGCAACCGTCTCGTCGCCGGCGTCGCCCTCGTCGGCATCACGGTCCTCGTCGCCGGAGCGCCCGCGATCCTCGCCGCCTCCACCGAGCTCAACGACTCCCAGAGCCTGGTCACCCTCGCCGAACTCGACCGGCAGGCCGTCACCCTGGCCCACTCGCTCGCCGACGAGCGCGACGAGGTCGTCGCCTACATCGCCGCCGGCCGCGACGCCCAGAGCGGCGACGCCAAGCACAGGCGCCAGATCACCAGCACGCGATCGACCCGCGTCGACCGCCAGATCGACGAGATCCGCCCCGCCGCCTCCGCCGAGCTCCGCCGCGACCTCGCCGGCGTCCCCTCCGTCCGCCGTACCGCCCTCACCGGCAAGGGCACGGCCCTGGAGGCCCACCGGGCGTACTCGGAGGTCATCGCCAAGCTCCAGGCCCTCGCCGACGAGCTGGCCGACAAGACCCCGGCCCGCGCCTCCGACACCGCGCTGACCGAGGCCACCCGCGCCCCCGCCGCCCTCAGCCGCGCCGTCGAACAGGCCTCCGCCACCCGCGGCCTGCTCCTCGCCGCGCTCTCCGTGCCGCAGCCCGAGCCCACCGGCGAGGTCGAGTACGACGCCGAGACCGGCACCTACGTCCCCGAGGTGCCCGCGGGCACCGCCGAGGCCGACCGCGCCCGCGACATCCTCACCGCCGCCGCCCAGCAGGCCCGGGTCCGTGAGCTCGCCGCCCTCGGCGACTTCGACCAGGCCGCCGGCTCCACCGCCCGCGACTCCCTCGCCGCGACCGTGGCCGGGCCTGACGTCAAGAGCGCCGAGCGCTCCCTGGCCTCCCTCACCGACCAGCCCCGGCTGACGGAGACCGAGCGCGCGACCGACCCGGCCGGGCTGGAGGCCGCCCTCTCCGCCCGCATCGAGCAGATGCGCGGCGTCGAGTCCGCCCTCGCCGCCGAGCGGGTCGAACGCCTCGGCGCGCTCCGCGACGACGACGTCACCGCCCTCGAACTGCGCATCGCCTTCCTCGGCGGCTGTCTGATCGTCGCGATCGGCATCTCCACCTACGTGGCCCGCACCCTCACCCGGCCGCTCGCCGTCCTCCGGCTCGGCGCCGCCCGGCTCGCCGCCGCCCCCGAGCCCGGGGCCGAGGAACTGGTCCGCTTCACCGGCCGCAACGACGAGTTCGCGCAGGTCGTCCGCTCCCTCAACACCCTGCACGGCAAGCTCGCCGGCCTCGCCGCGCACACCGAGCGGCTCACCGACGACCGGACCGACCTGGTCGCCGCCAAGGAGGCCCTCGGCGCCGAGCTCGCCAACCAGCGCGCCGAACTCCAGGGGCAGGTCGCACTCCTCACCGCCGACCTCGAACGGTTCAGGAGCACCGTCCACCACACCTTCGTCAACCTCTCGCTGCGCAGCCTCGGGCTCGTCGAGCGACAGCTCGGCGTCATCGAGAAGCTGGAGGAGCGCGAGCAGGACCCGGACCGTCTCGCGACCCTCTTCAAGCTCGACCACATGGCGACCGTCATGCGCCGCCACAGCGAGAACCTCCTGGTCCTCGCCGGGCACGAGCACGTCCACGGCCACCCCGGGCCCGTCCCGCTGGTCGACGTGCTGCGCGCCGCCGTCAGCGAGATCGAGCGGTACGAGCGCGTCACCATCCAGTCCCTGCCGCCGCACGCCCAGATCGCCGGCTTCGCCGCGGACGACCTGAGCCACCTCATCGCCGAACTCCTGGAGAACGCCACCTCCTTCTCGCCGCCCGACGCCGAGGTCCAGCTCTCCGGCTGGCTCCTGGAGTCCGGCGAGGTGATGCTCTCCGTGCAGGACGCGGGCATCGGCATGACCGCCTCCCGGCTCGCCGAGCTCAACGCGCGCCTCGCCGAGGCCGACCCCGCAGCCTTCGACGGCGAGGGCCTCGGCATGCGGGTCGTCGCGCTGCTCGCCGCCCGCCACGGCGTCCGCGTCGAGCTGCGCGAGCAGCAGCAGGGCGGCACGGCGGCAGTCGTGGTCCTGCCGCAGCCCCTGCTCCCCACCGCCCTGCCGACCACGGTGACGGAGCCCGTACGGGTGGCGGGCGCGGCACCCACGCTCCTCCTGCCCGGCTCGGCCGCGGAGGCCAACTCCAACACGCTGCCGTCCCGGAACCGCGACCCCCTCGTCGAGGCGGCGGAGCGGGCGTTCATGGAGGCCGAGGTGACGGCGGCCAGGGAACAGCGGGACCAGGAGCCGGAGCGGGAGCCGGCGGACGAGCCGGAGGCGCAGGAGCGCCCGTACGAGCCGGAGGCGCAGGCGTCGTACGAGCCCGAGCCGGAGACGCAGGCGTCGCACGAGCCCGCGCCCCACGACGAGCCCGAGCTCACCCACGACGAGCCCGCCCCCCTCGGCGAGAGCGTCTCCGAGACCACGCTCCAGGTCCGGCTGCCCGACCCGCCGCCGGAGCCGGACACCCACGAGCGCGCGGCGGACGTGTCCGCTCCCGCCGACCACGAGGAGCCCCCGGCTCCGCAGACTCCCGCCGCCCCCGAGCCGGTCACCGACCAGCCGGTTCCCGGGCCGCGTACCCCGCAGTGGGAGCGCGTCACCGACAAGGGCCTGCCCAAGCGCACCCCGCAGGTGGTCCGCCCCGCCGGCCCCGCCACCACGACCCCCCGTCAGGGCGGCGTGGACGCGGAGGCCCTGCGCCGCCGCCTCGGCGGCTTCCACCAGGGAGCCAAGGCCGGGCGCCGCGACGTGGAGGCGGAGATGGAGACGACGCGGATAGATGACGTAAAGACTGCACGTACAGAGGAGATGACGGGGGACACAGTCGAGGAGGCACGCAGTTGACTGCGACGGGAACGTTCGGACTGAGCACGGAAGCCCGCAACCTGCAATGGCTGCTGGGGAATCTGGTGGAGGAGGTGCCCGGGGTCCACTCGGTCGCCGTCGTCTCCTCCGACGGCCTGATGCTGCTCTCGTCCGACCCGGCCGCCCAGCAGAGCACGACGGCCGCCGCCGAAGCCGGCCGTCCGAACGGACCGCGCGGCTCCAGCGCCGACCTGGCCACCATCGTCTCCGGCATCGGCAGTCTGACCATCGGCGCCGCACGCCTGATGGACGGCGGCGGGGTCAAGCAGACCATGGTGGCGATGGAGGAGGGCAGCGTCTTCGTCATGTCGATCAGCGACGGTTCGCTGCTCGGCGTCCACGCCACGCCCGACTGCGACATGAGCGTGGTGGCCTACCACATGGCGCTCTTCGTGGGCCGCGCCGGTCACGTACTCACCCCCGAAGTCCGCAGCGAGCTGCGCAAATCGATGGAGAGCACCCAGTGACGTCAGTGTCTTCGGGGTTTCACGCCCACCGGCTGCCCGTACGAGGAGACGGACGCCGCCCCGCGCGCGTACGCCCGTACTCGCTGACCGGCGGACGCACCCGCTTCGGCCATGTCCTGCTCGTCGAGACCTTCGTGGCGGCGCTCGAAGCGCCCGCCGTGCGCAAGCTCCTGACGGACGGCGGGCCGGGCGCCCGCGGTCTGATGCCGGAGATGCGGGCCATCGTCGAGATCTGCCGCCGGATGCGGACGGTCGCGGAGATCTCGGCGCTTCTGAAGATGCCGTTGGGGGTCGTCCGGGTGCTCCTCAGCGACCTGGCCGACCAGGGAAAGATCCGTGTGTACGGGACCGGTCACGGCACCGGCCAGCCCGACCGCGCGCTCCTCGAAAGGGTGCTGAGTGGACTCCGTCGTCTCTGACGCCTCCGCCGTCTCCGATGCCGACACCGAATCACCGGCGGTGACGGGCATTCCCGCGCAGCCCCAGGCCCCCGAGGCCGACCTGTTCCGGCGAGATACGACCGCGTCGGCCGCGACCGCGTCGGCCACCGCCGAGCCCGACGCCGAGGACGGCGCGCAGGACTGGCAGCTCGACCACACCCGCGCCCCGATCGCGACGAAGATCGTCGTCGCGGGCGGCTTCGGCGTCGGCAAGACCACCTTCGTGCGCGCGGTCTCGGAGATCACCCCGCTCCAGACCGAGGCGCTGATGACCCGGGCGAGCGAGGAGACCGACGACCTCACCGCCACGCCGGACAAGCTCACCACCACGGTGGCGATGGACTTCGGCCGGATCACCCTCGACAACGACCTGGTGCTGTACGTCTTCGGTACGCCGGGACAGCAGCGTTTCTGGTTCATGTGGGACGACCTGGTGCGCGGGGCGATCGGTGCGATCGTGCTGGCCGACACGCGGCGGCTCACGGACTGCTTCCCGGCCCTCGACTACTTCGAGAGCTGCGGGCTGCCGTACATCGTGGCCGTCAACCACTTCGAGGGCACCGAGCTGTTCGAGGCGGACGACGTCAGGGAGGCGTTGACCGTGCCCGCGCACGTCCCCGTGGTGATCATGGACGCGCGCAAGCGGTACAGCGTCGTCGAGAGCCTGCTCGCGATGGTCGCGCACGCGCTCGAACACACCCCCGAATAGATCGCTCAGCTCTCCCCGTCACGCCAGGAGCACCACCCATGCGGAAGATACTCATAGTCGGCGCCGGCCAGTCCGGTCTGCAGCTCGCCCTCGGACTCCAGTCGTCGGGGTACGAGGTCACCCTCATGTCGAACCGGACGGCGGACGAGATCCGGGCCGGCCGGGTCATGTCCACCCAGTGCATGTTCGACACCGCGCTCCAGCACGAGCGGGACCTCGGCCTCAACTTCTGGGAGTCCCAGGCCCCCCGCATCGAGGGTCTCGGCGTCTCGGTCGCCGCCCCCGATTCCTCCCGCGCGATCGACTGGGTCGGCAAGCTCGACGGGTACGCGCAGTCCGTCGACCAGCGGGTGAAGATGGCCGGCTGGATGGAGACCTTCGCCCAGCGCGGCGGCCAGCTGGTGATACACGGCGCGGCCGTCAGCGACCTGGACTACTTCTCGCGCAGCTACGACCTGGTGCTCGTCGCGGCGGGCAAGGGCGAGCTGGTCTCGATGTTCGGCCGGGACGCGTCCCGTTCGCCGTACAGCGAGCCGCAGCGCGCGCTGGCCGTCGCGTACGTCCACGGCCTCGGCCCGCGCCCGGAGCACCCGGACTTCGACGCGGTGCGGTGCAACGTGGTCCCGGGCGTGGGCGAGCTGTTCGTCATGCCGACGCTGACGACGGGGGGCCGCGCGGACATCCTCTTCTGGGAGGGCGTCCCCGGCGGCCCGCTCGACGCCTTCACGGGCATCAAGGACCCCGCGGAGCACCTGTCGCTGACCCTGGAGCTCATGGAGAAGTTCACGCCCTGGGAGTACGCGCGGGCCACCAGGGTCGAACTGACCGACGCGGGCGGCACCCTCGCCGGCCGGTACGCGCCGACGGTCCGCAAGCCGATCGGCCGGCTGCCCGGCGGTGGCCTGGTCCTCGGTGTGGCCGACGTGGTCGTGGCCAACGACCCGATCACCGGCCAGGGCTCGAACTCCGCGTCGAAGTGCGCGGCGGCGTACCTGGCGGCGATCGTCGAGCAGGGCGACAAGCCCTTCGACGAGGAGTGGATGCAGTCGGCCTTCGACCGCTACTGGCAGACGGCCCAGCACGTCACCAAGTGGACGAACGCGATGCTGGCACCCCCGCCGGAGCACGTCCTGAACCTCCTGGGCGCCGCGGGCCAGCTCCAGCCGGTCGCCAACCGCTTCGCGAACGGCTTCAACGACCCGTCGGACTTCGAGAACTTCTTCTTCGACCCGGAGAAGACGAACGCGTACCTGGCGGAGGTCGCGGGCGGCTGAGCCGCGCGCACGTTCTCCTTCGACGGCCGGTACCCGGGGCTCCAGGCCCGCGGGAGCCGGCCGTCTGCCGTCCGCTGTCGGTCGGCGGTCGTCGGCCGTCGGTCTTCCCGGGACCGGCCGTCCGGCGGCCGTCGAAAAACCGATCGAGTTGTCCCGCCCTGTGCTCGATCATGTGTCCATGTCTCAGTTGAACACCCTGGCCCGTGTGGACGCCGACCTCGACGCCGGGCGGGTCCCCATGGCGCGGCAGCGGCTGCGTGGGCTGGTTTCGTCGTTTCCGTACGATCTGACGCTGCGGCGTCGGCTTGCCGAGGTGTACCGGCTGTACGGGGACGCGGCCGAGGCGGGGCGCTGGATGTACCTCGAAGAGGACCGGAACGCGGAGGAGACCGCCGCCTTCGAGGAGCGCTACGGAACTCCCGGATGGAGGATGAAGGCCCTCGCCTGGCGCGGGCCCGAGGCGCTGGCGGCGAACCCGTTCGCCGCCGGCCAGCTCGCCGCGGTGCGGGCCGCCTGTGCCGAGCGGCTCGGACACCCCGTCGACTGGGACGACCCGGACTCCTACGCGGCGGACCGGGGCGAGGAGGCCGACGTACCGGAACCCGAGGGCTGGACGTTCGGAGGGGTGATCGCTGGAGTGGGCGCCCTGGCGGGAACCGTCGTCGTGGTGGGCATCTGGGTGCTCGGGATCGTCTCCCTCTTCTCGTAGCGCCCGGCGGCCTCCGCCCGCCGGACCGCCCACGGCGTCAGCAGACCCGTCAGGGCGAAGAGCGCGCCGACGACGTACCAGCCGGGGCGGCCCCAGCCGATGCACAGCGCGATGAGCAGGCCGGGGCCGACCGCCTCGGAGAGACCCGCGCCCAGGCCGAAGACCCCCAGGTACTGGCCGGTGGCGCGGGGCGGGGCGAGGGCGTACGACACCTCGAAGCCGCCCGCCGAGTGCCACAGTTCGCCGATCGTGTGGACCATGACGGCCGCGAGGAGCAGCCCGACCGCCACGGCCACCGGCGCGCCCGCCGAGAGGGGGACCAGCGCGCAGGAGACGAGGAACGCCGCTCCGGCGCGACGGTAGGCGTGGCCACCGGCGCGCGGCGAGTCGATGCCCCGGCTCGCCCGTACCTGGAGTCCCACGACGATCACGGTGTTGGCGAGCATCGCGCCCGAGACGAGCCAGTGCGGGGCGGTGGTGGACCCCACGAGCCACAGCGGGATCGCCACCGTCAGCACTTTGAACTGCATCGCCATCACCCCGTCGAGCGCGGTGAGCGCGAGATACGGACGGTCCCGCAGCGCGATCCACCGCGGCCCCCGGGCGACGGGCGCGGGCGCCACCGGCGGCAGCAGGAACAGCACGACGGCCGAGGCCCCGAACGCCAACGCGTTGCCCAGTACGAGGACTTGGTACGCGCCGAGCGTGCCGACCTGGACCGCCCAGCCCGCGAGGAGAGCGCCCAGGGAGATGCCGACGTTGGTCACGGCCCGCAGATAGGCCCGGAACTCCTGCGGCCGCTCCCCTCCGTAGTGCCGGACGAGCGGCGCACGCGCGGCCAGTCCGGCGGCCTTCGCCCCGGTGGCCGTCGAGACCGCGAGCACGAAGGGCCAGAAGCTGTCCGCGAGAACGAAGGCCCCGGTCGCCACCGCCTGTACGGCCAGCGTGACCACGTACACACCCCGCGCCCCGCACCGGTCCGCGAGATGGCCGACCCCGATTCCCACGGCGAGGGAGAGGGTTCCGGCGATGCCGAGCCCGACTCCCACCGCGGCGGCCGTCAGGTGTACGGCCTGGGTGAAGTACAGGACCCCGGCGGTCAGGAAGAGCCCGCTGCCGACGGTGTTCACGAAGTTGGAGACGGCGAGAGTGCGCTGGGGCCCGGTGGAGGGCAGCAGTCGGGGCATGACGGGGCTCCGCGTCCGTTCGGGCGAGATGCGGCGAGTAAGGACCCGGATAGCTTGTTGCATATTACTTGCAAGAGCAAGAGGATTGATGTGGAGGGGAGTTGAGGGTCAGCCGCGGTCGTATCCCTCGTCCGCTCCGTCCCTCGCCCCCACCGGCAGCACCGGCGGGGTGTACGAGGCCAGAGCCTCCCCGTCCGGATCCGGGCGCACCGCCCCGAGGAGCGGGTTCGCCGCGATCGGGGAGACCTTCACCTTCCCGCCGGGCCGCGGCGCCTGCACCACCAGGCCCTCGCCGAGATAGACCGCCACATGGGTCGCGCCGGGGAAATACACCACCAGGTCCCCGGGACGGAGCTCCGAGAGCGACACCCGGGGCAGCGTCGCCCACTGCTCCTGGCTCGTCCTCGGCACCTCCAGGCCGGCCGCCGCCCACGCCTGCTGGGTGAGCCCCGAGCAGTCGTACGTCGCCGGGCCCTCCGCCCCCCACTCGTACGGCTTGCCGATCTGGCCCACCGCGAACCGCAGCGCCTCCGCACCCGCCCCGGACGGGGTGCGCCGGCCCTCCAGAACACCCGAGTCGAGCAGCTCGCGCTGCGCACCCGCCGTCTGGACCCGTTCCAGCTCGGTGAGCCGGGCCAGCTGCTCGGGAGAGAGCGCCGCGAGCAGCTTCTCGACCTCCGCGAGCCGGGCCCGCACCTCGTCGCGCCGGATGCGCTGCGTGGCGGCGAGGGTCTGCTGCCGGTCGAGCGCCCTGCGTGAGGCACTCGCCAGGCTGCCGGCCTGCCGTTCGGCCTTCTCTAGCCGCGGCACGGCCGACGCCCGGTCCCGGGAGGCCCGCGCCATCAGATGCCCCTGGTCGAGCGCCGACTGGGGATCCGGTGCGAACAGCAGCCGCAGATAGGAGGAGAACTCGGACCCGCCCCGGTACTGGTCCCGGGCGATCCGCCCGGCCGCCGCCCGCCCCTGCGCCA
>NZ_LIPQ01000225.1 GCF_001418135.1 Streptomyces aureus
CTGACACCGGGCCGGTCGATCGAGAACTACCTCAACCAGCCCGGGTTCGTGGACACCGTCAAACAGCTCGGGGGAAACATCGCCCTCGGTGTCCCCTTCGGGATCCTGCTGCCGCTCCTGTCCCTCAAGGCACGCGGATTCCTTCGGGTCGCGCTCGTCACCGCGGTCACCATGCTGCTCGTGGAACTCGTGCAGGGCGCGCTCGTCACGGGACGCGCCTTCGACATCGACGACGTCCTCCTCAACACGACGGGAGCGCTCCTCGGCTACGTGCTGGTCGGCCGTCGGCTGGGTCGTATCGTCCGTCCTCGCACGCGCCGGGGCGCCCCGGCGCGCGGCTCCGACCCGGACCCCCGCAATGCCGCGCGATGATTCCTGCCACGGCGTCCCCCGCGTCCGTAGCCATCCGCACGGAGCAGTCGTCCAGGTGCAGCTGGACGGCGCGGCGCAGCTCGGTCAGCAGTGCGGCGTGCAGGCGTGGTCAGACGCCGGCGCCGGCCTCGGCCGTCTCCTTCGGATCTTGCATGATGATCGGCATGAACACGGAAATCTGCGATCCGGCCGAGCTGGCCACCCTCCGCGAGATCTTCGCGCCCCGTCCCGAGGCGGCGCCGCCGGCCGGCTGGGAGGCGGTGCGGTCCTTCGAGGCGGAGCACGCCATCGTGCTGCCGGAGCCGTACCGCACCTTCGTGGCGGAGGTCTGCGACGGCCTGCGGGCCGGGCCGCCCTACTACGGCCTGCTGCCCCTCGCGCACACGCCGTCGGACTGGGGCTCCGACCGCCCCGAGCGCCTGCTTGCCGAGCCGTTTCCCCTCACGACGACGTGGATGTGGGAGAACGACGAGCAGGACGAGGAGGCGCTGTCGGAGCAGGAGATCGAGGCCCGGATGGACGCCGCGTTCGACCACGGCTCCCTGTTGCTGGGCACCGACGGCTGCGGCATGTACTGGCACCTGGTCGTCACCGGCCCGCAGCGCGGTCACGTCTGGCTGATCGACGAATACGGCGCGATGCCCTTCGGTACCTCGCCGAGCGCCTCCCCGATGCCGGGCACCCCTGGTTTCACCGGATGGGTGACCCACTGGGCTCAGGGCCGCGCCTGGTTCGCCGGTGCTCCGGGAGACGGTCCGGAAGAAACGGCCTAGCCCGGCCAGGACGCGGTTGAGCCGCTCTCCAGGGACCGTCTTCCGTTCGACCCTCTTCGACCAGGACGGCAAGCAGGTCGGCGAAACCGGCGGCACCTGCGACACCACCCGGGTCGACAACGGCGGAGCGGAGGTGTGCGTCGTGACCTACGCCCTCCCGGGCGGACAGCTCTCGGTACAGGGGATGGTCTTCGGCATGCTCGACCCGGGCCCTCCCCCTTCGTTCGACAACGGGATCACCGGCGGCACCGGGGTATACGACCGGGCCCGTGGCTCGGTCCACGCCGACACGATCGCTCCGGGTACGCGGCGCTTCACGATCGACCTCGAGTGAAAGACGGGTGCCACCAGGCCCGTTCAGGATGGCATGGGGCACTGACACGATTCTTCGTGGTGAGCTTGTCTCCCCGAGCGCGCCGGTGGCCTACCGTGGTGAGCTTGTCTCCCCGAGCGCGCCTGTGGCCTCCCGTGGGGAGCCGGGAGGCGGGCGCGGCCATTGACTGCCGCGGGCGACGCGGGGCATGGCCGGCGGCCAGGTCCGCGGGGGAGCGGTGCGGAGGGCCGCTTGCAGGTCACCCTGCCACCGGGCCGGTCGGGTACGCCAGAGTCGTGCACGAACCGGCCTCCGGCACATGTGGTCACGAGGTGCCTGGTCAGTCGGATTGCGGCAGGCGCCATCCCGGAGACCTCGTCACGACCGGCGTCGCCCCCTTCTTGCGGAGGCCCGAGTATGGGACGGTGAAGACATGCCCATCCCCGTGATCCTCGACTGCGATCCCGGTCATGACGACGCCTTCAACATCATGCTGGCCGCCGCGCACCCCGCCGTCGAGCTGCTCGCCATCACCACCGTCGCGGGCAACCAGACCCTGGAGAAGACCACGCTCAACGCCCGCCGGGTGTGTTCGGTGGCCGGGATCCGCGGCGTACCGATCGCGGCGGGAAGGGAACGACCGCTCCACGGACCGAGCCGGATCGCCGAGAACATCCACGGCACCTCCGGCCTGGACGGTCCCGGTTTCGGAGACAGCGAACCGGAGGTGCCGCAGGACCCGCGCGACGCACTCACCGTCATGCGCGAGACCCTGCTCGCGTACCCGGCGCCGGTGACGCTGGTGCCGACCGGACCGCTCACCAACATCGCGGTGTTCCTCCTCGCCCACCCCGAACTCGCGTCGCGGATCGAGCGCATCGTGCTCATGGGCGGCTCGACAGGGCGCGGCAACACCACGCCCGCGGCCGAGTTCAACATCCTCTGCGACCCGGAAGCCGCGGACATCGTCTTCCGCAGCGGGCTGCCGGTGACGATGTTCGGTCTCAACGCCACGCACCAGGTGCGGGCCACCCCCGAGGTCGTCGCCCGGATCGCCGCGCTCGGCACCCCGCTGAGCGGCCTCTGCGTCGACCTTCTCACCTACTTCGCGTCCACCTACCGCGAGGTCTACGGCTTCGACGCGCCCCCGCTGCACGACCCGCTCACCGTGGCCCACCTGATCAACCCCTCGCTGGTCAGCCTGGTGCGGGCGGCGGTGACGGTGGAGCTGACCGGCACCCACACACGGGGCGCGACGGTGGTGGACCTGCACGGTGTGACCGGCGGGCCGGCCGACACCGAGGTCGGCATGGAGGTCGACGCGGACGGGTTCTGGGAGCTGATCGTGGAGGCCGTGCGCGTGCTCGGCAGCGGGTGAAGCGACGAGCCTTTCCTGGCGCGCCGCCGCGACGGCCGTGGTGGCCGTGACAGCTGTAGACGCCCCTTCGAGCAGGTCGCCGGAGCGAGCCCCGCGGCCCCGCTGCTCCTGCCGGCGCCGACCGCCCGTGCATCCCGGGGATCGTCAACGACGAGCAGCCCCGCCAGCACAGTCGGTTCGGGGCAGAGACCCCCACGGCTCAGCCCACGAGATCGGGCGCACGCAGCATCTCGGGCGGGATGCCCCACGCGTCGACGAGGTCGACAGCGAGGGGCCGGACCTTGCGGCAGAGGTCGTTCACCTCACGGCTGATCGCTTTGGAGCGTTGCACGGTCAGCCGACCGTGCTCCATGAACCAGGCCCGGTCCGCCTCGATCGTCGACAGGGCGAACAGGTCGCACAGCAACGCGAGCGCGACCTTCTCGTCGCCCTCGGGCATGGCGCGTACCTGGTCGACGAAGGCCTCCGTCACCAGCCGTTCGACGTGGGCGCGGGCGAGCGCGACGACGTGGTCCTGCACCTGTGAGAAGACCACGCCGGGATCGCGCTTCTGGTCGATCCCGCGTTTGATCCGGCGGGCCAGGCCGGCCAGCATGTGCTCCTCCCGGAAGCGGACCATGGCGAGCTGGTACTCCGAGTCGAGGAGACCGGCTTCACGGTCCCACTCGTCGCCGCCGGGCAGCAGGTCCCGTACTCGTTCGAGCATCTTGTGGACGGAGGCCCGCTCAAGCAGCGTCTCGAGTGCGAGGCCGGTGACGTAGCGGACCATGCCGGCCTGGTCGAGGTCCTCGAACGCGCTCGCCTGATCGGTGAGCAGCCCCTTGGCGACGAGCTGCAGCAGGACGTGGTTGTCGCCCTCGAAGGTGGTGAAGACATCGCTGTCGCTCTTGAGCGCGGCGAACCGGTTGACCGCGAGATATCCGGCGCCGCCGCACGCCTCGCGGCACTCCTGGACGACCCGGGTGGCGTGCCAGGTGGCCAGCGCCTTCATGCCCGCGGCCCGCGATTCGAGACGCCGCCGCGCCCCCGCGTCGTCCGCGTTGCCGGAGAACACGTCGTGCAGGTGCGAGCGGACGACGTCCTGCGCGAAGTGCAGCGCGTACGTCCGGGCAATCAGCGGCAGCAACCGGCGCTGATGCAGGCCGTAGTCGAGCAGTACCTGTTCCTCGGTGTCCGGGGCCGCCTCGAACTGCCGCCGCCGCATGGCGTACTTGGTGGCGACCGCGAGGGCGACCTTGGAGACGCTGATTCCGGCACCGCCTACGCTGACCCGGCCCTGCACGAGCGTGCCCAGCATGGTGAAGAAGCGCCGGTGGGGGTTGTCGATCGAGCTCTCGTAGACGCCTTCCGGGCTGACGTCGGCGAACCTGTTGAGGAGTGCCTCGCGCGGTACCCGCACATCGTCGAACCAGATGCGGCCGTTGTCCACGCCGTTGAGCCCCATCTTGCGGCCGTCGTCCTCGATGCGGACGCCGGGCGCCGGCTCGCCGCCGATCCGGACGGGCACGACGAAGGCGTGTACGCCGTGGGACTTCCCGGCCACTTCCAGCTGGGCGAAGACGACCGCCAGTTCGGCGTGGCGGGCCGCGTTGCCGATGTAGTCCTTGCGCGCCTGGTCACCTGGGGTGGTCAGGACGAACTCCTGGCGTGTGGCGTCGTACCGCGCCACGGTGCCGAGGGCCTGGACGTTGGAGCCGTGACCTGTCTCGGTCATCGCGAAGCAGCCCATCAGCTCGCCTGTGATCAGGCCCGGCAGATAGGCGTCGTGGTGGCGTCCGGTGCCGAGATGCAGGATCGCGCCGCCGAAGAGACCGAACTGCACACCGACCTTCACCAGGACCGACAGGTCACCGAAGGCCAGCGTCTCGAACGCGGCGATCGAGGCCCCGACGTCGCCGCCACCGCCGTACGCGGCAGGGAAACCCATGCTTGTCTGGCCCGTCGCCGCCATCTCGACCACGACCTCACGAACCCTCTCGCGGAACGCGTCGACGTCGAGTTCCTCGGCCTCTTCGAGGATGGAGGCGTACGTCGACAGGTTGGCGCGGACGAGGCCGCGGATCTCGCCGTACTCGCCGTCGAGCACCGCGGACAGTGCCTGGACGTCGATGTCGGGCTGTACGTAGCCGGTCGCGGTGGTGGATGTGTTGTCGTGGGCCATGCGGCTTGGCTACCCCGGCGCGGAAGGATCAACCAGCCTGACGATCTTCGGACGCTCGCGGGTCCAGGTTGTTTCCCATACGGGTCGACCCGTATGATAATCCGCATGAACTCCTCTCCTCCCTCCAGGGGACGTCCCAGGGATCCCCGCTCGCATGAGGCGATCGTCGGCGCGGCCGCAGAGCTGGTGATCGAGGTCGGGTACGCCGCGACCTCGATCGGGGCGGTGGCTGCCCGTGCCGGAGTCGGCAAGGACACCGTCTACCGTCGGTGGCGGGGCAAGCCGGAGTTGGTCTTCGAGGCCGTGTTCACGACCACCGACGAGGCCCCGGTCCCGGACACCGGAAGTCTGGCCGGGGACCTGACCGCACTGCTGCAGGGCCTGATCGACGAGTTCCACGCACCTGCCGCGGCTGCGGCCCTCCCGGGACTGCTCGCCGACTTCGCCGCAGATCCGGAGCTGAAGGCGCGCATCCGCGGCGATTTCCTGGCCCCGTCGAAGGAGCGGCTGCTGCTCGTCTTCGAGCGAGCCGTGACGCGCGGGGAGATCGCGGCCGACACGCCCGTGGATCTGGTTCTGGACACGCTGGCAGGAGCGGTGTTCTTCCACCTCGGCCTGGTCGGGGAACACCCCGACCCGCAGCTGGCCGGCCGGCTGGCCGCTGTCGTGTCCAAGGGAGTCGAGATCCGATGAACGGCTGGCTTCTCGCAGCGGGCATCACCGCGTTCGCTGTGGCCGCGGTGCACCTCGTCGGCGGGCACCGGGATGTGGTCCGCCCGCTGCTGTCCTGCGGACTCGCGGCCGAACCCAAACGCGTCCTTCATGCCGTATGGCACATGGTGAGCCTCGACCTGGTGCTCTCCGCGGCCGCCTTGGTCTACCTCGCACTGGCGGACGACACGTCAGCGACCGGCCCCGTGGCATGGTTCGTGGCCGCGCACTTCTTCGCGTACACCGTCGCCTTCCTGGTCGTCACGCTCTCGGTCGGCTGGCCGAAACCGCTGCTCCGGCTGCCGCAGTGGATTCTGCTCCTGCCGGTCGCGGTCCTGACAGTGGCGGGCGCCGCGTAGCGACAGCTCCCCGGAGACTTGCAGGCCCGTGCCGCTGCCCGGGGAAACGCCCCCCGCTGGATGCCCGCTACCCGGCTGTTCCCGCTCCCTCAGGTGCTCGTCCGTGCCGTCAGGTGCGCCGTTGGGTGGCAGCGGCCGGGAGGCGTTCGGCGACCTCGTCGCCCAGTCGTTCGAACTCGGCCCTGAGGAATGGTGTGGCGAGC
This sequence comes from Streptomyces aureus, assembly GCF_001418135.1. Classification (GTDB taxonomy): domain Bacteria; phylum Actinomycetota; class Actinomycetes; order Streptomycetales; family Streptomycetaceae; genus Streptomyces; species Streptomyces aureus_A. Next base: position 6,271 of record NZ_LIPQ01000225.1, read on the forward strand.
CTCGCCAGCCCCTTGAACCGCAGGGACGCCCGGTAGGTCAACCTGGTCAGGGAGGGCGACTCGGCCTCGAAACCAAGATCGTCCGTTGCGGTGACCGTCTTGTTCTCCCCGATGAACATCAGACGGGAGGCCTCGCGCTTCACGAGCCGGTAGTCGAGGTGGGTGGTGCGGCCACGAAACCGCGAGGTGTTGCGCCACCGGGCCCCCGGCAGTACCGGCCCCTCGTCCATACGCACGCAGCGCACGGTCCCGGGATCCCACTCCTCGGTACGGCTGAAATCCTCCAGATACGCGACGAGCTCGTCGCGTGGCAGCCCGACGACGAAGCTCCGTTCCACCGTGATCACCGTACCGACCTCCGTCTGCTCGTGACCGGACGAGCGCCTGCGGCGCATGCCCGCCTCGTTCTACTTCCCGGCCCAGGGCGGAGACGGATGCACTCCGTGTGTGTTTGCGCCGAGCCGAGAGCCCCCGGAGGTCAACGCCCGGCGCCGCGTCGCATGTCGGCCAGGACCTCTCGCGCGGCCCGGGTGCCCGAGGCGAGAGCGCCCTGGAGGGAACCCGTGGCCCGGTGGTCACCGCACACGTACCGGCCCGGTGCGACGCGAGTGGTCCGTGACAGGGGGTGGGGCGCGGGCATCGCGGGCAGGGCGTCATGAACGGTGACCCGGTGGACGAGGTCCCACGAACCCGCATCCGTCTCGTACACCTCGCTCAGAGCACGCGCCACGGCGGCCACGGCGTGGCCGTCGGGCGTACCGAGGACCGAGGTGGACACCAGGGCCCTGCCGTCGGGGGAGTACTGAGGGTGGACGGCGGTGAGGACGCAGCTGTTGAGGAAGCGGCGCCGTGAGTCGATGACGAGGACGGGCTCGGACAGGGGCGGATCCGCGGGTGCGTGGTAGAGCGTGGTGACGGTCCGTCCCTGCGGTACGGCGAGACCCGGGAGGAGCTCGGCGGCGGCCCGTTGTCCGGTCGCGACGACGACAACGGGGGAGCGGAGCTCGGCGCCGTCGGTGAGCGTCACCCCCTGCGGAGTGAGGGCGGTGACGGGGGTGCCGGTCCGCAGCACGTCCGGGGGCAGTCGCGAGGCCAGTTGAGCGGGGACCGCACCGATGCCGTCGGCGGGGAGGCACAGCGTGCCGCGCACCATGCTCCGCCACACGAAATGGAAGAAGCGGGCCGACGTCTCCAGGTCGTCCTCGAGGAAGACTCCGGAGAGGAAAGGCCGGAAGAACGTCTCCACGAAGTCGGGGGACACGCCGGCGTCGGCCAGGGCTGTGAGGGTCGTGCGGTCGGGCCGCGCACGCAGCCGGGCGGCCGGCGCGAGCACGTCGTGGGCCGTCAGCGCGCCGAGGGCGAGCAGGTCACGGCCGGATGCCAGCCGGCCGGGCAGGAGGTCACCGCTCTCGCGCAAGCGCCGGCTGGGATCGGTGAAGCGGCGCGTCCCGTCCTCGGTGTGAACGAGGACGCCGGGCGTGAACGGCCGCAGCCGCAGCGCCCGCAGGTCGAGGCGGCGCTTCACCTGCGGGTAGGCCGTGTTGAAGACCTGGAATCCTCGATCGACGGTGAAACCCGCGACGCGGTCCGTACGCATCCGCCCGCCCACGGTGTCGTCGGCTTCCAGCAGCCGCACACGCAACCCGCCGGCGGACAGGTCCGTGGCGCAGGCGAGCCCGGCGGCCCCGGCCCCGACGACCGTCACGTCGTACAGCTCGTCGTCCGTCGTCCCCATGCCGGCCGTCACTCCTCGTCCCTCGTCCCGGGTTCACTCCGGGCCGTCCAGGACGCCCCGGGGCCCGTCACGTTACGCGGGGTCGGGCCGCCGCCGAACCGGGACGCGCCGCACCGACCGCCGTCGTCGGGGGAGGTCCGCCAAGCGCGTGCCGCCCTCGCCTGCCGACAGGGCGTGCGATCCGATCGCTGACCGTTCTCTCGCTGGCGGACGAGGCCCCGGGTGGGCGATTCAGCGCAGGTCGAGTCGCATCAGGACCCGCGGGTGACCGGCCAGCACCGAAGTGGTGTCGGCGGCGTGGGTGAACCCGGCGCGTTCGAAGTTCTTCCGGATCCCGGCGTACGCCATCGTCATGTCGACCTTGGCGCCGCCGTTGTCGACCGGGTACGCCTCGATCGCCGGTGCGTCGTGGGTCCGGGCGAACTCGACCGCGCCGGCGATGAGGGCGTGCGAGATCCCCTGCTTGCGATGTCCTGGGCGTACGCGGATGCACCACAGCGACCAGACCGGCAGGTCGTCGACGTGCGGGATCTTGCGGCTGTGCGCGAAGGAGGTGTCCGAGCGCGGTGCCACGGCGGCCCATCCGACCGGCTCGTCACCGTCGTAGGCGAGCACTCCCGGAGGGATTGCCGCCCGGCACAGCTCGGCTGCGTACGCACCGCGGGCGGGCCCGCGGAGCTCGTTGTTGAGCTTGGACGGGATCCGGTAGCTCAGGCACTAGCAGACGTTGGCCCCAGGCGACTTCGGACCGACCAGGGTGCGGACATCCTCGAAGACCGAAGCCGGGCGAACCACGATGGTCATGGCACCACGATGCCACGGCGTACGGGGTGCGCGCCTTCACTGGTTGCTGACAGATATTACTGTCGATTCCCACCCTCGACAGTTATGCTTGTCGCATGACTGATGTGAGTGCGGTTCCGACTCCCGACAGGAACGACGAGAACTTCTGGACCGCTGCCGCGGCCCTGGTGGAGCCCCCCTGGAGCGAACCCGCCCAGAGCGACACGTTCACCATGGACGAGAGAGTCCACGATGCTGTCCGTGCCCTGGCCGAACGGATCTCGACCCGAGCCCTGGCCTACCGCGCCGCCGACAAGCCCCTCGACCCCGTGCTCATGGCGGCGCCCGATGTGCAGCTGGCCCTTCTGCGCGCTCTGTACGAAGCCAAGCTGTCCGTCGAACGGCTGGCGGAGAGCGCCGCCACCGTCGCCGGCCGCAGCGGAGCGAACTACGCCCAGCTCGGTGCTGCCTGGGGCGGCATCAAGCGCCAGTCCGCCCGTCTCAAGTGGCCCCACGCCGTGGTCAGGAAGACGACGAGCGAGTCCATCCCCCTCCACTACGCGGGTGGTACCGCCGTGGTGCACCACGATGCCGAGACCGACGCCTGGTGGTACACCGCCACCGCCGCAGACCATCGCGAAACGGAGTCCGAACCCGTCCACCGCACGTATGCCGAGGCCATCGCCGGAGCGACCGAGTACCTCCTCGCACACTCACTGCCCGGCGGTCAGACACCCGCGTGAGAGGCGGTGACGACGGGGAAGGAGAACGACCGGTCCGGCGTGACGCGCCACCGCGCGCGTCAGCCGCTCCGGGCAGGGCCGACCGGACGACCGCCCCCTGATCTCGTACGTGCGGGGCGGCCCGCCGTGCCCGTACGACGCCGGTTTCGTGCGACGACGGGCCGCGCGTCGGCTGTGGTCAGGCGTCGGTTGTGGTCAGGGAAGCGCCGGTCGCCCCCGTCGGCGCAGGGCATGACCACCAGGGTGATCGCCCGGCCGCGGTCACTTCCGCGGGACAGGCGGATGCCGGTGACAGGGATGGTGACGGTCAGAGCGGTCGAAACCCTCGGTCAGGTGGCCGAGGGTCCGGCGCCGGCCGCAGCCGTATCGGTGCGCACGTCGCCACGGGCGGTCACGAGCCGGGCGTTGCCCATGGACAGCGCGTAGCCGAGACCCACCACGGCGACCTCGCCCGACGCGACCTGCTCGGAGAGGAGCCGGGACCGTTCGAGCATCAGATCCACGGTGTGCCGGATGTGCTCGTCGATGATGTCGCCGTCCGCCGTCAGTCCGGCGGCCCGGGCCGCGAGGATGCTCGGCGTCACCCGCTCCACCACGTCACGGACGAATCCGCCGGCGGAGAAGCCGTCCTCCACGGCGGCGCGCGCGGCCGCGACCGCACCGCACGAGTCGTGGCCGAGAACGACGACCAGCCTCGCCCCGAGCACGCTCGTCGCGTACTCCACGCTCCCCAGCACCTCCGTCCCCAGGACGTGGCCGGCGGTCCGTACGACGAACAGGTCGCCGAGTCCCTGGTCGAAGATGATCTCGGCGGCCAGCCGCGAATCGGAGCATCCGAGGATCACGGCGAAGGGATCCTGGCCGGGGGCCAGCTCGGTACGGCGGGCGGCGTCCTGGTTGGGATGCAGGGGCACGCCCGACACGAAGCGCGTGTTACCGGCGAGCAGGGCGTCAAGGGCTACGGCGGGAGATGTTCTCGGCATGGGGCCACTCTATGATCCGACAGTCCGGCCCGTCTCGGCGGAGGTCCCCCTTCTGCGACTCGCGCCGCGTTCCGCGCCGTGTTCCAGCGGCCGCCGCGGCCAGGAAGCGGCCCTTGTACCTCGCGAGCCCGCTTTTCGGCGACACTCCATCGCGGCGTGGTGGCGGACAGGATGGAGTGCTCTACGCGCGTCGAATTCAGGGGCGGCATAGGGGAAAGCACCACGCCCTGCTGCTGCAATTGGAGAAGTTTCCACAATCCTTGAGCAGGGAGCGCAATACGTCCCTGGCCGGGAGAGGATGCCGGACGCACTGTCCAAAGAAATCAAGAGGAACGATCCGTGCGACCAAGACTCACTCGTGCGACCGCCTCCGTGGCCGCTCTCGGGCTGCTGGGCTCCTTCGTCGCCGCCTGCGGCTCGTCAGGGAGCGGAGACGGGACGACGCTGCGTCTGGTGGCGGCCGAGTACGGCAACAGCCCGGAGACCAGCTCCAAGGCGTACTGGGACCGACTGACCGCTGATTTCGTCGCCGCGCACCCCGGTAAGAAAGTCGAGGTGACGCTCTACCCGTGGGCCGACGTCGACCGCGAGGTCACCCGCCTCGTCGAGGAAGGCAATGCCCCGGACGTGGCGCTGATGGGCGCGTACTCCGACTTCGCGGCGCAGGGCCGGCTTTACGCCGCGAGCGAGTTGCTTCCGGTGAGGGTGGAATCGAACTTCCTGCCACCGCTCGTGGAGGCGGGTTCGGTCGACCACACGCTCTACGGCTTGCCCTTCGTGGCGAGCAGTCGGCTCCTCTTCTACAACGAGGAGCTGTTCGACAAGGCAGGGGCGAAACCGCCGAAGACCTGGACCGATCTGGCTAAAGCCGCAAAGGCGCTGAAGAAGGAGGGTGTGCTCTGCCCGTACGCTCTGCCGCTCGGCCCCGAGGAGGCTCATGCCGAAGCCCTGATCTGGGAACTGAGCAACGGCGGAGGGTACGCCGGGGAGACCGGCGGATACGACATCGCTTCCGAGCGGAACACGCAGACCTTCCGCTGGATCAAGAACAACCTCGTCGAGCCCGGCTTGACCGGCCCGGTCCCGCCGGCCGACTTCAACCGGAGGGATGCCTTCGCCGCCTTTCTGCGCGGTGATGTCGGCATGCTCAACGGCTACCCCTCGCTTCTCCACGAGGCCAGGGCGAAGGGCATGAAGGTCGGCACGCTGAGAATGCCGGTTTCGGACACGCGGGAAAACGGGCAGCCTGCCGCGTCGGCGGGTGTCGCCGACTGGATGATGGCTTTCAAGCGCGACGGCAATCGTGAACTGGTCGGAAGCTTCCTGGAATTCGTTTACGAGGACAAGAACCTCAGCGCGTTCGCCAGCCGCTACCATCTGCTGCCGTCGACGGTGACCGCGGGCCTGGCGTCGAAGGACGCGGCGGACCCCAGCAACGAGCAGTTCCTGGATGCCCTGAGCGGCGCCGAGCTCTACCCGGTCAACGAACCGTCCTGGCTGCAGGTGAGCAACACCATCAAGCGGAACATCGGTCGAGCCGTCTCGCCGTCAGCCGATCCGGGAATCGTTCTGGAAAGCATCGCCGACGAGGTTCGGGACATGGTGAACGAGCCGTAGGAGACAGGCCTCCGGAAAGGGGAGAGCCACGCGGAGCGCCAGGCCGATCGCGGAGGGCGCCCCATCGGTGGCGAGGAGGGTCCGTTCAGTCCCGGGTGGATTCCTTGCCGTCCCGGACTGCTGACAGCGGCTCGGCGATGTCCTCCAGCGAGCGGCGCTCCGCGTTCACCGCGAGGAAGGCTGCCACGATTCCCGCCGCACACATCAGCGCGGCGCCGATCTGGAAGGCCAGCACCGTGTCCCCGACCACGCCGGACTCGGTCAGCTCGGCGAAGACCAGCGGGCCGCTGATGCCGCCGGCCGCTGTTCCCAGCGCGTAGAAGAACGCGATGGCCATGGCGCGGGTCTCCATCGGGAAGATCTCGGAGACGGTCAGATAGGCGCTGGAGGCGCCCGTCGAGGCGAAGAACAACACGACGCACCAGCAGGCCGTCAGGGTCGCGGCCGACAGCGAGCCACGGTCGAAGAGCCAGGCTGTGCCGAACAGCAGCAGGCCCGACAGCACATACGTGCCCGCGATCATGATCCGGCGGCCGATGGTGTCGAAGAGCCGGCCGAGCAGCAGCGGTCCCAGGAAGTTGCCTGCCGCGATCACTGCGAAGTAGTAGCCGGTGCTGCCGGTGGGAACGTCGAAGAAGGTGATGAGGATGGTGCCGAAACCGAAGGTGATCGCGTTGTAGAGGAAGGCCTGTCCGATGAAGAGGGACAGCCCGAGGACGGCCCGGCGCGGGTAGCGGCCGAAGACGGTCCTCGCGATCGTGCCGAAGCCGATGCTCTTGCGCTGTTCGATGGTGATCTCGCCGGCCGGCGGCGGCAGCTCCGTACCCTTCTCCTTCTCGATCTCCCGCTCCACGGAGGTGACCAGCTCCTCGGCCTCCTCGCTGCGGCCGTGGATGAACTGCCAGCGCGGACTCTCCGGAACATGCCGGCGTACCAGCAGGATGACCAGGCCCAGGACGACGCCGAGGGCGAAGGCGAGCCGCCAGCCGAGGTCCTTGGGAAAGATGTCGGTGTCGAGCATGACGATCGACAGCAGGGCGCCGCCGATGGCGCCCAGCCAGTAGCTGCCATTGATGATCAGGTCGACGCGTCCCCGGTAGAGGGACGGGATCAGCTCGTCGATCGCGGAGTTGATCGCCGCGTACTCGCCGCCGATGCCGAAGCCGGTGAGGAAGCGGAAGAGGAAGAACCACCACGACTCGAAGGACAGGGCCGTCATCGCCGTGGCGCCCAGATAGACCGCCAGAGTGATCATGAAGAGTTTCTTGCGGCCGTAGCGGTCGGTCAGCCACCCGAAGAACAGGGCGCCCGAGCAGGCTCCCGCCACATAGAGGGCGGCGGCCACGCCCGTCACCTGGGTCGCGGTGATGTCCAGGCCGCTGCCTTCCTCGGCCAGCCGGCCGGCGACGTTGCCGACGATGGTGACCTCGAGACCGTCGAGGATCCAGACGGTGCCCAGTCCGATGACGATCATCCAGTGCCACCGGGACCAGGGAAGCCGGTCGAGCCGGGCCGGAACGGCCGTGGTGACCGTGCCCGTCGCGGTGCCCGTGGAAGTAGACGTCGTGCGCATGGTTCTCCTCTCTCCGCCCGCGCGGGTACTCCCGTCGCGAGTGGTCATCCGTCGGAGCGGGTGGGCCGACGCGCCTCCCGCCGGTCACGCAGGGCGAGACGGCGACGGCGGTCCGTGCGCTCGCGGACCCGTCGGTCCAGCTCCTCCATCAGCCGGTGGCCCCGGTACTCGGGGTCGAGTTCGTCGAGGATCCGGTCGACCTCGGTGAGCAGTGCCCCGTACAGCTGCCAGCGGCCGGCGTCGGCGAGAGCGAGGGCGAGGAGCCGGTCGGCGGCGTGGTCTCTGCACGCCTTGGCCGCCCGCAACTCGCCCGCGAGCCGGATCTCCGCGGCCTCGGCGTCCTCGCTGCCGGGCGCGGTGACCAGGACGGCGAAACTGACGATGGCGTCGGCGGTGTACTGGGCGGTCTCCCGGATGGCCAGGGAGGCCGGTTCGGGCAGCAGCTGGTCGCCGCCGCGGTGTTTCGCCAGGTCGGTGAGGGTGCGGGCGAGGACTCGCAGGACGACCGCGCAGATCTCCAGGGTGTCGAGGCCGGTCCGCAGCACCACCCGGTGCAGGAGGCCTTCCTTGACGCGGGGGTTGAGCCGGAGGCTGTCCTCGGCGGTCCGCAGCGCCGCGTCGACGTCGGCGACGTCGTTGTCGAGGCGGCGGGCCTCGTGGAGCCGGGTGGCGGCCTGCTCGACGGGGGGTGCGCCGGTGAACTCGTCCGCCACGTCCAGAAGCAGCAGCCGCATCCGTCGCGCCAGGTCCTCGATGGAGTCGCCCGCGGTGTCGACCCAGACGGGCGGGGCGAGAAGCAGGTTGAAGAGCATGCCGACGACGGCGCCGATGAGGGTCTCCAGGACGCGGTCCCAGGCGGTGTCGGAGACCTGGGTGACGCCGAGGACGAGCATGGCGCTGATGGCGACCTCGGGGATGAACTCCTCGACCCGGACGAGCCGGCCGACGAGCAGCGAGGCGAGGATGACGAGGGCGAGACTCCACCAGGAGAGGCCGACGACGACGCTGAACGCGATGGCGATGAGCACGCCGACGACGACCGAGTTCACCCGGCGCAGGCTGGTCGTCACGGTGGAGTAGAGCGTGACCTGGACGACGAGGAGCGCGGTGAGGGGTGCGGTGAGAGGGGCCGGTTCGCTGCTGAGCTGGAGGGCGACGACGTAGCTGAGGGTGGCGGCCGCCGCGGACCGTACGGTCTGGACGGCGAAGGGGTCGCGCCGGAGGCGCGCGAACAGCCCGTCACCCTGGTCGTGCCGTCCTTTGCCACGTGCCACGCCCCACCTCGTCCCGTCGCCGCCCCGCAAGGCTCTCTGGACTACCCGCCTGCCCGGACGGCCCCGGGCTCATGCGCGGGTACGCCCGGGCGGCCGAGGGATCACCCCCGCTTCGGGGACGTCGTCATCGCCGGGGAGGTCCTCCGGGGACACCCGTCGAGCAGCTCGGGCCGGCCCTCGGTCGGCAGCGCAGGGTCGGAGCGGCCCCGTCTCTCAGGACGGCCCGCTCGCGTCGGCCCGGGGAGGGCAGCCGTACGCCCCGTGGGCGCGCCCGTGGTCGGTGGCGTAGGCCGCGAAGACCCGCTCGGGCCCCCTGCCCGTGCGCAGGAAGCGCTCGTCGAGCACGACCGCCAGGTCCTCCAGCGCCCTGCGCAGTACCGACGCGGAGAGCCGGACGTCGGGGTGGTGTGCCTCGGCGGCCTGGTCCGTGAGGCCGAGGACGTAGGGGAGCTGCCGGGGCAGGGACGTGTTGTCGTCGCCGTCCTGGAAGTAGTACGACTCGGCGTACTGCATGAAGTCGATGGTGATCGTGGAGAGGGCCGAGGCGAGCCCGTCGAGGAGCGCCGCGCCCCCGTCGGAGTCGAGTGCCCGGGCGGTGGCCGCCTCGCTGCGGCGTACGTGGGACAGCCGCAGGGCCAGAGCGCGGCGGCGGGCGAGCGCCGGGTAGATGCCGAGGATCCAGGCGACGGTCGCCGACAGCAGCACGAAGCCCACCAGGGCCTCGATGGGGGTGAGCACACGGAGCCATCCCGAGGTCGGGGCGATGTCGCCCAGCCCGAGTGTGGCCAGTGTCACCAGGGAGATGTACAAGGCATCGACCGGGCCCGCGTGTTCGGCCGGGACGAGCCCCGCCCCGTACGAGAAGTCCTCCGGCATGTGAGGCCAGTAGACGAGCCCCCAGCCGACGGCCACGGTGAGCGCCCAGACGGCGACGACCGTCACCATTCCGAGCGGGCCCGCGAGACCGGCCGGCCGCCACCGTCCGCCGAGGCGGGCAGACAGCCACCACAGGGACACCATGACCAGCTTGCTCAGACCGCCGTGACGGGTCGGGTGCCAGAGCGTGTGGAACACGTCCCGGAGGATGAACAGCACCAGGACAGCGCCCGCAGGCGTCGCAAGCCACGTCATCCAGGCACTTTCCCCCGGGTTGGCGGCCGAGTCGCGCCCTCCTTCCGCGATCTCAGCCCACTGGCGGTGTCTCGTCGCCCCTTCGGGCGAGAGCCCGAGGACGGCCGGTGCCGGCATGTCCTCCCGCAGCTACGAGCGCGCCGTCGTGACCTCGTACAGGCCGGGGGTCGTCACCTCGGACCTCGCCACGTCCCGCCTCGGGCGGTGAGCTGCGTCGCTGGAGCTACGGGGACGGCGGGCGAGGTCATCGGGTCCTGGGCACGGCGAGAGCCGGGCTCCCGGTCTGACAGGCCGTGGCGGGGGCAGTCGTACCGCCACCACCCGCCCCTGTGGTCCCGAGCCGAACGACACCGAGTGGGATGGGGTGCTCGGCGAAGACCTGTGCGGTGGGCGGGCAGCCCGAACACGCCCGCCCCGCCCCGGCACTCCGTACGGAGTATCGCCTCGTGTTGTTCGTGGGGGCGAGGGTGGCAAGGGCGGGCGTGGGTGTGTCCGGGCGTTCGGGTCGCGCGGGGCCGTTCCCGTGGTTACAGAGTGTGGGTCAGGCGGTCGGTGAGCAGCCGGGTGAAGCGGGCCGGGTCGGGCAGGTCGCCCCCTTCGGCGAGCAGCGCGCTGCCGTACACCAGCTCGGCGATCTCCGCCAGTGCGGGGTCGTCGGCATTGGCGTCGTGTGCCGTGCGCAGGGCGGTGATCAGCGGGTGCGCGGGGTTGAGTTCCAGGATCCTCTTGACGGTGGGCAGTTGCTGTCCCATCGCCCGGTACATCTTCTCCAGGGTCGGCGTCACGTCGTGGGCGTCGCCGACGATGCATGCCGCCGAGGTCGTCAGGCGGGACGACAGGCGGACCTGCTTGACCTGCTCGGACAGGGTGGTGGTCAGCCACGGCAGCAGGGCGGCGAAGTCCTGCTCGCGCTGGGCCCTCTCGGCGTCGGTGTCCTGGTCGCCGTCGGCGGAGGCGTCGAGGTCGACCTGGCCCTTGGCGACGGACTGCAGACGGTGGCCGTCGAAGGCCGGGACCCGGTCCACCCACACCTCGTCGACGGGGTCGGTGAGGATCAGGACCTCGTACCCCTTGGCGGCGAAGGCTTCCATGTGGGGGGAGTTCTCCACCATCGCGCGGGTCTCGCCGGTCAGGTAGTAGATGGCCTCCTGTCCGTCCTTCATGCGCTCGACGTACTCGCGCAGCGTGGTCGTCTTCTCCGGGTCGTGCGTGGAGGCGGCCGACACCAGCTCGAGCAGTGCCTCGGTGTTGTCCGTGTCCTCGACCAGGCCTTCCTTCAGCGCCCGGCCGAACTGCGCCCACACCTTCGCGTAACGCTCGGCGTCCTTGGACTGCATGTTCCTGAGGGCGCCGAGGACCTTCTTGACCAGGCGACGACGCACGCCGCGGATCTGGCGGTCGTGCTGGAGGATCTCGCGGGAGACGTTCAACGACAGGTCGTGGGCGTCCACGACACCCTTGACGAAGCGCAGGTAGTCGGGCATGAGCGCTTCGCAGTCGTCCATGATGAACACCCGCTTGACGTACAGCTGCACGCCGCGCTTGGTCTCGCGGGAGAACAGGTCGAAGGGTGCCTGCGAGGGGATGAACAGCAGCGCCTCGTACTCGAAGGTGCCTTCGGCGCGCATGTGGATGGTCTCGGCCGGTGCCAGCCAGTCGTGGCTGATCTGCTGGTAGAACTCGTTGTACTCGTCCTCGGTCACCTCGGAGCGCGGCCGGGCCCACAGCGCCTTCATCGAGTTGAGCGTGTCGACCTCGTGGGTGGTCTGGCCCTCGGCGTCGGTACGCTCGGTGGCCATTCGGACGGGCCAGCGGATGAAGTCCGAGTACTGCTTGACGATCTGACGGATCTTCGACTCGGACAGGTAGTCGGCGAGCCCGTCCTCGCTGTCGGCGGGCTTGAGGTGCAGGGTGACCGAGGTGCCCACGGGCAGGCCGTCGACGGACTGGATGGTGTAGGCGCCCTCGCCGTCGGACTCCCACTCGGTACCGGAGTCGGTCCCCGCCCGCCGGGTGCGGAGGGTGACCTTGTCGGCGACCATGAACGCGGAATAGAAGCCCACGCCGAACTGCCCGATCAGGCTCTCGGCGGTGGCGGCATCCTTGGATTCCTTGATCTTCTCCAGCAGGCCGGCGGTGCCGGACTTGGCGATGGTGCCGATCAGGTCCACGAGATCGTCCCGGGTCATGCCGATCCCGTTGTCACGGACGGTCAGGGTGCGGGCGTCCTTGTCGACCTCCAACGAGATGTGCAGGCCGGTGGTGTCGATGTCGACGAGGCTGGAGTCGGTCAGTGATTCCAGCCGCAGCTTGTCCAGTGCGTCGGAGGCGTTCGAGATCAGCTCGCGCAGGAAGATGTCCTTGTTCGAGTAGATCGAGTGAATGACCAATCGGAGCAACTGGCGTGTCTCAGCCTGGAATTCCAGCGTCTCGACACTGCTACCCATGGGGGGCCCTTTCTGCGGGAACGTCATGAACGGACAGGAAGAGGGCCGATGTGAGTCGTCGCCCGCCGTCGGCGCGGTGCGCGGCAGGCCGGATCGCACCGGCGTTCTGCGACTCTCTGTGAGAGGAGTCAGTCATCGTCAGCCGATGTCGCCGTGAGGTGGTCGTGGAGGGCTTCCAGACGGGTGACGAGGTCGGTGTGGTCGGTGCCGAGGTAGGGGCGCATGCCGGTCAAGGGGCCAATGAGCTCGGCGGCATCCGTGGCGCCGAGGGCGGCATGCAGGGCGTCCTGAGCTGAGCGCGCTTCGGGCGCGAGGTGGGCGAGCGCGGTGATCTGCCCGGCGAGGCGGCGCAGGTCGGCGGCGTTGGCGCGGGCCCACGTGGATGCGGCGCGTTCGGCGGCCCTGGCCTGGCGGGTGGCCGTCACGCGCTGCTCGCCGGTGGCGCCGACGGCGCCGGGGCGGCCGCGCAGGTACCGGCGTTCGGCGGCCTGGCGGCTGGAGACCCCGAGGGGGCGGGCGAGATCGGCCCAGCTCGCGCCCGCCTCGCGGGCGGTTTCGATCAGCCCGGTCTCCCAGCCGGCGAGCTGCTCTCGCACCTGCCGCAGCAGCATCAGGGAAGCCAGCGCCTGCTCAGGACCGGGGCCGGTGGCGTCGGGAGTCTCGTGCTGGGCATCACGCAGGGCGTCGTCCATGGCGGCAAGGGCCGCCGCGGCGGCGAGAAAGGACGCCGGGCTGTGGGCGCCGGTGCTGGTCGCGGACGGCTGGTCGGCTGCGGGCATGGGTACCTCCCCTCGGACTGTCATCGCATCGACGACATCATGCACGTCATCGATTGGATGACATGCTACAGCAGTGTCCGTGCAGCGCATGGGCATCAATCGCCTGAACCTGATGGAGGTGTTTTCGGCATGGGCCCGGCCGGTCGCCGCCCAGCCGGTCGCCCCCCGGCCGGTCAGCCGGTCATCCGTCACCCGGCTACCTGGTCACCCGGGCCAGCCGGTCATCCGGGCCAGCCGGTCACCCGGGCCGGCCGGTCAGCCCGTCACCCGGCGTGGCGGGAGCGCCTGAGGGCGAGGCCGCCGAGGGCTGTGCTGATCAACCCCAGCAGCAGGGCCACGTAGGCTCCGCCCAGCCCGTTGCCGGTGCCGAGACCACCGTCGGCGGTGGCCGCGACCAGCCCTCCGAGGACCATGGCGATGAGCCCCGCCGCCATGGCCCCGCGCGGCCGGCGGGCAGTGCCGAGAGGGCCGGCGGGCCGTGCCAGCGCCAGCACGGCGACGACCACGCCGGCCAGCCCGAGCAGACCGCCCGTGGTGGCCCCCAGTCGCCCGAGGCTGAAGTCGTAGACACTGGCGGCGACCGGCTGGACGGAGGCGTGTGCTGCTGCCGGCGCGGCAAGACCGAGACCCGCGGACAGGGTGGCCGAGACGGCAACGAACAGGCGACGAGCGGACATCGAGGTGCTCCTTCACTTCCCACGACTGGATGTCCTCCGAGCATGTCGGGCGGCCGGCGGAAGGTCGTCCGGCAGGCGCAGGCATTTCGCGCTACCGCGGCAGCGGCAGGAGCCGCGAAGGTACTGCGTACGCGGTAGTCGGCCGCTCGTCCCCGCGTGGGATTCGCCCGCGGCGGCATCCGGCTACGGTTCGCGCATGAGCAAAGGACGGTTCGGCGTTCGCGCCGAGGTCAGAGACTGCCTGACAGCCGGCGGTGTGGCGGCGGCGCTGCTGGTCACCGGGATGTCCTCGCACCACTCCTTCACGGGCCTCGACCTCCTCGGATACGCCTTGCTGGTGGTCGGGGGCCTGGCGCTGGCCGCCGGCCGCCGGGCTCCGGTTCCCGTACTGGCCGTCAGCGGGCTGTGCGCGGTGGGGTACCAGGCCGCGGGGTTCGACGTGGCTGCCGTCGCGTTCCTCTTCGCGGTGTACGCGGCGATGCGGGCAGGACACCGCCTCGTCACGGTGGTGACGAGCGTGGCCGTCCTGGCGGCCCTCCCGCTCGCGGCCCTGGCCTCGGGCCTGCACGACACGGGAGAGGCGTTCGCCCAGGCCAGGGGTGCCCTTGAGATCGCCTGGCTGATCGCCGCCGGCGCCGCAGGCGAAGCCCTGCGGCAGGCCGAGCGGCGAGCGGACGAAGCCGAGCGCACCCGCGAGGAGACCGCGCGGCGCCGTGCCGACGAGGAGCGGCTGCACATCGCGAGGGAGCTGCACGATTCGCTCACCCATCAGATCTCCGTCATCAAGGTGCAGTCCGAAGTCGCCGTCCATGTGGCCCGCAAGCGCGGGGAACAGGTACCGGAGGCCCTGCTGGCGATCCGGGAGGCGGGACGCGAGGCGGCGAGGGAGCTGCGCGCGACGCTTGAGGCGCTGCGCGACGACGACACGACCCCGCCGCACGGGCTCGGCCATGTCCCGGAGCTGGTGGAGCGGGCCGGCAGGAGCGGCCTCGCGGCGACGCTGACGATCGAGGGGCAGCGGCACGACGTACCGGCGGCGGTGGGCCGGACCGTCTACCGGATCGTTCAGGAGTCCCTCACCAACATCGCCCGTCACGCGGACGCCACCAAGGCATCGGTCCGCATCGCCTACCGCCCGGACGTGGTCTCCCTGCAGGTGGACGACGACGGCAGGGCCACGCAGGACGCCGCCCCGCCGCCCGGCATGGGACTGCTCGGGATGCGAGAACGCGTCACCGCCCTCGGCGGCCGCTTCCAGGCAGCACCGCGCGGCGAGGGCGGCTTCACCGTCCAGGCTGAACTCCCCGTGGAACGGGCCTCGTGATCCGTGTCCTGCTGGTCGACGACCAGCCGCTCATCCGCAGCGGATTCCGCGCACTCCTCGACCTCGAGGACGACATCGAGGTGGTGGCCGAGGCCGCCAACGGGAAGGAGGGCCTGGAACTTGCCAAGGAGCACCTGCCCGACATCGCGCTCGTCGACGTCCAGATGCCGGTCATGGACGGCATCGAGGCAACCCGACGCATCGCCGCGGAGCCGGACCTCGACGCGGTGCGTGTGGTCATCCTGACCAACTACGGCCTGGACGAGTACGTCTTCAACGCGCTCCGCGCAGGCGCCGCCGGATTCCTCGTCAAGGACATCGTGCCCGAGGACTTCCTCCACGCGGTACGCGTCGCCGCCCGTGGCGACGCCCTGCTCGCACCCTCGATCACCCGCAAGCTGATCGACCGGTACGTCACCCAGCCGCTCCCCATCGACGCCGGCGCCGCGCTGGAAGGGCTGACCAGCCGCGAACGAGAGGCCGTCGTCCTGGTCGCGCAGGGTCTGTCCAACGACGAGATCGCCGACCGCATGGTGATCAGCCCGCTGACCGCGAAGACCCACATCAACCGGGCCATGACCAAACTCCACGCTCGTGACCGGGCCCAACTCGTCGTCCTCGCCTACGAATCCGGCCTGGTGACCCCGCGCAACTCATGACAGCCACGGCCGTCCCGGCAACAGGCACGCCGACACCCGAGGCAGTCGAACCGCGGAGTCGTACGTCGATCGAGCGTGCGTGCACCGGAGCGGTGACGGGGGAACGGGCGGCCCCGCACGGAGCTCAGTAGGCGGAGGCCATCGAGTTCTCGATCCCGAAAGGCGTGTGTTCGTCGGCCTGGTGGGGGAGCGCTGTCAGGCTGTCCCAGCGGCAGGCCCGGCGCCTGGCCTCGTGGAGTGCCGAGGTCGGCCGGTCAGGGACCTAGCAGTTCTCGCTGATCACGCTCTCCAGGTCCGACAGGGCCACGCGGTCCTCCGCGATCTTCTTCTCCAGTTGTTCCAGGGCCTGCTTGAGGGCGCTGATCTGCGCCTGGTCCGGGTTCGCTTGTGCTTCCAGCTCGGTGATCCTCGTCCTGAACTCCTCCGCGTGCTCCTCGCTCTTCTCGATGCTCTTCGCCTGCTCCTTCGCAAGGCGCTTCATCATCTGGCAGCCGGACTCCGCAGCCGGTGGAGGGTTCATCTCGTACTCCTTCCTCGTGACGCCCCGCCGTCGGGGCTGTCGACTGCCAGTATGGAAGCCCCTGACCATCGGAACCCGGCGAAGTAGCCCGTCCGGACCAAGGTCCGCCGGCCCCGTCGTCGTGTGGCCGGCCGAGGACGGGATGACAGAACCTTCACGGCACGGCGATCGCCTCCCCGCCCCTTCGGACGATGCGCGGTGCCCACGCGAAGCTCCCCCTGGCGACGTATGACGCGGTGACGCTCCGCAGAGCGCTCGAGAGAGCCGCCACCGACGTGGCACCGAGGACGGGCGAGGTGACCGGCTGCCGGAATCGAGTCCGCTGCGCAGGCCACAACCTGCGGCGCGCATGCCGACCGCACTCAGATCCGATGCCTTTCCCGACGGCGCTCTCCCCGCCCTCGGCGTCCGTTCCTGCGCCGGTACCCGCCGGGGCCGTTCCGTGCGTGGGTTTGAAGGCGCTGGCGAAAGGAGCCCGGGAGAGAGCCCGCCGTCCGCCGCGAGTTTCGCCACCGGCCACGGTGCCGGCGCCGAGGTGATCGCTCCGGAAGACGTGCTGGACGATCGCGTCCGTGACAGCCGACGTCCCCGGTGACGAACGTCGGTCGGTGGCAGGATGTCTGGCCATGGGGACGAGAGACGACAGTGACGAGGCGTACGTGGTGGGCCTGTGCAATCAGGTCCTTGGCGAAACCGCGCTGACGCAGCACAAGTTCGGCTGGCTGTTGGGCGACCCCGGAACGAGCGGCCGGCAGGCCAGGCTGCCGGTCGACGCCTACTGGCCAGGCCACCGGCTCGTGGTCGAATACCGCGAGCTTCAGCACGACCAGGCGATGCCTCACTTCGACAAACCGCACCGGATGACCGTCAGTGGCGTCCACCGGGGGGAACAGCGGGCCCTGTACGACTCGCGGCGGGACACAGAGATCCCCGCACACGGCCTGAGGCTGGTGGTGATCCGACCTGCCGACCTCGACGCGGACGGTCGGGGACGGCTACACCGCAGTGAGGAGGCCGACTTGGCCGCACTGCGAGAGCTCCTGGCCCGCGGCAGCGACGAAGCCGGCGGCAGCGACGAAGCAGCCGACAGCGACGCAGCCGGCGACGAAGACCGTGACAGCGACGAAGACCGCGTCGCCGACGCCTTCCGCACCTGGCTGCTTTCCGAAGGATGGACGCCGGTCGACCCCACGGACCGCTGGACCGACGTCGAAGCCGTACGAGGCGACGACCGGTTGATCTGCGAGGTCAAGGGCCGCACCTCGGAGGAGGGCATCGACGCGGACATCGCCTACGGGCAGCTGCTGCGCCGCATGACGAACGAAGCACCTTGCACCAGGTACGCATTGGTCGTGCCCTCGACGTCCGTCAAGGCCGCAGAACGGGTCCCCGCGCACGTACGCCGACTGCTGCGGATCGACGTGTACGCGGTCACCGGCGACGACACGGTGCACAGGCTCTCGACGTAGACGAACAGCGGCGCCCGGACAGGTGCGACGGACGCGTGGTCGGGCTCGCCGTGCTGGTTCCGAATTTCCGCAGCCCCACTCTGCGGACACTGGACCCCGCTGGAATGCTGCTGTCGATCGGTGGGCTCGTGGCGTTGGCGTACGGGCTGATCCGGGCCGGGCACCGATCACGGTGGGCGTGAGTTCGAGTGTGACTGCCCGGCCGGGTGATCTTTCGGCGGTCTGGGTATCAAGCCAAGGGCGATCGGCGAGCGAGGGGGCGGACTTCGAATGGGGGCAGCGGACGAGCAGGACCTTGAGGACGGGGAAGGCTGGCTGACGAAGGCCGAAGTCCGGGAGATCTGGCCGCAGATCAGGCCGAGCAGCATCAGGGCCGTGGCGCGGGCCAACAGCGTACGTACCTCGGCTGCGCCCTCCCTGGACCTGACCCGCGAGCCGACCTACCACGCGGCCGACGTACGCCACGTGGCCGCGCGGATCGCCCGGGGTGAGGCCGATGTCGCGCCCTGGCAGCGCGCCGACTCCGACGCCGCACGCGACGACGCCACACCCGGCCCACCGGTTCGACAGCCCGTCAGTTGGGGGCCCGAGAACGTGCCGGGGCTGATCCTGCTGGCAATCATCGTGGGGCTGATCCTCTGGGGCCTGACCGCTCCCGACAACCACGGCACAGTAACGGACTTCGTGCGCTGAGTGCGGCAGCCAGCGGTTGCTCCATCGATCTTGGTGATCGTAAGTTCGAGTCAGCCGACTCGGTCGGGCGATCTCCTGGTCGGCAGGGCATGAAAGTGGGGCCTCCCGTACAGCTCGTGGGTGTCGATGCCACCGCCTGACGGGCGATCACGAACCGCTCCCACGCGGCTTCCGCCTCCTGGAGCCGTCAGACACCGCTGTTACGTTGACATGAGGATCTTGCTTCGACCTCTGGAGAGGGCGCATGTACGACGAACGGCTCGCCGAGTTCTCGCGCGAGCGGCTGGACGGCCGTCCGATCCCCGACGATCTGCGCGTTCTGCTGGTGGCGCAGTGGGAAGGCCGCACCGACTTCACCCGCCTTCTCGACCTCGACTTCTTCGAGGCGGGGGAGGTGCACCCGCTCCTTGACACCAGCTATCTGAGCGAAATGGAGCTCGCGGACCCGGAGATGCAGGCCGTCAACGCCGCAGCCGCGGAAATGGCCACGTACGTCAAGCTCGTGGCGAAGGGCGGAAGGGGGTGGGTCGGCTACTGGCTGCACCCTGACGAGCCCGCGGACCGCGCCTGGCCTCTCGCAGAGCTGGACACCGAGTTCACCTTCCGGAGCCTGGTAGGCCGCACCCTGGCCGAAGGGGCCGCTGCCGAGCGGGCAGGCTACCAGGATGAGCCCGACGAGCGAATCGCGTTCACGCGACTGGCCGCCGAACTCGCCGAGCTCGGCCTCCCGCTGAGCACCCAGGACTACGACGCCCTTGACGACACCGAGTGCGGGGTGGACCCGGAGGAACTCATGGAGGAGCTGATCGAAGCCGAACGCGAGAAGCGCGGTCTTCGCTGAGCCGGGAGACGCCAGAGCCCCCGGGCGCCGCACCGGAGGTGGCTGCTGTGGGTTCTACCAGTTCGATCGCGGTCGCCGGAAGCAATCACCTGACCCCCTCATCCACTGCGCTGGGCTCGACCCATCAGATGACCACCTGGGTGGCGGGGCGGGACCCGGGGGTGTGGCTGAAGGCGCGGCGGAAGACATCGATGAAGGTGCTGGCGGATGACCAGCCGCAGCTGTGGGCGACGGTGGTGACGGGGGTGTTCTCGGCCAGGAGGATCAGGGCGTGATGGAGCCTGATCTGGGTGCGCCATTGGGGGTAGGTGAGGCCGAGGTTGTCGTGGAGGCGGCGGGAGAGGGTGCGGGCGCTGGCGCCGATCTGGCGTCCGAAGTCGTCGAGGGAGCGGTTGTCGGCCGGGTCGGCGCGCAGGAGGTCGTGCAGTTCTCGGAGCAGCGGGTCGGTGGGGATGGGCAGGTGCAGGGGCTGTTCGGAGGAGGCCTTGAGCTGGTCCAGCATGACGGCGCGCAGGCGCAGGCGGGCCGGGCTGTCGTTCCCGGGGTCGCGGGTGTACTCGACGAGGAGTTCGCGCAAAAGGGGGCTGACGGCGAGGACGGCCGGTTTGTCGAGGCCGAGGGGATTCTCCGTGGCGGGCAGGCCGACGAGGTGGAGGTCGAGTTCGCCGTGGGCCTGGTGCTGGTGGACCGTTCCGGCGGGGATCCAGATGGCGCGGGTGGCGGGGGCGACCCAGGAGCCGGCGTCGGTGGTCACCGAGATGGTGCCCTGGCCGGCGTAGGCGATCTGGTGGTCGTCATGGCGGTGCGCGTCGATCTCTCCGCCGGGTGCGAGACGCCGGGTCCGGGTCGGTGCGACAGGAGTGTGGCGGATTTTCTGCATCACCTGGCAATCTATCGAAAGCGCGACACCCAGTGCGTCTCCCAGCATGGGACGGGTGCGAAGGAATGCGTCTGTCTCCCTGCTGGCCGTGGGACACGCCTGCGTCGACATCTACCAGGGCGCCGTCGCGGCGCTGATCCCGTTCTTCGTGGCCGAACGGGACTACACCTACGCGGTCGCCTCCGGCATCGTGCTGGCCGCGTCCGTGTTGTCCTCGGTGGCCCAGCCGGTGTTCGGCGCGCTCACCGACCGGTGGGCCATGCCGTGGCTGCTGCCGGTCAGCACCCTGCTGGGCGGCGTGGGCATCGCGCTGAGCGGCCTGAGCCGTTCCTACGGACTCACCCTGGCCTTCGTCGCCATTTCCGGGATCGGCGTGGCCGCCTACCACCCGGAGTCCGCCCGCGTGGCCCGGCTGGCCGGCGAAGGCAGTCACAGCGCGATGGGCTGGTTCTCCCTGGGCGGCAACATCGGCTTCGTACTTGCCCCGCTCATGGTGTCGGCCGTGATCGGACACGGCTCCTTGCGCTGGACGCCCGTCCTGGTCCTGCCCGCGCTCGTCGGCGCCGCTCTGTGCGTGCCCGTCCTCCGGATGCTCGCCCGGCCCGAGGCCGGTGCGTCCAAGACGGAGGCACCGCGGGGCGCCGATGATGTGGCCTCGTTCGTGAAGCTGTCCCTGGCGGTCGTCTTCCGCTCCATCGTCTTCACCGGACTGAGCACCTTCATCTCCCTCTACGCCCAGCAGCGCATGCAGGGCAGCACCACCGCGGGCACCATCGCCCTGTTCCTGCTGTTCCTGGGCGGCGCAGTCGGCTCGGTCCTGGGAGGGTCGCTGGCCAACCGCTACGACCGCGTCCATGTCTCCCGCTGGTCCTACCTGCTGTCCGTCGCCGCCGTGACCGGAGTGATCTACGCACCCGGCCCGGCCATGTTCCTCTTCGTGGGCCTCACCTCCGTCGGCCTGTACGTCCCCTTCTCCCTCCAGGTCACCCTGGGCCAGGATTACCTGCCCTCCCGTATCGGTACAGCCGGCGGCGTCACCCTCGGCCTCACCGTCAGCATCGGCGGCCTCATCAGCCCTCTGCTGGGACACCTGGCCGACGCCACCTCCCTGCGGACGGCCCTGACACCTCTGATAGCCATGCCTGCCCTGAGCTGGCTGCTGTTCCGCGCCCTCCCCGAACCCGTCGCCCCGAAACCCGCCGCCCCGAAACCCGCCGCCCCGGAAC
>NZ_LIPQ01000226.1:0-11520 GCF_001418135.1 Streptomyces aureus
GTACACGTCGGGGTCGACGGGTCGGCCGAAGGGTGTGGTCGTGCCGCATGGCGCGCTGCGGAACTTCTTGTGGTCGATGGGTTCGCAGGTGGAGCTGTCGGCGGGGGAGAAGTGGCTGGCGGTGACGACGTTCGGTTTCGACATCTCGCTGCTTGAGGTGTTCCTGCCGCTGGTCTCCGGTGCCGTGGTGGTGATCGCGGATCGTGATGTGGTGCGTGATCCGGAGCGGTTGGGTGCTCTGGTGCGGTCCGAGGGTGTGTCGGTGATGCAGGCGACGCCGAGTCTGTGGCGTGCGCTGGTGGAGACGGATCCGGGGGCTGCGCGGGATCTGAGGATCCTGGTCGGCGGCGAGGCGGTGGACGCCGCTCTCGCGGGTGCGCTCGCCCAGGTCGGTGGGTCGGTGTGGAACATGTACGGGCCGACGGAGACGACGATCTGGTCGACCAGTGCCCTGCTGTCGGGCGACGGGGGTACGCCGATCGGTGCGCCGATCGCCAACACGCAGGTGTATGTCCTCGACGGCCGGCTGCGGCTGGTGCCGCCGGGTGTGCCGGGCGAGTTGTACATCGCCGGTGAGGGTGTGGCGCGTGGTTACCTCGGGCGTCCGGGTCTGACCTCGGAGCGGTTTGTCGCCGATCCGTTCGGTGGACCGAGTTCCCGTATGTACCGGACGGGTGATCTGGTGCGGTGGACGGAGGCGGGTGTTCTGGAGTTCGTCGGCCGTGTCGACGACCAGGTGAAGGTGCGTGGTTATCGCATCGAGCTCGGCGAGGTCGAGTCGGCGCTGGCGAGGGTGGAGGGCGTCGCCCGTGCCGTCGCCATGGTCCGCGAGGACTCCCCGAACGACCGCCGGCTCGTCGGCTACGTCGTCCCCGCCGAGGGAACGGCTTTGGAAGCAGAAGCGGTTCGCCGTGCCGTCGCCGGGCTGCTGCCGGAGTACATGGTCCCGTCGGCTGTTGCGATCCTCGACGCGGTGCCGTTGACGCCGAACGGCAAGACGGACCGCAAGGCCCTGCCCGCGCCCGCTGCCTCGGGCGTCGTCCGCCGTGAGGCGCGCACCGCCCAGGAGGACATCCTCTGCGGGCTGTTCGCGGAGATCCTGGGTCTGGCCCGGGTCGGGATCGACGACAGTTTCTTCGACCTCGGTGGGCACTCCCTGCTCGCGACCCGGCTCGTCTCCCGCATCCGTACCGTCCTCGGCGTCGAACTCCCCGTCCGCGCCCTGTTCGAGACCCCGACCGTCGCCGCCCTCGCCCCGTACCTGGAGCGAGGAGGGGAGACCAGGCCCGCCCTCGTGCCGCGGCGACGGCCGGCCGAGATCCCGCTCTCCTACGCGCAGCGCCGCCTCTGGGCGCTGAGCCGGCTCGGTGCGACGGCCGGCACGTACAACATCCCGATGGTGACCCGGCTCCGCGGCCCGCTGGACGCCGTCGCGCTGGAGGCCGCGCTCGCCGACGTGGTGACCCGCCACGAGTCGTTGCGCACCGTCTTCCCGGCGACGTCCGACGGCACGCCCTCACAGGTCGTGCTCGACCCCGCCGAGGCGCGGCCCTATCTGCACGTCGTCCAGGTCGAGGAGCCGGCCGTCGAGGCGGCCGTGGCCGCCGCGCAGCGCACCGACTTCGCCCTGGACACCGATCTGCCGCTGCGCGCGCAGCTGTTGGAGCTGGGCCCGGAGGACCACGTTCTCGTGCTGGTGCTGCACCACATCGCCGGCGACGCCTCCTCGATGCGGCCCCTGGTCCGGGACCTGGCCGCCGCGTACACGGCGCGCGCCGAGGGCTCCGCGCCGCGGTGGGCGCCGCTCCCGGTCCAGTACGCCGACTACGCGCTGTGGCAGCGCGAGGTACTGGGCGACGAGGCCGACCCGGACAGCGAGATCGCCCGCCGGCTCGCCCACTGGACGCAGACCCTCGCCGGCCTGCCCGAAGTGCTTGCGCTGCCCACCGACCGGCCACGCCCGGAGGAGGCCGGCCACGAGGGCGGACTCGTGCCGCTCACGCTCGACGGCGAGCTGCACGCCGGGCTGCTCGACCTCGCCCGCTCCAGCCGGACCACGGTCTTCATGGTCCTCCAGGCGGCGCTGGCGAGCCTGCTGACCCGCCTCGGCGCGGGTACGGACGTCCCGCTCGGCACGCCGGTCGCGGGGCGCGGCGACGAGGCGCTCGACGACCTGGTCGGCTTCTTCGTCAACACGCTGGTGCTGCGCACGGACACGTCCGGCAACCCGTCCTTCCGTGAACTGCTGGCCCGGGTGCGGGAGACCGACCTCGCCGCCTACGCCCACCAGGACGTGCCGTTCGAGCGCGTCGTGGACGCGGTCGCGCCGCGCCGGTCGGCCGCGCACCACCCGCTGTTCCAGGTCATGCTCTCCCTGGACAACGTCTCGCGGGCCGATGTGCGCCTCGCCGGACTCACCGTCGACGCCGTCGACGAGCCGGCCGGCGACGGGGCCGGGCGCGCCAAGTTCGACCTGTCGGTGCGGCTCTCCGAGCAGCGCTCCGACGAGGACGGACCGGCCGGCCTGCAGGGCACCGTGGCCTACGCGGCGGACCTGTTCGACCGCGCGACGGTCGAGGCGATGGCGGACCGTTTCGTCACCGTCCTGAAGGCCGTGGTCGCGGACGCCGACCGGCGGATCGAGGACCTCGACATCCTCGGCGCCGCCGAGCGCGAGCTGCTGCTGCACGGCTGGAACGACACCGCCCGCCCGCT
Organism: Streptomyces aureus; assembly: GCF_001418135.1. Classification (GTDB taxonomy): domain Bacteria; phylum Actinomycetota; class Actinomycetes; order Streptomycetales; family Streptomycetaceae; genus Streptomyces; species Streptomyces aureus_A. The sequence goes on from NZ_LIPQ01000226.1 coordinate 2,716, forward strand.
CCCGGACCTGCTCGTCCCGGAGCTGATCGAGGCCCAGGTCGCCCGTACCCCCGACGCGCCCGCCCTGTCCGCGGGCGACGCGACCCTGACGTACGCGGAGCTGAACGAGCGTGCGAACCGGCTGGCGCATCTGCTGATCGGGCGGGGCGCGGGTCCGGAGTCGATCGTGGCGATCGCGGTGCCGCGGTCGCCGGAGATGGTCGTCGCCGTGCTCGCCGTGCTGAAGTCCGGCGCGGCCTACCTGCCGGTCGACACCGAGTACCCCGCCGACCGCATCGCGTACTTCTTCGAGGACGCCCGGCCCTGCCTGGTCGTCACCAGCGCCGACGCCGAGGAACGCGTGCCGTCCGCGGCCACCGCCGGGCGGATCGTCGTCGATGCGCCGGAGACCGTCGCCGCGCTCGCCGCCCAGCAGGCGCGGAACCCGGTCGACGACGACCGGACCGCCCCGCTGACGGCCCGCACGCCCGCGTACGTGATCTACACCTCCGGCTCCACCGGCCGCCCCAAGGGCGTCGTCGTCGAGCACGGCGGCATCCCCAACATCGTCCTGGCCCGGACCGGTCCGTACGCGATGGGCCCGGGCAGCAGGGCGCTGCAGTTCGCGTCGCTCAGCTTCGACGCCGCGATGTCGGAGATCTGCACCCCGCTGTCCGCCGGCGCGTGCCTGGTGCTCGGCCCGGCCGACATGCTGCTCCAGGTCGCCGAACTGCCCGCGCTGCTGCGCGAGCAGGGAGTGACCCACGCGACGCTGCCGCCCGCGGTGCTCGCACAGCTCTCGCCCGCGAGCCTGCGCACGGTCCGCACCCTCGTGACGGCCGGCGAGGCCGCACCGCCCGGCCTGGTCGCCACCTGGGCGCCCGGCCGGCGCATGTTCAACGCGTACGGCCCCACCGAGACCACGGTCTCCTGCACCATGGCCGGGCCGCTCGTCCCCGAGGCCGGCGTGCCGCCGATCGGCGGCCCGCTGCCCAACACCCGCGTCTACGTGCTCGACCACCGGCTGCGGCCGGTCCCGGTCGGCGTCCCCGGCGAGCTGTACGTCGCCGGGATCGGCGTGGCCCGGGGCTACCTGCGCCGGCCCGGTCTGAGCGCCGAGCGGTTCGTCGCCGACCCGTTCGGGCCGGCCGGCAGCCGGATGTACCGCACCGGCGACGTGGTCAGCCGGATGCGCGACGGCCGCCTGCGGTTCGTCGGCCGGGCCGACGGCCAGGTGAAGCTGCGCGGCTTCCGGATCGAACTCGGCGAGGTGGAGGCCGCCCTGACGGGCGCGCCGGGCGTCGCGCGCGCCGTGGCGACCGTACGGGAGGACCGTCCGGGCGTTCGGCAGCTCGTGGGCTACCTCGTCGCGGAGGCGGGTGCCGGACTCGACCTCGGAGCGGTACGGACGTACCTGCGGGCCGCCCTCCCGGCGCACCTGCTGCCGTCCGTCCTCATGGAGATCGACTCGGTCCCGCTGACCGTCAACGGCAAGACCGACAAGGCCGCGCTGCCCGCCCCCGAGCAGCCCGGGACCGCCCAGGCCGCCCCGGCGGCGGAACGGTCCCCGGAGCCGTCCGACGACGACCCGCGGGCCCTGCTCTGCCGGATCGTCGGCGAGGTCCTCGGCCTGGCCGGCGTCGGCGCCGACGACAACTTCTTCGCCCTGGGCGGCGACAGCATCAACGCCATCCAGGTCGCCGGCCGGGCCCGCCAGGCAGGGCTCGTCCTCACACCGAGGGACATCTTCCGCCACCAGACCGTCGCGGAGCTGGTGTCCGCGATCCGCCCCGCCGCCGCCGAGGCCGCGCCCGTCGCCGACGACGGCGTCGGCCCCGTCCCCGGCACCCCGGTGGTCCGCTGGCTGCACCAGCTCGGCGGCCCGTTCCAGGGCCTCAACCAGTCCGTGCTGCTCCGGGTCCCCGGCGGCCTCGGACAGGACGAGCTGACCCGGGCCGTCCAGGCCGTCGTCGACCACCACGACGTGCTGCGCGCACGGCTCACCGGTGCCGCACTCGGCCTGCCGTGGAACCTGGAGACCGCGCCGCGCGGCACGGTCGACGCCCGTGCCTGCGTCAGCCGTGTCGACGTCCGGGACGCCGCGGCCGACGCCACCGACGTCGCCGCCGCGGTGTCCGCGCACGGCGAGGAGGCCCGGCGCCGGCTCGACCCGGAGAACGGCGTCCTGCTCCAGGTCGTCTGGTTCGACGCCGGCCCGGACGAGCAGGGCCTCCTCCTCGTCCTCCTGCACCACCTCGTCGTCGACGGCGTGTCGTGGCGGATCCTGCTGCCGGACCTCGCCGCCGCCTGGCAGGCCGCCCGCGACGACCGCGACCCGCGGCCCGCCCCGGTCGGCACGACCTTCCGCCGCTGGGCGCAGGCCCTCGTCATGGAGGCGCAGAACCCGGCCCGGATCGCCGAACTCCCGCTGTGGCGGCAGCAGACGCAGGGCCGCGACCCGCTCCTCGGCGCGCGCCGTCTCGACCCCGCCGTCGACACCCGGGAGACCGCCGAGCACCTGACGGCCGCCCTCCCCGCGGACCTGACGACGGCGCTGCTGACCGACGTCCCGGCCCGGTTCCGCACCCAGATCAACGACGTGCTGCTCACCGGCCTGACCCTCGCGGTCGCCCGCTGGCGCCGCCGCTGGACCCAGGACGCGTCCCACGCGGTCCTCGTCGACATGGAGGGCCACGGCCGCGAGGAACTCGACGAGACCCTCGACCTGTCCCGCACGGTCGGCTGGTTCACCAGCCGCTTCCCCGTCCGGCTCGATCCCGGCCCGGTCGACCTCGACGAGGCGCTGGACGGCGGCGCCGCGACCGTCGCCGCGCTCGGGCAGATCAAGGAGCAACTGCGCGCCCTGCCCGACAACGGACTCGGCTACGGCCTGCTCCGCTACCTCAACGCGGACACCGCGCTCGCCCTGGCGGGCGCCGCCGCCCCGCAGATCGGCTTCAACTACCTCGGCCGGGTCGGCAGCGGCGGCGACACCCTCGGAGAGGGCGGACCCGCCGGCTGGTCCAGCGCGTCCGACCTGCGGATCCCGCTGCTCCCCGCCGACCCGGGCATGCCGTTCGGCCACTCCGTCGAGATCAACGCGGTCACCCGGGACGGCGACGGCGGGCCCCGGCTCCACGTCACGTACTCCTGGCCCGCCGGACTCTTCGACCGCGCCGAGATCGAGGAGCTCGCCGAGCTGTGGTTCACCGCCCTGCGCGCCCTCGCCGACCCCGGCCAGTCCGAGCGGGGTGACGGGCTCACCCCCGGCGACCTGCCGACGTCCGGGCTGACCCAGCCCGAGATCGACGACTTCGCCGCCGCACCCGGCGGACTGGAGGACGCGTTCGCGCTCACCCCGCTCCAGGAGGGCCTGTTCTTCCACGCCCTCCAGGCGGACGACAGCGGCACGGACGTCTACACCGTCCAGCTCGTCCTCGACCTCGAAGGCCCGCTGGACCCGGCCGCCCTGCGCACCGCCGGACAGACCGTCCTCGACCGGCACCCCAACCTGCGGGCGGGCTTCCACCACCGCGCGGACGGAGCGGCCGTCCAGGTCGTGCCGCGGGCCGCGGCCCTGCCCTGGGACGAGGCCGACCTCAGCGCACTGCCCGACGACACCGCGCAGCGCGAACTCGCGGCGCTCACCGAGGCCGCCCGCGGCCACCGGTTCGACCTGAGTCGGCCGCCGCTGGTCCGCTTCCTGCTGATCCGCCTCGGCGCCGAACGGCACCGGCTGGTCATCACCAAGCACCACATCCTGCTCGACGGCTGGTCCATGCCGCTGTTCCTGCGCGAACTGGTCACCCTGTACGAGAACGGCGGCGACACGGCCACGCTGCCCGCCCCCGCCCCGTTCCGCTCGTACGTCGCCTGGCTCGCCGCCCAGGACCGCACGGTGAGCGAACGGGCCTGGCGCGACACCCTCGCCGGGATCGAGGAGCCCACGCTGCTCGCCCCCGCCCGGGAACCGGCCGGACCCGCGCTGCCCGAGCAGCTCGTGCACGACCTGTCGCCGGAGCTCACCGCCACCCTCCAGGCGCACGCGGCCCGGTCCGGCGTCACCATGAACACCGTGGTCCAGACGGCCTGGGCGCTCGTCCTCGGCCGCCACCTCGGACGCGACGACGTCCTGTTCGGCACCACGGTCTCCGGCCGGCCGCCGGAGCTCCCCGGCGCCGAGAACATGATCGGCCTGTTCATCAACACCCTGCCGGTACGGGTCCGGTTCGACCGCTCCGAACGCTGGAGCGCCGCCCTGGCCCGCGTCCAGGACGAACAGACCGCCCTGCGCACCCACCAGTACCTCGGCCTCGCCGACGTGCACCGGATCGCGGGCGTCCGGCCGCTGTTCGACACCGCCCTCGTGTACGAGAACTACCCGCTGCCCGAGGACACCGAGCGCTCCCCGTCCCGGCTGCGCGCCACCGCCGTCCAGGGCCGTGACGCGGCCCACTACCCGCTGCTGCTGGTCGCCTCGCTGCGCTCGCAGGGCCTGCGGTTCCGTCTCGACCACCGGCCCGAGGTGATCGGCGCGACGACCGCCCCCACCCTGCTGGAGCGGCTGTCCCGTGTCCTGGAGTCGGTGGCCGCCGACCCGGAGCAGCCGGTGGGGCGCGTCTCGGTGCTGTCCCGCGAGGAGCGCCGCGCGCTCGCCGACGGCGGCACGCGGACCCCGCTCGCCGCCGGCGCGCACGGCGGCCCCGGCGACACGATCCACGGCCGGGTCGCCGCCCTCGCCGCCCGTACCCCGGACGCCGTCGCGGTGTCCCTCGGGGACGAGCGGCTCACATGGGGGGAACTGGACGAGCGGGCCAACCGGCTGGCCCGGCTGCTGCGCGAGCTGGGCACCGGCCCGGAGGACCGGGTCGGCATCCTGCTCGACCGGTCGCTGCCGCTGGTCGTCGCCTTCCTCGCCGTCCTCAAGGCGGGCGCGGTCTGCGTCCCGCTGGCGCCCGCCCACCCCGCACAGCGGCAGCGGACCGTCCTCGACCGGGCCGGCGCGCGCGTGCTGCTCACCGACGCGGCCCGCGCCGCCGACCGGGCCGGCGCGCCGGACGACGGCGTCACGACCGTCGCCGTGGACACCGACCCGCGCCCGGCCCGCCAGGACCCCACCGACCCCGGGGTGACCGTCGAGCCGGACCGGCTGGCGTACGTGCTGTTCACCTCCGGTTCCACCGGCGTGCCCAAGGGCGTGGCGGTCACCCACCGCGACGTCGTCGAACTCGCCGACGAGCCCTGCTGGGCGCCGGGCGCGCGGGAGCGGATGCTGTTCCACTCGTCGCACGCGTGGGACGCGGCCCTGCTGGAGCTGTGGGGGCCGCTGCTGAACCACGGCACGGTCGTCGTCGCGCCGTCCGGCGAGACCGACCTGAGGGACCTGGCCCGGCTCCTGGTGGCCGAGCGCGTCACCGGACTCTGGCTGACGGCCGGTCTGTTCCGCTGGCTGGCCGAGGAGGAGCCGGACTGCTTCGCCGGAGTCCGCGAGGTGCGCACCGGCGGCGACGTCGTCCCGGCCGACGCCGTCCGCAAGGTCCTCGCCGCCTGCCCCGGCACCGTGGTCAGCAATGGCTACGGGCCCACCGAGACCACCGTGTTCGCCACCCACCACATCATGGGGGCGGGCGACCCGGTCCCGGACAACGTGCCGATCGGCGTCCCGCTGCACGGGATGACGGCCTACGTGCTCTCCCCGGAGCTGGAGCCGGTCCCCGCCGGGGCCGTCGGCGAGCTGTACCTCGCGGGCTCCGGGCTCGCCCGCGGCTACGAGAACGACCCGGCACTCACCGCCCGTTCGTTCGTGGCCGACCCGTTCGGGGACCCGGGGACGCGGATGTACCGCTCCGGCGACCTGGCCCGCCGTCGCCCGGACGGCGCCCTGGAGTTCGTCGGCCGGGCCGACGACCAGGTGAAGCTGCGCGGTTTCCGGATCGAGCTCAGCGAGGTCGACGGCGCGCTCGCGGCCCTGCCCGGCGTGGCCCACGCGGTCTCCCTGGTCCGCGAGGACCGGCCCGGCGACAAGCGCCTCGTCGCCTACACGGTGCCCGCGCCCGGCGAACCCGCCCCGGGCGCGGCGGAGATGCGCGCCCGGCTCGCCGAGACGCTGCCGGACTACCTCGTCCCGGCCGCGGTCGTCCCGCTCGACGCGCTGCCGCTCACCGCGAACGGCAAGCTGGACCGGGCGGCGCTGCCCGCCCCCGCCGAAGGCGCCGCGCGCACCGGACGCGGCCCGCGCACCCCCCGCGAGGAGCTGCTGTGCGGCCTGTTCGCGGACGTCCTCGGCGTCGACGAGGCCGGCATCGACGACGACTTCTTCGCCCTCGGCGGAGACTCGCTGCTCGCGGCCGGACTCGTCAGCCGGATCCGCGCCGTCCTCGGCGTCGAACTCGGCATCCAGGCACTGTTCCTGGCGCCCACGGTCGCCGGACTCGTCGCCGCCCTCGACGAGGAGGGCGCGGACGCCGCCGGGGCGCTGGACGTCCTGCTGCCGCTGCGCACCCGCGGTGACCTTCCGCCAGTGTTCTGCTTCCACGCCGCGGGCGGCCTGAGCTGGCGGTACGCGGCCCTGCTGCGGCACCTGCCGGCCGGCCACCCGGTGTACGGCCTCCAGGCCCGCGCGTTCGCCGAGCCCGGCCACCGCCCGGCGAGCCTGGAGGAGGCCGCCTCCGACTACGTGGAGCGGATCCGCTCCGTCCAGCCGTCCGGCCCCTACCACCTGGTGGGCTGGTCGCTCGGCGGCCTGGTCGCCCAGGCCGCCGCGGTCCTCCTGGAGGAGGCCGGGGAGGAGGTCGCGACCGTCGCGGTCCTGGACTCCTACCCGGCGCGGCCCGGCGACCCGGTCGTCGTGCCCCCGGCGGCGCAGGTCCTCGGCGCCCTCCTCGACGCGGCCGGCGTCGGCCCCGACCGCGGCGAGGAGGAGCTCACCCCCGAGGCGGGCGCCGCGCTGCTGCGGGCCCGCGGCGGACCGCTCGCGGCGCTGCTCGCCGACCGGGTCGGCGCCCTCGTGGACGCGTACCGCACCGGCGTCGAGCTGCGCGCGGGCTTCGCCCCGCGCCGGTTCACCGGCGACCTGCTGCTGTTCGTCGCGAACGGCGGTGCCGGAGGGAGCGGCCCCCGGCACGGCTCCGGGCAGGTCCCCGCGGGCGACGTCGCCGGGAAGGCGGACCGCTGGCGCCCGTACGTCGGCGGCGCGATCGCCGTCCACCCGGTCGACTGCCGCCACGAAGACATGCTGCGGCCCGAGCCGCTCGCCGTCGTCGGCGGCGCGCTCGCCGCCCATCTGAACGCCCGCACCACACGGAAGGACAGCTGATGAAGAAGGAGTTGTACGCACTGGGGGAGACGCCGCCCCTGGGCGAGGTGCCCCGTCGCATGCACGCCGGAGTGATCCGGCGCGAGCGGTACGGCCCGCCCGAGCAGTCGATCCAGGTCGAGGCCGTGGACGTGCCGCCGGTCGGCCGCGGGCAGGTCCTCATCTGGGTGATGGCCGCCGGGATCAACTACAACGGCGTCTGGGCCGGACTCGGCACCCCCGCCGATGTCATCGCCGACCGTCAACGGGCCGGTGATCCGCTCGACTTCCACATCGCCGGATCCGAGGGCTCCGGGGTGGTCTGGGCCGTCGGCGAGGGAGTCAAGCAGCTCAAGGTCGGCGACCACGTCATCGTCGGCGGCGTCGCCTGGGACGAGTCGGCCCCCGACATCCGCCTCGGCACCGACCCGACCGCCTCCCGCTCCCAGCGGGCGTGGGGCTACGAGTCGAACCACGGCTCCTTCGCGCAGTTCACCGTGGCCGACGAGTACCAGTGCCACAAGAAGCCCCCGCACCTCACCTGGGAGGAGGCAGGCTGCTTCCTCGGCGGCGGCTCCACCTCGTACCGCATGCTCATGGGCTGGCATCCGCACACGGTCAGGCCGGGCGATCCCGTCCTCGTCTGGGGCGGCGCCGGCGGTCTCGGATCCATGGCGATACAGATCGTGAAATACTTCGGCGGAATTCCGGTCGCCGTGGTGTCGGACGACGACAAATTCGACTACTGTAAGCGCCTGGGAGCGCACGGCGTCATCAATCGGAATGATTTCGACCACTGGGGTCGGCTGCCTGATTCGAGCGACACCGTCGCCTACCGGGAATGGCTCTCCGGAGTCCGCTCCTTCGGCCGCGCCTTCTGGGACGCGCTCGGCGAGCGCAGAGACCCCGCCATCGTCCTGGAGCACCCCGGCCGGGCCACCCTGCCGACCTCGGTCTACGTCTGCGACCGGGCCGGCATGGTCGTCACCTGCGCCGGCACCAGCGGCTACAACGGCGACATCGACCTGCGGTTCCTCTGGATGTTCCAGAAGCGGCTCCAGGGCTCGCACGCTGCGAACGTACGCCAGACCGCGGCGATCATCGAGCTCGTCGCGGCCGGCCACATCGACCCCTGCCTCAGCCTCGCCCTGCCGTTCGCCGAGATCGGCCGGGCGCACCAGATGGTCTACGAGAACAAGCAGCCGCCCGGCAATGTGGCGGTCCTCGTGAACGCGCCGGAACCGGGGCTCACGGATATGCGCTGAAATCTTTTCGAAAAGCTTGCCGATCTCTCTCCGTTTGGTTAGAAAGAGCGGCGAAGGAAACAAGAGATCACCTCGGGAAATGGAAAAGGGAAAAGAAATGACGAACCCGTTCGAGAACGCCGACGGCCGCTACCTCGTCCTCGTCAACGACGAGGGCCAGCACTCCCTGTGGCCGGACTTCGCCGAGGTCCCGGCCGGCTGGGAGGTCGCCTTCGCGGAGAACGACCGCCAGGCCTGCCTCGACCACATCGAGGCCAACTGGACGGA
>NZ_LIPQ01000226.1:11536-11842 GCF_001418135.1 Streptomyces aureus
GCCGCGGAGCTGACCGGCAGCCCGCTCCACCGGATCGGACTCGCCCACGAACCCGGCGGCCGCCCCCGGCTCACCGGACCCGCCGCCCGGCTCCACGTGAGCGTGAGCCACAGCCGGGGAGCCCGAGCCGTGGCGCTCGCCGGGACCCCGGTCGGCGTCGACATCGAGACCGTACGCCCCCTGCCCGCCCTGGCCATGGCCCGGCGCTGGCTCGCCCCCGCCGACGCCGACTGGCTCGGCCGCCTCCCCGCGGCGGACCGGGTCCCCGCCTTCTTCTGGCTCTGGACCCAGAAGGAGGCCGTCGGC
>NZ_LIPQ01000227.1 GCF_001418135.1 Streptomyces aureus
GGAATGCCTGGCCGTCGTTCCCTTTTTTCGCCCGCAGAACATCGCGGTGATTATTAATTGCGTGACCCGGCCGTTATTCGCAAGGACGGTCGAAGCTCCTACAGTCATTCACGCCGCCGGAATTCCGGACGGAGATTCGTATCGACAGCGGGAGTTCTTCATGTCGTTGACCGACAAGGCAGACGTCAGCACGTTCGTCGACCTCACCCAGCACGAGATCGAAGCCCTGAAGACCCGGTTCAACCTTGCCGACGCGCACACCCACCAGCGGCAGTCCACCTCCCAGGAGCGGATCGTCTCGCGGCTTCCCGAGCTGTGGCACGAGTCCGAGTCGAAGCAGCAGGCGCACTTCGAGCGGCAGTTCCTGGACGCCTTCTTCCGGCTGCACCAGCAGCCCACCGCCCGTGCGATGGGCCGCACGCTCCTTTCGTACTCCGCGAGCGTGTCGACCATGGTCGCCGGCATGTTCCTCAAGCAGCGCGGCATGTCGGTGCAGTTGGTCGAGCCCTGCTTCGACAACCTGGTCGACCTGCTGCGCAACATGCAGGTGCCGATCGCCCCGTTCGCCGAGTCCGCGCTGCACGACAAGGACGCCATCTACGAGCGCCTCGTCGAGGAGATCACCGCGGACGCGATCTACCTCGTCGACCCCAACAACCCCACCGGGTTCACCCTGCTCGCCGAGAAGCTGGAGGGCTTCCGCGAGGTCGTCCGCTACTGCGTGGACCACGACAAGGTCCTGGTGATGGACTTCTGCTTCGCGTCCTTCGCGCTCTGTGACGAGGGCATCGGCCGGGTGGACATCTACCGGCTCCTGGAGGAGTCCGGCGTCACGTACATGGTCATGGAGGACACCGGCAAGACCTGGCCGATCCAGGACGCCAAGTGCGCCATGATCACGGCCAGCCAGGACATCCAGGAGGAGGTCTACAACCTCCACACCAGCGTCCTCCTGAACGTCTCGCCGTTCGTCCTCAACATGGTCACGCAGTACGTCGAGGACTCCATCACCGACGGTTTCGCCTCCGTCCGCGACATCATCCGCACCAACGGCGAGGCCGCCCGCAACGCCCTCAGCGGCACCATCCTGGAGTTCCAGGAGCCGGTCGTCGGCACCAGCGTCGCCTGGTTCCGCATCAAGCCGGAGCATCTGACCGCCACCCAGCTCCAGGCCGTCCTCTTCGACGAGGAGGTGTACGTCCTGCCGGGCACGTTCTTCTACTGGAACACCAAGGAGAAGGGCGAGCGCTTCGTGCGCCTGGCCCTGGCCCGCGAGCCGGAGCTGTTCGCCGGCGCGATGGAGCGGATGCGGAAGGTGCTCGAGCGCTATGCCGTCTGACACCGACCCGGTGGTGTTCATCGACGCCACCACGTTCATGGGCATGCACAGCAAGGACGACGCGGTCCGCGTGGCCGCCAAGGCCTTCTTCGCCGGCCGGCTGGCCGCGGGGGACGCGGGCGGGGTCGTCATGAGCTGGGAGCAGGTCGGCCGCTGCGACGACCTCGTGTGGGGCTACGAGCGGGAACTGCAGGACGATTACTACCCGTTCATGGACGTCCTCCACACGGACCTGGCGATCGACCGGATCGGCTACGCCGAGGACGACGTCCGCCGGGCCTTCACCGAGCCCGCGCTCGACGGTCTGCCCACCCATGAACGCCTGCTGCTCGCCCAGGTCATCGGCCGCGGGGGCGTGCTCCACACGGCGAGCCCCCGGCTCGTCCGGGCGGCGGCCGGCCTGCCCGTCGTACCGCTGGCCCCGCTCGCCCCGGCCGACGCTCCCGCCCTCGGCGAGGAGCCGTCGTTCCCCGCGTACCTGGAGGACCTCTACCGGCGGTCGCTGGTCCTGAAGGTCGTCTCCGAAACCCTCTGAAGTCGTTCCGAAGGGCACCCCACTCATGCCTGGCACCTACTCCGGGACCGTCGTCCCGCTGATCACCCCGTTCGACGAGCACGGCGTCGTCGACGAGCCGAGCGTCGTCCGTCTCCTGGACCACATCCGCACCGAGGTCAACGGCTTCATGCCGGCCCTGACCTCCGGCGAGGGCTGGAAGCTCGACGCGCGGCAGTGGCAGGACGTCGTCACGTACACCGTCCGGCACGCGGGCGGTCTGCCCGTCCTCGCCGGCATCCAGCTCCCCGGCACCGACGAGGTGATCGACCGGGCCCGGACGGCGGCCGCGATCGGCGCCGACGCCGTCGTCGTCACCACGCCGTTCGGCGCCGAGGTGACGCAGGACGGGATCGTCGAGCACTACAAGGCGATCCGCGCGGCCCTCGACATCCCGATCTTCCTCTACAACGAGGAGGCGCTCTCGGGCAATCGCATCGAGTTCGACACCCTGATCCGGATCTGCAAGGAGATCCCGGGGATCGTCGGCATCAAGGAGTCCAGCGGCGACGCCGCCTTCACCCGGAACATGGCCGAGGCCGGCACCGGCATCCCGGTCTTCGAGGGCTGGGAGAACCTCCTCGTCGACGCCCGCGGCATCGACGGCTTCATCGGCCCGCTGGCCAACCTCGAACCCTCGCTGTGCAACGCGATGCTGGTCGACCCGACCCCCGACCGGCAGGCGGAGATCAACGCCGTCTGCGAGCGGTACGGCGTCTTCAAGGACGACTGGTACCGCTGGGTCAAGAAGGAACTGCACCAGCGCGGCGTGATCGCCTCCCCGACCGTGCACGAGGAGGCGAAGGCGGCATGAGCACCATCCCCGCCGCTCCCTCCGCGTCCGCGCCGGCCGCGTCCGCCGTCCCGGTGGCCGCGCACTCGGTCACCGCCCCGGCCGCGACCTCCCAGCGCGAGCTGCACAGCCTCTACCGGCGGGTCCCCAACCTCGGCGACTACGGGTCGATGACCGCGATCGAGGAGCGCTGGATCCTGCCCAAGGCGCGGGCGTACGAGACCTCCGCGCCCCGGTTCGGCTCGCCCGGCGAGCTTCTCCAGGCGCTCAAGGAGTTCCTCGCCGAGGAGGAGGCCTCGCTCCCGGAGAGCGCCACCTTCCTCGCCGAGCACGCGACCCTCGATCAGTTCAAGGTCGTGGTGCGGCAGTTCGCGCTCGACGGTCTCACCGAGTCGGAGTCGCTGCTCCCGGTCGTGCCCCGGCTCCCGTACCGCTCGGCGATGGCGGTCTTCCGCGTCCTCATCGACGAACTCGGCTGCGGCAACGAGGAGAAGGCGCACTCCCAGCTCTACCGCGACCTGCTCACCGAGCTCGGCATGAGCCTCCGGCTCGACGACTACCTCGACGAGACGACCCCGGAGTGCTTCGCCTACGTCAACATGTTCCACTGGCTGGCGAGCCGGGCCCCCTCGCCCCAGTACTTCCTGGGCGCGTACGCCTACTTCGAGACCAGTGTGCTGTACGCCTTCCAGAGCTTCGCACGGGCGGCGCGGCGGCTCGGGATCACCCACGACGCCTACTACACCGAGCACCTCTACATCGACTCGTACCACAGCAGTCATATGCGTACGGCGATCCGCTCGCTGGAGGAGCCGGACCTGGCGAAGATCTGGGCGGGCGTGCGACTGGCCTCCGACATCGTCGGCACGGCCACGGAGGCGGCCGTCGCGCGAGCCCGGGAGACCGTCGCATGACGGCCGTGCCCGCGGGGCGGCGGCGGGACTCCGACGAGCCCACCGTCCGCCAGGTGACCGAGGACCTGGTCCTCGTCGAGGTCGGCGGCCGCAAGGTCCTCGCGGCCGCCCTCTGCCCCCACCGCGGGGGCCGGCTCAAGTACGGCAGGGTCGACGGGGACAGGCTGCGCATCACCTGCCCCCTGCACCACACCACCTTCGACCTGACCAGCGGAGAGCGCATGTCGGGCGCGGCGTGCGCGGCCCTCCGCGTGGTGGACGTCCTGCCCGGGGACCTCGGCGTCCCCGGGCAGCGCGACCCCGCTCACGACAGCTGGACGGCCGCCCCCACCCAAGCGGCCGCCCCCGAGACCGCCCCGTCCGGGGGCGCCTCATGACCACCACACCGACCGGGGCGGCGTCCACCGTGGCGCCGCCCCGCGCGGCGGTCGACCACGACGGCATCGCGCCGGTGCCCGAGGCCGAACGCACTTCCACCCCAGGCGACTTCGGCTGGATCTGGCCTTCCGCGCAGTTCTCCTTCGGCACGGTCGTGCTCGGCGCGCTGCCCGTCGTCTTCGGCCTGGGCTGGTGGGTCTCCGCGAGCGCCATCGCCGTCGGCGTGGCCGTCGGCACGGCGCTGCTCGCCCCGCTCGCCCGCTTCGGCGTCCGGACCGGCACCAACGATCCCGTGTCGAGCGGCGCGCACTTCGGCGTACGGGGCAGGGTCGTCGGCAACGTCCTCACGGTGGTGACCGCGCTCGGCTTCTTCGCCATCGCGGTGTGGACGGGCGGCACCGCCGTCATGGTCGCCGGCCACCGGCTGTTCTCCACCCCCACGGGCCCGGGCGCGCTGACCGCCGCGATGTTCGTGACGGCGGCGGCGGTCGCGCTGGTCGCCGTACGCGGCCACGAGACACTCGTCCGTACGTACAAGGTCACCGCGGTCACCGGCGGCGCCGTCCTCCTCGGCACCGTGCTCGTCCTCGCCCCGGACTTCGACGCGGGCTACGCCGGCGGGACGCTCGCGCTCGACAGCACCTTGCACACCTGGCTGCTCGCGGCGACCGCGTCCGCCACCGTGCCCCTGTCGTACGCCACCTTCCAGGGCGACTACACCCGCTACATGCCCTCCTCCACGCCCACCGGCCGGGTCGTGCGGGCCAGCGGGATCTCCATGTTCCTCAGCAGTCTCGCCGCGCTGCTCACCGGCGCGTACGTGACGACCCTCTTCCCCGTGCCCGACGAACCGTGGCTCCAGGGGCTGACGGACGCGGTACCCGGCTGGTTCGCGGTCGCGGTCGTCCTCTTCGGCTTCGCGGGCACCCTGCCGCAGGCCGGGCTCTGTCTGTACGCGGCCGGGCTCTCCGCCAACTCCGTGTTCTGGCGCTCCTCACGGGCCGCCGTCACCACGGTGGTCGCGGTGCTGGCGGCGGCCGTGCTGTACCTCGGAGCGGTCGTGTACGACGCCATGGACGCGATGTCGGCGTTCGTGACGCTGCTGCTCACCGTCGTCGCCCCGTGGGCGGCCGTGCTCTTCGTCGGGTACGTGCTCCACCGGGGCCGGTACGACGCGGAGGCGCTGCGCACGTTCACCACGGGCGGCGGCGGCCGCTACTGGTACACCGGCGGGGTCAACCCGCGGGCCGCCGCGGCCTTCGCGCTCGGCTCGGCCGTCGGAATCCTCTGGGTCAACAACCCCCTCTACACGGGCCCGTTGACCGACCTCACGGGCGGGGTCGACCTGAGCCTGCCGGCCTCCTTCGCGGTCGCCGCCGTGCTGTACGGGGTGCTGTGCCGGGTGTGGCCTGAGCCGCTGCTGCCGCCGACACGAGTTTCGAGGTGACGATGTCCACCACAGTCCCGCTCACCGCCCGGCTCACGGTCCGGTCGGTCGTCCCCGAGGCCGAGGGCGTCCTGGGGCTCGTACTCACCGATCCGACGGGCGCCGAGCTGGCCCCGTGGGAGCCCGGCGCCCATCTGGAGGTGACGCTGCCGTCCGGGGCGGTCCGGCACTACTCGCTCTGCGGGGACCCCGCGGACCGGAGCACGTACCGGCTCGGGGTGCTGCGGGAGCGCGACGGCCGGGGCGGGTCGGAGGAGGTCCACACCGCCGTCGGCGCGGGGACGGTCCTCGGGGTGAGGGGCCCGTTCAACCGCTTCCCGCTGGTGCCCGCCGAGCGGTACCTGTTCATCGCGGGCGGCATCGGCATCACCCCGCTGCTTCCGATGGTCCGCTCGCTTCCGCCGGGGTCGTGGTCCCTGCTGTACGGGGGCCGGAGCCTGCCGGCCATGGCGTACCGCGAGGAGCTCGCCGTACTCCCCGGGGTCACCCTCGTCCCGCAGGACACGGCGGGGCTGCCCGATCTGGACGGCGTCCTGGCGGGGCTCCCGGCGGAGACGGCCGTGTACTGCTGCGGGCCCGAGGGACTGCTGCGGGCGGTGGAGGAACGGTGGCCGGGTCCCCTGCACACGGAACGGTTCGGGGCGGCGGCCGCCCGGGACCCCGGGGCGGAATCCGGAACGGCCTCCGGCGAGGCCTCCGGGGCGGGCGGCTTCGAGGTGGAGCTGCGGCGGAGTGGGCGGACCGTGCACGTCCCGCCCGGTCGCACCCTGCTCGACGCCGTGCGCGAGGTGGTCCCCGGTGTCGCGTACTCCTGCGAGGAGGGCTTCTGCGGCACCTGCGAGACGAAGGTGATCGCAGGGACGCCCGAGCACCACGACTCCGTCCTCGGCGAGGACGAGAAGGCCTCGGGGGCGACGATGATGATCTGCGTGGGGCGCTCGCGCGGCGCCCGGCTCGTGCTCGACCTGTGACGCGCCGTCGACCGGTGACGCGCCGCCGGTCCGTGACGCGCCCTTGATCTGTGACGCGACCTTGATCTGTGACATGAAGTGATCGTGACGCGGCGTGATCCGCGACGCGATGTGATCCACGAAGCGCGGAAGCCCGTACCGATACCTCGGTACGGGCTTCCGTGTGGGCGTGGCCGCCCGGTGTCAGGGGAAGACCACCAGGGCCCGGCCGCCCTTGCCCGCGAGCATGTTCTCGAAGGCGCCCGGGATGCCGTCCAGGGTGATCCGCTCGGTGACGAGCGCGCTCAGGTCGAGTCGGCCGGCGCGGATGTGCCCGGCGAGGACCGGCAGGTCGACGGCCGGGTTCGAGTTGCCGTAGACGCAGCCCGCGAGGGTGCGGCCCCAGTGGAAGATCTCCAGGGCGTTGAAGGTGACCTGCTGGTCCTTGCCCCCGATGCCGACGACCGTGGTGCGGCCGCCGCGCCGGGTGGAGTCCCAGGCGGTCCGGATGGTGACGGCGCGGCCGACGCACTCGACGGCCACGTCGACGCCCTGGCCCCCCGTCAGCTTCCGGATCTCCTTCGCCGTCGTCTCCGAGGCGACGACGTACTCGGTGGCACCGGCCGCCCGCGCGAGCGCCTCCTTCTCCGGGGAGACGTCCACGGCGACGATCGTCGAGGCGCCCGCGATCCGGGCGGCCTGGAGCGTGGCGAGCCCCACCCCGCCGACGCCGAACACCGCTACCGTCTCGCCCTCGCGGACCCGGGCGGAGTGGTGGACCGCGCCCCAGCCGGTGAGCACGGCGCAGCCGAGGAGGGCGGCGTCGGTGAGCGGCACGCCGTCGGGCACCGGGAGAACGCAGCCCGCGGCGACGACGGTCTCCTCGGCGAAGGCGGCGACGTTGAGACCGGGGTGGAGGTCCGTGCCGTCCTGGGTGCGGGCGTGGATGTTCGCGGTGCCGGTGAGCGCGTTGACGCAGAGCCAGACCTCGCCGAGCGAGCAGGGGTGACAGTCTCCGCAGGAGGGCGCCCAGTTGAGGACGACACCGTCGCCGGGCGAGACGTGGGTGACGCCCTCGCCGACGGAGACGACGGTCCCCGCGCCCTCGTGGCCGAGGACGGCGGGCACCGGCACGCGCATGGTGCCGTTGGAGAGCGACAGGTCGGAGTGGCAGACTCCGGCGGCCGCGAGCCGGACCCGGACCTGGCCGGGGCCCGGCTCGGGGAGTTCGATGCCGGTGATCTCCAGCGGGGAGCCGACGGAGGGCAGGACGGCGGCGCGGATCAGGCTCACGTGCGGTGCTCCTCGGGAGTCGCATGGACGGGGTGGGGCGGTCGGGCCGGTCAGGCCGACCGGCCCGGTCGGGCCGGTGGGTGGCTCAGAACTGCAGGGACTTGGTCTGGAGGTACTCGGTGAGGCCGTGCGCGCCCAGCTCCCGGCCCACGCCGGACTGCTTGTACCCGCCGAAGGGGGCCAGCGGGTTGAACCGGCCGCCGTTGATGTCGACCTGGCCGGCCTCCATGCGACGGGCGAAGGCGACGGCCTCCTCGGGGTCGCCCCAGACCGCTCCGGCGAGGCCGTACACGGTGCCGTTGGCGATGGCGAGGGCCTCCTCCTCGTCCTCGTACCTGAGGAGCGAGACGACCGGTCCGAAGATCTCCTCCTGCGCGATGGTCATCTCCGGGGTGACGTCGGCGAAGACGGTCGGGGAGACGTAGTAGCCGGCCTCCAGCGGGGCCTCGGGGCCGCCGGCGACGAGCCGGGCGCCCTCCGCGACGCCCTTCTCGATGTAGCCGCGGACGCGCTCCTGCTGCTTGGCGTTGACCAGGGGGCCGAGACGCTCGCCGGGGACGTACTTGGCGACGGCCTCGACGGCGAGCGCCACCGCCTCCTCGTACCGGTCCGCGGGGATCAGCATCCGGGTCCAGGCGCTGCACTTCTGACCGGAGTTGGACATCACGTTGGCCACGCCGACGGAGACGGCCTTGGCGAGGTCGGCGCTCGGCAGGATCACGTTGGCGGACTTGCCGCCGAGTTCGAGGGCGACCCGCTTGACGGCGCCGCCCGCGAGGGCGCCGATGCGGCGGCCGACGGCGGTGGAGCCGGTGAAGGAGACGAGGTCCACGTCGGGGTGCTCGGCGAGGGCCTGCCCCGCGACCGGGCCGAGGCCGGTGACCAGGTTGAAGACGCCCGCCGGCAGACCGGCCTCGTGCACGGCCTCGGCGAAGAGCTGGGCGGTCAGCGGGGTGTCCTCGGCGGGCTTGAGGACGGTCGTGCAGCCGGCGGCGAGGGCCGGGGCGACCTTGGCGACGACCTGGTGGAGCGGGAAGTTCCAGGGGGTGATCGCGGCGACGACGCCGACGGGCTCGGCATAGACGGTGGAGTTGCCGACCTTCTCCTCGAAGGGGTGGGTGGCGGCGAGGTCCGCGTACGTACCCGCCACGGCGATCGGCAGTCCCGCGTGCACGGCGGCGGCGAGCTGCGGCGGAGCGCCGAGCTCGGCGGTGACGGTGGCGGCGATCTCCTCCGCGCGGGCGGCGAGCGCGTCGCGCAGGGCGGCGATCCGGGCGCCGCGCTCGGCGGGCGGGGTCGCGGCCCAGCCGGGCAGGGCGGCGCGGGCGGCGCGTACGGCCGCGTCGACGTCCTCGGCGGTGCCGGCCGGGACGTGGGCGATGACCTGCTCGTCCGCCGGGTTGAGGACGGCGATCGTGTCGGGACCGGCGGCGGGCCGCCACTCGCCGCCGATGTACATCGCGTCGTGCGCCTTCATCCGATGTCTCCTCACACTACCGACCGGTTCGACACCCAAACTAGCGCTGTTAGTTTTTGGGCGCCAGGGCCTTCGGGCGTGCCCCCGGTCTCAGTACCGAACCGATCGTGCCGCCCCTTCGCACCCACTGTCCACGGCAGGACCGGACAGACGCCGGACGCCGGAACCGGCCCCCGGCACCCGGACAGGGTTCCGGGCGGTGGTCCCGACCTGCCGGGTTCGCGCCGCGAGGGCGCCCCTCTGCCGGGGTTCGCGCCGTGAGGGATCCCGCCGTGGGGGCGGGTTCTCCACCGGGCAGGTCCCGGCACGACGCCGCGTCCGGCGGGCGCGCACCGGGTGGTGCGGCCCGCCGGACGCGGCGGGGAAGGGGCCGACGGAGCGGCTGGGATCCGTCGGACCGTGGTTTCAGATCTGCTGGGCGATGTCCGTGAGGTGGGCGAAGACGACGATGTTCGCCTCGTAGCCCTTTCCGGGGTCGAAGGCTCCGCCACAGGTGAGCAGCCTCAGTTCGGGCCGTCCGGTGGAGCCGTACACCTCCTTGTCTGGGAAGTCGGTCTTGGCGTACGTGACGACACGGTCGACCGTGAAGACGGCGACCTTGCCGTCGGCGCGGGCGACCCGGACGGTGTTGCCGGGACTGAGCGAGTCGAGACTGACGAAGATGGCGGGGCCGGTACGGGTGTCACGGTGGCCGACGACGACGGCGGTCCCGCGCTCACCCGGGGTGACCCCCTTCGCGTACCAGCCGACGACCAGGGGGTTGTCGATGGGCGGTGTGGCGAGCCGCCCTTCGCCGTCGAGACCGAGCTCCATCACGGGGGCCTCGATGGTGATGGCCGGTACGGCGACGGTGGTCGGACGCGAGCGGGCGAGCGGCGCGGGCGGGGGCGACGGTACGGCCTTCGGCCTCGCCCTGGGCGGCACCTTGGGCTTCGCCTCCGGTTTCACCGTGGACCTCGCCTCGGGCTGCGCCCCGGGCTTGGTCCCGGGCTTCGTCTCGGACTTCGTCCCGGGCTTCGCCTTGTGGTCCAGGGCCGCCGGCGCTCCGACCGCCGCGGCCGCCCGGCCGGGAGCGGCCGGAGCGGCGGCGAGCGCCGCACCGGCCGGTTCCTCGTCACCGGCCCACCAGACGCAGCCGGTCACCAGTACCAGGGTGACCGCCATGGTTCTGGCGAGCCGGAACAGGCGCCGTTGACGGCGCGTGAGGCGCGAGGACCTACGCGGCGCCATTGTCGCGGCGGCGCGAGCGGCGGATCAGGACCAGTCCGGCCGTACCGGCGAGACCGGCGGCGACGGCCGCCCCGATGCCGAAGTTGGACGAGTCGTCGGCGGCGACCTCCGCGCTGCCTCCGCCGCCGGCGCCGACCGGTCCGTGCGGGGGCCTGTGGTGACCGTAACCGCCGTTGCCGTTCCCGCCGTTGCCGTTGCCCCCGTTCCCGTTCCCGCCGTTCCCGTTGCCGCCGTTGCCGTTGCCACCGTTGCCACCGTTCGGGCAGTTGACGCGGAAGACCTTCGACTTCGGCGCGCCGTTCTGGCCCACCCAGGTCCATTCGACCTTGTACATGCCGGACGCCAGGCCGGTGATGTCGTCCGTGTGTCCGTCACCGTTGCTGTCGACGGCGATGCTGCCGTTCTTCAGCGACGGATCCTGGTTGCCTGGCTGACCGGGCTGCTCGTAGATGTTCCATTGGATGCTCTGCAGGCCGTCGAAGTTGAAGGCCGCGAAGCGGAAGATGCACCCGACCTGGGGCTCGTTGGCCTGGCTGGTGTCGGGGGTGCCCTGCCGGTGAACCTTGACGTCGCCGTTGTCGCCGGGCGCGGCGAAGGCCGCCGGCGCGCCGGCGAGGGTCACGCCGCCGAGCGCCAGGGTGGCGAACGCCGCGCGGAGCAGGGTGCGGGTGTGGGGGGTCGCCATGAGGGAGGTCCTCCAGTCGTGAGTGAAGACAGCGGACGCGTATTGCGATAATCCGACTATCTGTCACGACCTGGACACAGAAGGTGACGGCGCGGCCGCGTCGTCCCCGTCTCCACCCGTCCGGCCCACTCCCGTCGCGCGCCCCTCCCGGCGCGGACCGGGCCATGCCGCGCCGGGAGCCCAGGAGCGGCTCAGATGATGCCGAAGAGGATCCCCGACACGAGGACGACCAGCGAGGTCAGCGCGGCCCACTTCACCGTGAACCTGGTGTGGTCGCCGAACTCCACCTTCGCCATGCCGACGAGGACGTACACGGCGGGGACCAGCGGGCTCGACATGTGCAGCGCCTGGCCCACCAGGGAGGCCCGTGCGATCTCCAGGGGCGAGACGCCGTGAGCGGCACCCGCCTCGGCGAGGACCGGCACGACGCCGAAGTAGAAGCCGTCGTTCGACATGAAGTAGGTGAGCGGGATGCTGAGCACGCCGGTGACCAGGCCCATGTGCGGGCCCATGCCCTCGGGGATGGCACCGACGAGCCAGTCGGCCATGTGCTTGACCATGCCCGTGCCGGTGAGGACACCGGTGAAGACCGCGGCGGCGAAGACCATGCCGGAGACGTTGAGGACGTTGTCGGCGTGGGCGGCGATACGCGCCTTCTGCTCGGCCGTCTTCGGGTAGTTGACGGTGAGCGCGAGCGCGGCGCCGAGCAGGAACAGCACCGGGATCGGCATCAGTTCGAGGATCATCGCGGCGAGCAGCGCGACCGTCAGTCCGGCGTTGAACCAGTACAGCCCGGGGCGCAGGGTCGCCCGGTTCGGGTCGAGCCCCTGGAACCCCTCGTCCTCCCCCTCGCCCTCCCCGGTGCCCGGGACCGCGCCCGGCGCGCCCCCGGAAGCGCCGACGGGCTTCTTCGTCAGGTCCACGGCACCACCGGCACCACCGCTGCCACCACCGGCACCCGCCGTGACGAGCACGGTGTCGGTCTCGGGCACCAGGACCTCGTCGAGCGTGAGGTAGCCGATGCGCTTCCGCTCGCGGCGCCCGAGGACGTACGCCAGGACGAACACGAAGAGCAGGCCCATGCCGAGCGCCGGAATCATCGGTACGAAGACATCGCCGGCGTCCAGCTTCAGCGCGGTAGCGGCGCGGGCCGTGGGGCCGCCCCAGGGCAGGGTGTTCATGACGCCGTTCGCGGTGGCGGCGACACCCGTCATGACCACCAGGCTCATGCCGAGCCGCTTGTAGAGCGGGTACATCGCGGAGACGGTGATCATGAACGTGGTCGAGCCGTCGCCGTCCAGCGACACGATCGCGGCGAGCACCGCCGTACCCACGACGATCCTTACCGGGTCCGCCTTGCAGAAGCGCAGGATGCCCCGGACGATCGGGTCGAAGAGGCCGACGTCGATCATCACCCCGAAGTAGACGATGGCGAACATCAGCATCGCCGCCGTCGGTGCCAGCTTGCCGACGCCTTCGATGACGTAGTCGCCGAGCTGGGCCCCCTGCCCGACCGCCACGCAGAACAGCGCGGGGATCAGCACGAGTGCCGCGATCGGCGACATCTTCTTCATCATGATCAGGACCAGAAAGGTCGCGATCATGGCGAAACCGAGGACGGTCAGCATGGAGGACACCTCACGTTCACCCTTGAACTCCCGCCGAGCGGCGGTCCGGATGACGGTAGGTGCCCCCTTCTGCCGTTAACAAGACGTTGACGCGTGAGCAATACGAGCAAAACCCCAGGTCACGGCATGGGTCAAGGCAGGGACCCCGACGGGGGTCACGGCAGGGGCGAGACCTGGACCGGGAAGCCGTTCAGCACGGCCGTGCCCGACAGGGGGTCGAGCCGGGAGCCGTCGAGCAGCTGGTTGACATTGACTCCGGGGCGCGCGGACGCGACGGTCAACCGGGTGCCCGGCCGGTCGTGACCCCAGCCGTGCGGAAGGCTCACCACCCCCGGACGCACCCCGTCGGTCACCTCGACCGGCACCTCCAGCTCGCCGCCCTCGCCCTTGACGCGGGCGAGGCCGCCGTCGGCGAGCCGCAGCCGGGCCGCGTCGTCGGGGTGCACCTGGAGGGTGCACCGGTTCGTACCGCCGCCGAGCGCCGGGGTGTTGTGCAGCCAGCTGTTGTTCGAGCGCAGGTGGCGGCGCCCGACCAGCTGGACGCTGCCGGAGTCGGGTACGACGTCGAGCGCGGCCCGCAGCCGGGGCAGGTCGTCGGCGAGCGGCGCGGCGAACAGCTCGATCCGTCCGCTGCGGGTCTTGAGGACCTGCGGGACACGCGGCTTGAGCGGGCCGAGGTCGATGCCGTTCGGGTGGGCCCGCAGCTCGTCGAGGGTGAGCCCGTACGGGCCGAGGCGCAGCATCATGTCCAGCCGGCGCTCGGGCCCGGTGTCCCCGGTGAGCCCCGCGGCGAACTCCTCGGGGTCCGCCCCGTACGCCGGTGAGTGCTCCTGGGTCACCGCCTTCGCGAGGGTGGTGTCGATCGCGAGCTGGTCGACGGCGGACGGCGGAGCCCCGTGCATCCCGGAGACGGCGAGGATCAGCCGGGCATGGATCTCGCACTCGTCCATCCGGTCCGCCTCCAGGGGGACGGCGGCCGGGGTGTAGCGGACCTGGTCACGGACGGCGAGGGCGTTGAAGGCGAAGTCGAAGTGGGCGCTCCTGGAGGGCGGGGGCGGCGGCAGCAGGACGTCGGCGTGGCGGGTGGTCTCGTTGAGGTACGGGTCGACGGCGACCATCAGGTCGAGGGAGCCGAGCGCCGCGTCGAGGCGGTCCCCGTCGGGTGCGGACAGGACGGGGTTGGAGGCGACGGTGATCAGGGCCCGGATGCGGCCCTCCCCCGGGGTCTCGATCTCCTCGGCGAGCGCGACCATCGGCAACTCCCCCTTGACCTCGGGGTGGTGCGAGACCCGGCTGTGCCGGCGGCCGAGGGCGAAGCCCCTGCCGGGTCCCGCGGGGCGCGGCGCGGGCGCGGTGGCGGAGAGCGGGAAGAGGGCGCCGCCGGGCCGGTCGAGGTTGCCGGTGAGGATGTTGAGGACGTCGACGAGCCAGTTGGCGAGCGTGCCGTACTCCACGGTGGAGCTGCCCATCCGCCCGTAGACGGCGGCGGTGGGCGCTGCGGCGAGCTCCCGGGCGAGGGCGCGGATGGTGTCCGCGTCCACGTCGCTGGCGTCGGCGACCGCCTCGGGGCTGAACTCCCGTACCGCAGCCCTTACGTCCTCGACCCCCTCCACGTGGGCGGCGAGCGGGCCGAGGTCGGTGAGCCCCTCCTCGAAGAGGGTGTGGACGAGCGCGGCGAGGAGGAACGCGTCGGCGCCGGGGCGGATGGCGACGTGCCGGTCGGCGAGCCGGGCGGTGCGGGTGCGCCGGGGGTCGACGACGGTGAGGGTGCCGCCGCGCCCGCGCAGTGCCTTGAGCCTGCCGGGGAAGTCGGGGGCGGTGCACAGGCTTCCGTTGGAGTCCAGCGGGTTGGCTCCGAGGATCAGCAGGTGATCGGTGCGGTCCAGGTCCGGCACGGGGATCGCGAAGGGGTCTCCGAACAGCAGGCCGCTGGAGACGTGCTTGGGCATCTGGTCGATCGTCGACGCCGTGAACAGGTTCCGGGTGCGCAACGCACCGATCAGCAGGGGCGGGTAGAGGGCGCCGGCGATCGTGTGCACATTGGGGTTGCCCAGGACGATACCCACGGCATCCGGCCCGTACTCCTCGATCAGCGGACGGATTCTCGCCGCGATCGTGTCGAACGCCTCCTCCCAGGTCACCTCCTGGAGCCGCCCGTCCTTCCTGACCAGCGGGGTGCGGAGCCGGTCGGGGTCGGCGTCGATCCCGGGGAAGGCGGCCCCCTTGGGGCAGATGAACCCCTGGCTGAACACGTCCTCGCGGTTTCCGCGCGCCCCGGTGACCCGGGACCCGTCGATCGTCAGGGTCAGTCCGCAGGTCGCTTCGCAGAGGGGGCAGATGCGCAGGACGGTGGACATGGCGTCTCCCTGGGGCAGCGTCGGGTCGGGGCCGGGGCGTCGGCCCGCCGCGAGCATACCGACCGGTAGGCACGCCCGGGAGGGTTACGACAGGGAGGGCGAGAGATAGGCGTGGAGGAGTTGCCGGGTCTCGTCGATGACGGCCGGGTCGCCCTCGGGGGCGGCACGGAAGGCGAGCCGGACGAGAGTGTCGGCGGTCTCGACGCCGACCCGGACCTTGCGCCGCAGCGTCTCGTCGGCGGGACGGCCGAGGTGGGCGGCGAGCAGATCGCAGATCCGCTCCGCGACCAGGCCGTTGGGGTCCTCGCCCGCCTCCTCGGCGGCCGGCACGCCGAAGTCGACGAGGGCGAAGCCGGGGGCGGTCCGCTTCATGGCGATGAACTCGTCGAGGACACCGTCGATGGCCGCGCGGGGGTCGGGGTCGGCGGTGGCGTCGAGGTGGGCGGCGATCCGCTCGGCGTACCGGTCGAGGTTCCGGTGGGCGAGCGCGGCGACCATGGCCCGCTTGTTGTCGAAGAAGCGGTAGACGGAGCCGATGGGGACTCCCGCACGGACTGCGACGGCACGGGTGCTCAGCTGCTCGTAACCGGTCTCGTCGAGCAGTTCGGCGCAGGTGTCGAGGATCCGGGCGAGCCGCTCGGCGCTCCGCTGCTGCACGGGGGCCCGGCGCAGCGTGGACGGGGTCTGGGCGTGGGACTGGGGCACGGGGTCCATGATGCCGCTCCGGCCGTCCTGCCGGGCCGGCCAGGGCGCGGAACCGTCCGCGACGACGGCGCCCGGTCGCTCGGTCGCTCGGACGGGCAGTTCCGGGGCCTCGGGCGAGTGCCGTGCGCCGAGACCGGACGCGGGTGTGCGGTCAGGCGATCAGCAGGCCGATACCGCCGAGGGTGTACGCGATCATCAGCGCGAACAGCGGGAGTTGGCCGGCGATCGCGCGGTCGGGCGGGAAGAGGCGCACGGACCGGTCGTGGGCGGCGACGACACCGAGGACGTGGCCGGTGACGATCGCGGCGACCTGAAGCGTCGCGAGGCCTCCGGGACCCAGGAACGGGGCGGGTGCGAGGGCGTTGTCAGTGCCCCCTGCCATCATGACTGTGCGTGGTCCCTCGGTGACGAAGAGCGAGAAGTAGTGGGCGACGAGGTAGCCGAGGGCGATGGGCAGGAGCGAGTGGGCGAAGGAGGTGAGAGGGGTGGTGAGCGTGCGGTTCATCAGGCGGAGGGCGCCCGCGCAGAGTCCGTAGCAGGCGGCGACGAGGGCGACGGCGGCGAACAGGCCGAGCGTGGCGGTGGGGACGGGGCCGAGGGGTGAGGTCTGGAGGGTGGTGATCCAGCGGGGGTTGTCGGAGAGGCCGTCGTAGGCGGTGGAGCCGAGGAGGACGCAGACGGTGGCGACGAGACCGGGGGTCTGCGGGGTGGCGTCGAGGCCGTGGAAGGGGGAGCGGAGGACGAGCCGGCCGTCGGCGCGGCGGCCGAGTGGGGAGAGCCGGGCGAGCAGGGAGGAGTAGACCTCGAAGGGGTCGGCGTGGGCGAACCATCGGTCGCCGTGGCGGGCGGCGCCGGTGAGCTGGACGCCGGCGTGGAGGGCGAGAGCGGTCAGGAGGGTGGCGGAGGAGGTGTTGTCGGCGGCGACGAGTTCGAGCCAGGTGAAGAGGAGGAGGCCGAGGGCGGCCGGGCGGATGCCGAGGGCGGCCGGCAGCGGACGGGGGTTCCGCGGCGGGTACAGGGAGTGGACGGCACGCAGGGGGTTGAGGAGGCGCCAGACGGGGCCGAGGAGGAGGGAGGCGGGGACGAGTCCGACCCAGAGCAGGACGTAGAGGGCGCCGGGCGCGGGGTTGCGGTCGGGGTCGTCCGGCCCGAGAAGGAGGTGGAGAAGGAAGAGGAGAGCCGCGACGGCGCCGAGGAGCCGGAGCGCGGTGCGGGTGGCGGGGGCGTCGGCGGCCTGCTGGAGGGCGACGGGGAGCGGGCGCCCCGAGAGGTCGCCGCGGAAGCGGGAGGAGGACCAGAGCAGTCCGAGGGCGAGGAAGGAGATGAGGAGCGCGGCGAAGGCGCCCGCGTAGGCGTAGAAGGGCGAGAGGGGGAGGTCGTGCCGGGAGCCCACTCCGTGGGCGAGCGGAAGGCCGAGGCCGGGATCGGGGGTGAGGGCGTGGGCGAGTTGGGCGGTCGGGGTGAGCGTGCCGGTCATCGGACGGCGAGTTGGGTCAGCAGGAGTCCG
Source organism: Streptomyces aureus (assembly GCF_001418135.1). Lineage (GTDB taxonomy): Bacteria > Actinomycetota > Actinomycetes > Streptomycetales > Streptomycetaceae > Streptomyces > Streptomyces aureus_A. The sequence goes on from NZ_LIPQ01000227.1 coordinate 17,257, forward strand.
GACTCGTGGGTCTCGACCTCGAAGAGGCCGGTGCGGTCCACGGTGAGGGTGAGGGTGGCGGGGGTGCCGGGAGAGAGGGGGAGTTCGCGGTCGTAGCCGTGCACATGGAGGGTGTCGGCGCGGTCGCTGGTGACACGGAGGGTGAGGCGTTCCCCCTTCTTCAACTCGACACGGGAAGGGGGTGGCTGGACGGTCGATCCGGAGACGGTGATGGCGACGGTGCGCCCGGTGGCGGTCGGCCGGGGTTTCGGTGCCGGGCTCGGGGGCGCGGCGCCGTCCAGGCGGACGGTGGCCTGGACGGGGGCGCCGGCGACGGCCCAGGTGGTGTGGTCGTCGGCGTGGAGGCGGACGGTGAGGGTGCGGGTGCCGGCCGGTATGTGTCCCCATGGGCTGTAGAGGCGGCCGGCCTCGCGGCCGTCGATCAGGAGGCGGGCGTGGCCGCGGCCCGGGAGGGCCGCGCCGCCGGTGCTGTCGGGGGTGAAACGGAACCTCTCCACCGTGAGGTGGACGTTCCAGCCGCCCTCGGTGTCGGGGCGGGTCTCGACACGGACGGCGGGCGCCTCCGCCGCGGGGAGTTCGCGGAGCCGGTGTCCGCTCTCGTCCCGCGCGGTGAGCAGGGTGCCGGTGCCGCCGGTGGCCTCCTCGTGGCTGGTGCCGGGCTTGTGGTGGGTGGTGGCCCGGCCGCCGCAGCCGGAGAGGAGCAGGGCGGCGGCCGGGCCACCACCC
>NZ_LIPQ01000228.1 GCF_001418135.1 Streptomyces aureus
GTGTGACCCCGTGATCGAGCGCGTAACGAAGATTCTAGCGAACAGCGGCGCCGAACTGTCCCAGGAGGAACTCCTCGACGCCCTGTGGCTCGCCGGGAAGCTCCCGCGGGCGGCCGACGAACCGCTGGCCCGCGGGAGCTTCCCGGCGAGCCACAGGGCGTCGAGGAGTTCCTCCTGGGACAGTTCGGCGCCGCTGTCCGCCAGAATCTTCGTCACGCGCTCGATCACGGGGTCACACGGCTTCGCCGAGCTGGTGCAGGACGGCCTTGAGGAGGGAGCCGGCGTCGAGGTCGACGCCGCCCTTGCGGAGGAAGACGGCGTTGAGCAGCTGGTCGGTGGCGAGTTCGCCGGTGGCGCGGCGGCCGAGGAACTCGCGCAGCAGGTCGTCCGCGTCGTCCAGGGCGGCGGGGCCGAGGTGGGCGGCGACGATCTCGCGCAGGCGCCGCTCGTCGGGCTCGGGCAGGTCGAGGCGGACGCAGCGGCGGAGGAAGGCGGGCGGGAAGTCCCGTTCGCCGTTGCTGGTGATGATCACGACCGGGAACTCGCAGCAGCGCACCCAGCCGCGCGTGATGGGGGCGGGGGCGTCCGGTTCGTCGGTCTGGACGAGGACCGGGGCGTGGTCCTCGGGGAGGCGGGTGAGTTCGGGGATGGTGAACTCGCCCTCCTCAAAGATGGTCAGCAGGTCGTTGGGCAGGTCGATGTCACCCTTGTCCAGTTCGTCGACGAGCAGCACCCGGGGGCGGTCCCGGGGGACGAGCGCGTTGCCGAGCGGGCCGAGCCTGATGTATTGACCGATGTCGGGTTCCGTGCCGTCCGCGTCACGGTGGAGGGTGGCCTCGCGCAGCCGGCCGACGGCGTCGTACTGGTAGAGGGCGTCCTGCAGGGTCGAGCGGCTGTTCACGGGCCACTGGAGGACGGCGCCGAGTGCGAGTTCGTGGGCGACGGCGTGGGCCAGCGAGGACTTGCCGGTGCCGGGCTGGCCGGTGACGAGGAGGGGGCGGCGGAGGTGGAGCGCCGCGTTCACGACGTCGGCCTCGTCTGGGCCGATGAGGTACGGCCTCGGGCGCGGGGCCACGACTGCGTTCGGCGACTCCGGCCGGTCGAACCGGCGCCACGGCGGTGCGGAGGGGAACGGGACCTCGCGGCGTTCGCCGTCCCCCTGGAAGAGCCGCCAGTCGTCGGGCCCGTCGGCGGAGGGCAGGCGTCGGGGGTCAGGGCCGGCCAGGGGCTCCGAGGTCGTCATGACGCGTGCGTTCCTCTCCAGGGGTCTCTCAGGTGCAGCGGTTCGGGCGCGGGGTGGCGTCCGTCGGGCTCCCAGACGAGCGAGGGGCGGGCCCGCCGCTCCTCGGGGTGGGCGGCGGAGTGGCTCCGGAACTCCCGGACCCGCTCGGGGAGGGCGTCGAGCCCGCCGTCCGGTGCGAGACCGCCGAGCCTGTCGGCGTCCTCGTAGCCGTCGGCGTCGCGGTCCCAAAGCACGACGGGGACGCCCAGGGCGAGACAGATCATGAGCGAGGACTTCCGCTGGTCGGCGGGGCCGTGCAGGACGACCCGCGCGGTGTCGCGGTGTTCGGTCCCCAGCAGCATCCGCAGGTGTCCCCCGTGACCGTGGGTGCGGCTGGTGGTGAGCGTCGACGAGCGGCCCAGCTTCCAGCGGCGTTTCTGGTCGAGCTCGCGAACGGTTCTGTCGGCGACGAGGTCGGGGCAGCTGAGGGAGACGTGGTACTCGGTGCCGATGGGCCAGGCGGCCAGGATGTCGTCCGGTCCTTCGGGCCTCCACTCGTCGACGGCCAGGTCGAGTCCCGAGCGGTCGACCACGACGGTCACCCAGGGCACGTGGTCGCCCTGACCGGGCTCCTGGCGGGCGGTGGCGACCGCCTCGCCGAGGGCGCGCGCCGCCTCCCCCGGGGTCTTCGAGACCGTCTCCGACTCCTTGAGGACTCTGTACGAGCCGTCCTCACGGGCGAGCAGGATCCGGCACCGGTAGCGTTCCTCCGCGGTCGCGGTGTCGCGTTCCACTTCCATCACCACCCGCGTCACCGGCGAACTCCGGCGCTTGGCCCAGCGGTTGGCGTCGTCGCGCCGCTCGCCCAGGGCTCCGGCGTGGACGCCGAGCCGGTCCGCGATCGCGCTCGACCACGCACGCAGCTCGTCGCCGAGCGGGTGCGCCGCGGAGGCGGCCACGTACTCGACGAGCCGCAGCAGCGCCGGGACCGGCGGGGTGCCCTCGGGGACGCTCTCGCTGTCGGACAGCTCCTCCAGCCCGTGAATCGCGGCACGCAGGTCGTCCTCGCCGAGGTGCGGACGGGTGAGGCTCTCGGGCAGGACGGCGTACGGCAGCGCCTCGGGGGCCGCCCGGGGCAGGAGCCTCGGCTGCTCCTCGTGGACCCGGCACAGCAGGTCGAGCAGGGACCCGTACTCGTCGGTGGAGAGCAGGGAGCCGGGGGCGAGGACGCGGGCCCTCGCGAAGAGCTGCGTCCACGCGGTCCTGACCGGCCCCGTCGCGCTCCTCGCCGGGGCCGCGCCGAGCGACGCGAGGGCGCGGGGGTGGGCCTTCAGGAGGGCCACGAGGTCGGCGGTGGTGGGCTCGTAGCCGTCGGTCTCGTACTCCAGCTCCCGTGCCAGATCCCGGGCGTGGCCGATGCGGGAGGCGCGGTCCGGGAACAACGTGTCGAGCATCCCGGCGAGTTCGCGCTCGGCGGGGGTGCGCTCGGCGGCGGGTGGCGCGCTCGGCAGGGGTGCCCCGACCGTGCCCAGTTCGGGGGGTGTGCCGGCGTGCTCGACGAGGTGGGACACGAAGTCGTCGTCCTGCGCGAAGGTGCGCGCCGGCAGGGCGATCAGGCGGCGGGCTCCGTAGGAGTGCACCTCCTGGGTCACGACGCCGACGAGGCGGTCGCCGCAGAAAATGGCGGCACCGGAGGCGCCGCCCCAGGCGTTCTTCTCGTCGGCACGGGGTACGGGCGAGGGGCCCTGGTCCAGGACGAAGCGGTCCGCGGCGCCGGAGAGGGGCGGCAGTTCCCCGCGCAGGTTCTCGGGGTCGCGGGTGTCGCCCTTGGCCGACAGGGGGTAGCCGAGCCCCCGGTAGGACAGCGGGGCGGTACCGACGGGGCGGCCCCAGCGGACGGTTCCGGACAGGTCGACGTCCCGGTCGATGCGGAGCAGGGCGACGTCCCGTCCGTCCGGGTGCTGCCAGAGCAGTTCCGCCGACGCGGCGGTCGTCTCTCCGTAGCCGTGATGGCCGATGCGCACGCGGAACGCCGGCCACGGCAGTCCGGTGGCGCGGTCCTCCAGCACATGACGTGCGGTCAGGACCAGCCGGGGGGTGATCAGATAGCCGGAGCCCACGCGGTGGGGCCGATCGTCGGTTCCGCTGCGGATCAGCGCCAGTCTGCGCGGATCCACGTCACTCCTCGTCCCACGACCCGGTCTCGTCGTCGCCGATCTCGGGACCGGCTCCGCCGGTGGCGCGGTCCTTGACGGAGAGCCTGAGCGTCAGCTTGTGGGTGCGGACCGTGGCGTGCTCGCCGCTCGCGCCGGCGGTGACCACGCCGAAAGAGAGTTTGCCGTCCCCCTTCACGGACTTGCGCAGTTCGAGCTGGAGCTCCAGCTC
>NZ_LIPQ01000229.1 GCF_001418135.1 Streptomyces aureus
AGAGTTGTATAAGAGACAGCCACCGCCCCCACCAACCTCGACCTCGGCCCCGACTTCAAGTGCACCACGACACCCCCCTACGTCAGGGTCGGCGCCGAGGCCATCACCTTCACCGCCCGGTCCACTGACAAGGACGGCAACCTCGACTACATCGACTTCGCCATGTGGCCGACGAACAAGTTGCACATCACCGGCGACATGCTCAAGTCGACAGGAACGGTGTCGGTGGGCGGGGACACCAGCGTGGCCCTGCGCACCACCCCGGGTTTCTCCACCAGCGGTCTGGTCAACAACACCATGTACTCGTGGTCGGTCCGGGCGATCGACGACGCCGGCGCCTCCTCGCCGTACGCGCCGGCCACGCTTCCCTGCCGCTTCATCTTCGACAGCGCCGCCCCCGCCCCCCCGAGAGTCGGTTCCAACGACTTCCCCAACGCAGACAACGGCGAGAACAGCTTCGGAAACGACGCCGAGGACACCAACTGGTCGAAGCTGAAGTTCGGCACCCCCGGCACCGTCTACTTCCGGGCCCTGGACAGCGACGTCATCCGGTACGAATACGGTTTCAACACCAACAGCTACCCCGTCTCCCTCACTCGCGCCAGCGGCACCCCCGTGACCACCTGGGCCACAGCCGGTGCCGTCAAGCCGCCCTCGGCCGGCCCCAACGTCCTCTACGTCAGAGCCGTCGACGGCGCAGAGAACGTCTCCCCACCTACGAAATTCCTCTTCTACGTCACCCCCCGCGATCAGGCGGACGCCGCCGGCGACTTCACCGGTGACAGACTCCCCGATCTGTTGGCCCTCAACTCCGCCAGCAACCTGCGCCTCTACCCCTCACACGCCGTCACGAACCTCTCCAAAGGCACCGGAGACGTCGAGTCGTCCATGTCAGGCGCTTACCGCGACAACCCCGACAAGGACCCCAACGGCGGAGACACGGAAGAGATGTTCACCGCCCCGCTCTCCGGCCACTTCACCGGCGCACTGATCACCCACAACGGCGACTTCTACGGCGGCGACGGCCTGCAAGACCTCATCGCCCGTGTCGGCGACAGGCTGTGGGTCTACCCCGGCGACGGCTACGGAGCCGTCAACATCAACAAACGCCGCGAAATCCTGCTCCCCGCCAACGCACCCGCACCCACCACACTCAGCCAGATCACAGCCACCGGCGACATCACCGGAGACGGCCTCCCCGACATGTTCGCCACCACCGGCCAGCAGCTATGGGCCTTCACCGGCTACACCGGAGCCGCCTTCAGCGAAGCCCGGCTGCTCACCAGCACATCGTGGGCTGCCACCCGCGACATCGTGAGCGTCGCCGACATCAGCGGGGACAACGTACCCGACCTCCTCTTCCGCACCGAGGAAACCGGACGCGGCCTGCTGCTGCGCCACGGCAAACCCGCCACCGGCGGCGTCGACCTCAACTCGCTGGCCACCGACACCAGCTCCAAGACCGGCAAGGACGAGGTCTACGGAACCGGCGGCTGGACAGCAGCCTCCATACCCATGATCGTCGGAACCCCCGACGCCAACGGCGACGCCATCCCCGACCTCTGGGCAATCAAGAGCGACGGAAAACTCTACTTCTACCCCGGCGGCCCCAGCGCGCACGGTGCCTCCTTCATCGCCGGCGAAGGCGGGTGGACCGCCCTGCGCGCCATCGGCTGACACACACCAAGGGCAGGGCCGCCGCAACCGGCGGACCCTGCCCCGCAGTACCTGCACCACCCCGCCAGCAGTCCCAACCAACCAGCCGTTGCCAAATCTCCGCCGGAGAGAATTGCCGCTGCTGGTGGAAGTTTGGACTCTCGTTGTGGTGGTTGTAGTGCATCCAAGAGACCGGCTTCCCGAGATGGACGGCAAGTGTCTTGACGTCCCGCATTGGCTCACTCGCAAACAATTCCTCTGCGCCTACTTCAGCTGCTCGCGAGGACGACGGTATTGAGGAAGGTCGTACCAAGCGTGTGGAGGGCTGTCGCACGGCGAGCGGCGCAGAGCCAGCACCGATCCAGCACGATGCACCCGAATGGACCGGAACGGACGCCAGCGGAAGTCAGCACCAGGTCAGCACCAGCACGTTCGCGCTTGACTTTCCGCACTTGCCGCGCGCCTCTGACCTGCATGTTTGTGCGAGAGGGCGTTGCGTGGTAAGAGGCGCCCCTCCCATTTGGAGAACATCTTGCTCCGCACCAAGCGCTACGACGCGAACGGCAAGGTCAGAAGTGGTACGGGCGGTGTCTGCTACCTCTATTGGCCTGCCAGGCCGGCACCCGGTCAGCACCGCGCGCTGCAGGCGCTCGGCCTGGCGTGAGCACGTGCGGCCCCACGGCCGTCCCGACGACCTGACGGACAGCGTGCCGGTCGGTCAACGGGCGGGTGGGCGAGGGGAGTCCGCCCAAGGCGGCCGAGACCGCACCCGTACCGAAGGCGGCGGACAGCCCTCCCGCACCGAAACCGGCCGACAGCGGATCGGCCCCCAAGGCCGCCGACAACGGGGCGGGGAGCTGCGGCACCGGCAACAGCTTCACCCCGGACACCGGGGTCGTGATGGCCGACGGCAGCCACAAGGCCATAGGCCAGGTGCGGATCGGCGACGCGGTCACCGCCACCGACCCGGTGACCGGGGAAACCGGCCCGCGCACGGTCACCGCGCTCGTCACCGGTGAGGGCCGCAAGAACCTGGTCGAGATCACCGTCACCGACCCCGACGGACATGCCGGCAAGGTCGTCGCGACGGACGAGCACCCGTTCTGGGCGCCCGGACTGGGCAAATGGGTGTACGCCAAGGAGATCGTCCCCGGAATGCTGCTGCGGACCGGAAACGGCTCCTCCACCCAGGTGGGCGTCGTGCGGGCGTGGCTCCAGTACCAGCGGGTCCACAACCTCACGGTCGATGACCTGCACACGTACTATGTGCTCGCCGGAACCACGCCGGTCCTGGTGCACAACTGCGACTTCGTCGTGGGCTCGAACGGAACCGTCGTACCCACCAGCGCGTCGAGATTGGAATCCGGTTTGCAGTCCGCCGTCAATTCCGGAGAGCCCGGGTTCAGTACGTTCCCGACTCGTTCGGCAGGTGTCGGGTACGAGCTGCCGGACGGTAGCAGGGTGCGGATCATGCAGCCCTCCGCCAATGGGAACGCCGGCCTTCGGGCGTCGTTCACGAACGGCTCGGACGCACCTGTGAGCCCCTTCACCGGAAAGCCTGTTCAGCCGCCCCGCGGCGTCAATCCGAAGCAGTACGTCCGCGAGCGTACACATGTCGAACTGAGGCCGTGATGGAGTCGGTGCTGGAGGAGATCCGAGGGTTTCTTCCGCTCGCGGTGACCACGGTGGAAGCGGATACCGACGGCGTCTGCCTCCAAGGGGATCGCTGGCGACTGCGCATCAACACCAGCTGGCGGGTGACTCAGAGCGGCCAGATCACCATGTCACCGGGTCTGACGAGAGAAGGGTCGTCCTTCCACGGCCTGGAGGATCTTGTGGGTGATGAAGTGGTCGACGTCGGCGTCCAAGGCGTTCGATTCCAACAGGACCTGTACGTGGTGACCCGCGCAGGGCGGATCCTGGAAATCTTCAGTGACTTCCCCTACGGGGAATGGCTGTTGTCGATCTCGGCGACGGGCGATGAGGGAAGAACCCCGATCTTCGATCTCGAAGGCCCGGTTTCCGACATCACCTGACAGGGGATCCAGCGCCGGTCCCGGCCGGCTCCGCGCCCGGCGGCACGACGCGAGCGGGAACGTGGTCTCCGGCACAGGAGGGGTCCGTCACCGCTGCCTCCCCGACCGGCCCTCGACTGCGCAGCGCGAGGCACGGACCCGTCGGCCTCCCCGGTGTCGCCGCACGCGGTCGCGGCCGTACCTCGGCGTCCGTGTGATCCCCCGGTCGCCGGGTGATCCCGATGCCTCGAACGGGCATACTCCCCGCGACCCCGCGCGCCCCGCACGCCCGTGCCCGCGCCCGGCAGGGAGGAGCGCCCGGCCATGGCCGACAGCACCCCGGACGGCGTCGAGCGCCGGCTGCCCACCGACGAGGCCCGCGAGCTGCTCGCCCTGACGCGGGACATCGCCCGGCGGGAGATCACCCCGCGCGCCGCCGAGGAGGAGGACGCGGGACACTTCCCCCGTGAGCTGTTCACCCTGCTGTCCCGCTCCGGGCTGCTCGGACTGCCCTACGACACCGAACACGGCGGGGGCGGGCAGCCGTACGAGGTCTACCTCCAGGTCCTGGAGGAGCTGGCCGCCGCCCGGCTCACCGTCGGGCTCGGCGTCAGCGTCCACAGCCTCTCCTGTCACGCGCTCGCCCGCTACGGAACCGACGAGCAGCGTGCCGCCCATCTGCCCGCGATGCTGGGCGGTGGCCTTCTCGGCGCCTACTGCCTCTCCGAGCCCTCCGCCGGATCGGACGCGGCGGCGCTCCGTACCCGGGCCGTCCGGGACGGCGTCGGCGGCGACTGGGTGATCGACGGCACCAAGGCATGGATCACCCACGGCGGGATCGCCGACTTCTGCACGGTCATGGCCCGGACCGGGGAGGAGGGGGCGCGGGGCATCACCGCCTTCCTGGTGCCGGGGGACGCCCCGGGGCTGAGCGCGGCCCCGCCCGAACGGAAGATGGGCATGAAGGGCTCGCCCACGGCGCAGCTCCACTTCGACGGGGTACGGGTCCCCGACGCGCGGCGCCTCGGCGCGGAGGGCCAGGGCTTCGCCATCGCGCTCGACGCCCTGGACTCGGGGCGGCTGGGCATCGCCGCCTGCGCGGTCGGGCTCAGTCAGGCGGCCCTCGACGTGGCCGTCGCGTACGCCGGGGAACGCCGCCAGTTCGGCAGGCCGATCGCCGACTTCCAGGGGCTCCGCTTCCTCCTCGCCGACATGGCGACCCAGGTGGAGGCGGGACGGGCGCTCTATCTGGAGGCGGCACGGCTCCGGGACGAGGGGCGGCCCTTCGGCCGCTGCGCGGCGATGGCCAAGCTGTTCTGCTCGGACGCCGCCATGCGGATCACGACGGACGCGGTGCAGGTGCTCGGTGGGTACGGGTACACGGCGGACTTCCCCGTGGAGCGGTATCTGCGGGAGGCGAAGATGCTCCAGATCGTCGAGGGCACGAACCAGATCCAGCGTGTGGTGATCAGCCGGGCGCTGCTGAAGGGTGGAAGGTAGCAGGGCAGCCGGACCCGCCCTCGCGAGGATCTCCGCGCGGGGCTCCCGTTCCCGAGGAGGACTTCTGATGCGCAGCGTGACGTACTCGATGGGCGTCTCGCTCGACGGTTACATCGTCGGGCCGGACGGCGGCTTCGACTGGACGGCCCCCGAAGACGAGGTCTTCCGCTTCTGGATCGACGAGATCCGGGGCGTCGGCGTCCATCTGCTGGGGCGACGGCTGTACGAGACGATGCTGTACTGGGAGACCGCCGACCAGGATCCGTCGCTCGACGACGCCGGCCGCGAGTGGATCGAGCTCTGGAATCCGCTTCCGAAGGTGGTCTTCTCCCGCACGCTGTCGGAGGTGCGGGGCCATGCCCGCCTGGCCTCCGGTGGGTTGGCGGAGGAGATCGAACGGTTGCGCGCCGAGCCGGGAGAGGGCGCCATCGCGATCGGCGGCGCGACGCTCGCGGCCGAGGCGGCCGAGCTGGGCCTGATCGACGAGTACCAGATCATGGTCTACCCGGTGCTGGTCGGTGGTGGCATTCCGTTCTTCGCCCGGAACGAGCGCCAGGTGGAGCTCGAACTCGTCGAGACCCGCACGTTCGGCCCCAGGGTCGTGTACCTCCGCTACCGCGTGGCGCGCTAGGCAGGCCGGTTCAGCACGCCGGGCCGGCAGGTGGCGCGCGCCGGGCAGGCCGGTCAGCGCGCTGGGCGCGGGCAGGGCTCTCGCGCCTGGCGGGGCCGGTTCGCACGCCGGGCAGGGCGGACCCGCACGCCGGGCAGGCCGGACCCGTCCGGCCGTACCGCGTGTCCGCGTCCGTTCCCGTCAGAGCCGCCGGGTGGTCACCGTCCGTCGCCCGGCCGGACCAGAGTCCCGCTGACTCGTACCGTGCGGTCCGCCCAGACGGGGCCCGAGGCGAGCCGCGCCCACTCCTGGTCGCGGTGGCCCGGGAGGGTGCGTCCCTGGCTCGCCCAGAGCGAGAGCACGGCCTTGTAGATGGGCGGGTCGGCGGGGAGGTGGGTCGCCGCCGATGCCGGTGCCTGCGCCGGTACGGGGACCGGGACCGGCGCAGGGGGATGTGTCGGAGTGGCTGCCGGTGCGGGCGCCGACGGCGGGTGAGGAACCGATTCTTCAAGGCGCGGCTCGGCCTGTCGGTGCCGACCGATTCCGCTGGGGGTCGTGTACAGCGTGGTCATGCCCGGACCAACGCGTCCCGGCGGCCGTGGTCACCGCCGAGGGGATTCGAGCGGCAGTTCGTCCGGTACCCGGTGCACGACTCTGGCCCCCCAGCACGAACCTGACGTACCGTCAGTTTCCCTCGCGGAAGACACGCGTTCGCCGACCAGGAGGTCAGCCATGTCCGTGCACCGGCAGGTCGACGACCGGCCCGTCGCTCTCGACGAATATCCCGTGCACCAGGCCCCGCTCTCGATGAAGCACCACGTCAGCGGCGACCGCAACGCGTACGACCGGTGCATATTCCACGTCTTCGACCACACCGGCCGCGCCCTGCTCATCGCCGGTCTCGGGGTCTACCCGAACACCGGGGTCATCGACGCCTACGCCACTCTCCGCGTCGGCGACCGGCTGCACGCCGTCCGGGCCTCCGACGCGCTCGGCGACGACCGGACGAACCTCTCCGTCGGCCCGTTCACCATCACCGTCGACGAGCCCCTCAAGCGCCTCTCGCTGCGCTGCGAGACCGATCCGAACGACCCAGGGGGCCTCTCGTGCGACCTGAGCTGGACCGGCGACTTCCCCGCCGTCTGGGAACCCCACCACACCCAGCGGCACGGCGGCCGCCTCACCCTGGAGGGCCGTCGCTTCGTCCAGGCCGGCCACTGTGCGGGCACGATCAGGGCGGGTGGCGAGGAGTTCGCGGTCACGACGGGGGAGTGGACCGGCACCCGCGACCGCAGCTGGGGAGTCCGTCCGATCCCCGGTGAGGAGCCCGGCCGCGGCGCCGAGTTCCGCCCCGAGGGCTTCCACTGGCTCTGGATCCCGATGCGTTTCGAGGACCGCTTCCTCATGGTCATCGCCCAGGAGGACGCCGACGGCTATCGCACCCTCAACGAGGCCCTGCTCGTACGGAACGGCCAGCGTGACACCCAACTCGGCTGGCCCCGCACCGAGATCACGTACCGCACGGGCACCCGCCACCCGGAACGGGCCACCGTCCACCTCACCGACCCGACCGGGAAGCCCCTGGAGATCGGCGTCGACATCCTCGCCTCCTCCCCGCTCGCCGTCGGCGCCGGCTATCCGCCCGCCACCGACTGGCAGCACGGCACCTGGCAGGGCCGCGGCTGGACCGACCGGCGCGTCTACGACCTCACGGATCCGGCCGCCCACCCCATGGCGGCGTACGGCGTGACCGACCACGCCGCCCGCTTCACCCTCGACGGCCACACCGGCTACGGCATCTTCGAGCACGGCTCGTTCGGCCGCCACGACCCCAGCGGCTTCGCCGACCACACGTCGACGGCCCGCTGAGCAACCTTCGGCGGGCCGCTCGACGGCGCGGACGCGAACGTGCTCGTCGGGCCGCTCGACGCGCGGACGGAGGAATTTTCGCCCCCGTGTCGGGCGGACCGCCGACGCGCTTCCTCAGCGGCCCGTCGCTCCGGTCTTCCCGAGTCCACAGCCCTCGTGCCGGTCTTCCCGGCCGACGGCCCGGTGCGTCGGTCTTCCCGGGTCGACGGCCCGTCGTGCCGGTCCTCCCGAGTCAGCGGCCCCTTGTGCCGAACCCCTCTCACGTCAACGGCCCTCCGAGGAGCTCCCCGTGACCTCTGCGCCCCGCCCCCGCACCACCACCCGCGACCCCGAGGAGCTCGGGCGCCGGCTCACCGCCTGGCTGGACCGGCGTCTGCCCGGCGCCCGGGTCACCGGGCTCGCCGTGCCCGGGTCCAACGGCATGTCCAGCGAGACCCTGCTCTTCGACCTCGACCACCCGGACGCCCCGGTACGCGGCTGCGCCCTGCGGCTGGCCGCCGACCCCGCGGCGTACGCCGTGTTCCCCGTGTACGACATGGCACGCCAGCACCGGGTCATGCGGCTGGTCGGCGAACACACCGACATCCCCGTACCGCGCGTGCTGTGGCTCGAAGAGGACCCCGAGCCGCTCGGCGCGCCCTTCTTCGTGATGGCCCGCGCCGAGGGCCGGGTCCCGCCGGACGTCATGCCCTACACGTACGAGGGGAACTGGCTGCACGCGGCCACCGACGACGAACGCGCCCTGCTGGAGGCCGAGTCCGTCTCCGTCGTCGCGCGGCTGCACGACCAGTTCCCGGTGAAGGAGGCCGAGTTCCTGCTGCCGGACGGCCCGGGAACACCGCTGCGTCGTCATGTCGACGCCCAACGCGCCTACTACGCCTGGGTGGTGGACGGGCTCGCGCCCTCGCCGCTCATCGAATCGGCCTTCGACTGGCTGGAGGCGCACTGGCCGGCCGACGAGGGACCGGCCGTCCTCGGCTGGGGCGACGCGCGCATCGGGAACATCGTCTACGACGGATTCGTCCCCGCCGCCGTCCTCGACTGGGAGATGGCGGCCTGTGTCCCGCGTGAGGTCGACCTCGGCTGGGCGGTCTACCTGCACCGCTTCTTCCAGGACCTGACCGTCGGCTTCGGCCGGCCGGGGCTGCCCGGTTTCCTGCGGCGCGACGCGGTCGAACGGCGCTACGCGGACCTGACCGGACACACCCCGCGCGACATGGAGTTCCACACCCTCTACGCGGCGCTGCGGCACGCGATCGTGATGCTCAGGATCGCGTACCGGCAGGCCCACTTCGGCGAGGTCGAGGTACCCGCGGACCCCGACGGCCTGATCCTGCACCACGCCAGCCTGGCGGCGATGGTGCGGGGAAGCTACTGGTGAGCGGAGGGGCCCGGAGGCCCCGTCCGGACGGGGCCTAGGCCGCGCGCCGCATCTGCGGCACCCGGATCGGGCGCGAGCCCGGTCCGCCGACGTGCGAGAACGGCTGCGTGCGCCAGTCGAGACCCTGGGGGAGCGTCAGGAGCAGGGCGGTGTCCTGCTCCTGGACCTCCAGGGTGTCGTCGGCCGGGCGGGCCTCGGTCGCCGACAGGCCCGTACCCGGGCAGACCGTCAGGACGAAGGGGTTCCACGGCGTCGGGCAGAGCGCGTGCTCCGGCAGCGCGTCCTCGTCCGCGAGCAGCGCGATCGGCTGCACGCACTCCGGGCAGATGACCCGGAACATCTCAAAGGTGTCGTACGCGTCGAGCTCTTCGGACGTCTCGACCGAATCAACAGGCTCCTGCATGGAGAATCTCCCCCTCGGGTGGGTCGGCCGGATCTGTACGGCCTCGACCACAGCAAGCACTTCCCATGCGGCCGTCCGCATAATCGTGTGGCAGTACCCCAGGCCGGACGCAAACCTGTGGCGTTCGTCACATGCCCGCCGCAGGTGCCCCGTGATGACCCATACCGCCCGATTGTGGTCGACCCCAGCCGTGCCGCTCCCCTCCCGGAGCAATAGGGTCACCGCATGGAGGAGCTGGATCGTCAGATCGTCGAGTTGCTCGTCAAGGACGGGCGCATGAGCTACACCGACCTGGGCAAGGCCACGGGCCTGTCCACGTCGGCGGTGCATCAGCGCGTCCGTCGTCTGGAGCAGCGCGGAGTCATCCGCGGCTATGCGGCCGTCGTGGACCCGGAGGCCGTGGGCCTGCCGCTGACCGCCTTCATCTCGGTCAAACCCTTCGACCCCAGCGCCCCCGACGACACCCCCGACCGGCTCGCCGACATCCCGGAGATCGAGGCCTGCCACAGCGTCGCCGGTGACGAGAACTACATCCTCAAGGTCCGGGTCGCCACCCCGCTGGAGCTGGAGCACCTGCTCAGCCGCATCCGCTCCCAGGCCGGCGTCTCCAGCCGCACCACCGTCGTCCTCTCCACCCCGTACGAGGCGCGGCCGCCGCGCATCTGACCGGGACGGCCGCGCGCGCGTGGTGCCGTACGACACCGTCGTGGGCCCCCCACGCGCGTGGGGGGCCGCACGGCGCGCGTGGGGGGCCGTACGCCGCCCGAGTGGGGCCGTGCGACCGACGCGTGTGCCCATACGACCGACGCGTGTGCCCCTACGACCGACGCGTCCGCGGGCAGTACCGCGTGCGCGTCGGGGCCTCAAGGGGGACCTGCCGGACAAACCGGCTCCCGGCAGGTCCTAGCCTGGTCGCATGAGTGAGTCCATGCCCCCTGCGTCTCCCGCCGAACACCGCACCGTCCTGCTGCGCGGTGGAGAAGTCCACAGCCCCGCCGACCCCTTCGCCACCGCCATGGTGGTGGAGCGCGGGCACGTCGCCTGGGTGGGCTCGGAGGGCGCGGCCGACGCCTTCGCCACCGGCGTGGACGAGGTGGTCGACCTGGAGGGCGCGCTCGTCACCCCGGCGTTCGTCGACGCGCATGTCCACACCACCGCCACCGGCTTCGCCCTCACCGGGCTCGACCTGTCCGCCGCCGCCTCGCTCGCCGAGGCGGCGGAGCTGATCCGCGCCCACGCCGCCGCGCGCCCCGAGGACCGCATCCTCATCGGACACGGCTGGGACGCCTCCCGCTGGCCCGAGCGCCGGCCGCTCACCCGAGCCGAACTCGACGGGCTCACCGGCGGCCGCCCGCTCTACCTCACCCGTATCGACGTCCACTCGGCCGTCGTCACCACCGCCCTCCTGGATCTCGTCCCCGGCGTTCGCGACCTGGACGGCTTCCACGACGGACAGCGGCCGCTCACCGGCGACGCCCACCACGCCGTGCGGGCCGCCGCCTTCGGTGCCGTCTCCGCGCGCCAGCGCACCGAGGCGCAGCGCGCGGCCCGGAGCCGGGCCGCCTCCCTCGGCATCGGCACCCTGCACGAGTGCGGCGGCCCCCGCATCTCCTCCGAGGACGACTTCACCGGCCTCCTGGACCTGGCCCGCGACGAGGCCGGTCCCCGGGTCGTCGGCTACTGGGCGGACCTCGACGTCGAGCGGGCCCGTGCCCTCGGCGCCCTGGGCGCGGCCGGCGACCTGTTCGCCGACGGCTCCCTCGGCTCCCACACGGCCTGCCTGCACGAGCCGTACGCCGACCACGCCGACGCAGGCCACACGGGGGCCGCCCACCTGGACGCGGCCACCATCGCCCTGCATGTCGTGGCCTGTACCGAGGCGGGCCTCCAGGCCGGCTTCCACGCCATCGGGGACGCCGCCGTGACCGCCGTCGTCGAGGGGGTCAGGGCGGCCGCCGAGAAGCTCGGCCTGGCGAGGATCCGGGCCGCCCGGCACCGCGTCGAGCATGTCGAGATGCTCACCCCCGAGACCGTCGCCGCCTTCGCCGAGCTCGGCCTCACCGCCTCCGTCCAGCCCGCCTTCGACGCTCTCTGGGGCGGTGAGGAGGGCATGTACGCCGACCGGCTCGGCGCCGAGCGGGCCCGCACCCTCAACCCGTACGCGGCGCTGCTGCGTGCCGGTGTGCCGCTGGCCTTCGGCTCGGACAGCCCGGTGACCCCGCTCGACCCCTGGGGCACCGTCCGGGCCGCCGCGTTCCACCGCACCCCCGAGCACCGGATCTCCGCCCGGGCCGCCTTCACCGCCCACACCCGGGGCGGCTGGCGGGCCGTGGGCAGGGACGACGCGGGGACGCTCGTGCCGGGCGCACCGGCCGACTACGCGGTCTGGCGCACCGAGGAACTCGTCGTCCAGGCCCCCGACGACCGGGTGGCCCGCTGGTCCACCGACCCGCGCTCCGGAACGCCCGGTCTGCCCGATCTGTCCCCCGGAGTCGATCTCCCCGTCTGTCTGCGGACGGTCGTGTACGGACAGCCGGTGTTCGTACGGCCGAACGAGTGATGTAGGGATATGTCCCACCCGGGACACCCCTTCCGTACGCTTGTCCCCGACCTGCGGATCTTCCCCTCCGGCCTGGCCTTTTGGGGAGTCTCCGCAGGTCAAGCGGGTGTTGACAGTCGACCGTCGGGGGCGGGTAGGTTCTCCGCGTCCACCACAGGACGTCCGACCGGACAGCATCTCCACGCATTCGCCGAACGCCGCCCGCGCCTCGGCCGCGAGGGAAGGTTTCTCCGGCGGAAGGTGCGACCCGGGTGGGGCCCGGACGTTCAGTAGACAACGGCTTTCGGTCGATCCGCCGCCAGTGGATCCCGGGTCGGACCGAAGGACGACGGGCCCCGCACCGCACGTCACACGCGTGTACGGCCCCGCCGGCCGCCGCCTCGCCCGCGGGTCCGGACTGCGTCGACCGCCGCCCCGACCCTCACAGAAGACCCGCCGCGCCGGAGCACTCCGGGGACCTCGCTATGGTGGGGGCCTGTGTATGTATCCGAAGGGGCAGTAGTGAACGACGGTGGCCAGAGGCGTTACGGCCCGCTCGGCAAGGCCTTGGTGATCATTCCGACCTACAACGAGGCGGAGAACATCAAGCCGATCGTCGCGCGGGTCCGGGAAGCCGTACCCGAGGCGCACATCCTCGTCGCCGACGACAACAGCCCTGACGGTACGGGCAAGTTCGCGGACGAGATCGCGTCCGACGACGACCATGTGCACGTCCTCCACCGCAAGGGCAAGGAGGGGCTCGGCGCCGCCTACCTCGCCGGCTTCCGGTGGGGCATCGAGCACGGGTACGGCGTCCTCGTCGAGATGGACGCCGACGGCTCCCATCAGCCCGAGGAGCTCCCGCGGCTGCTCACCGCCCTCAAGGGCGCGGACCTCGTCCTCGGCTCCCGCTGGGTGCCGGGCGGCCGCATCGTGAACTGGCCGAAGTCCCGCGAGTTCATCTCCCGGGGCGGCAGCCTCTACTCGCGCGTGATGCTCGACGTGCCGATCCGCGACGTCACCGGCGGCTACCGGGCCTTCCGCAAGGAGACCCTGGAGGGCCTGGGCCTGGAGGACGTGGCCTCGGCCGGCTACTGCTTCCAGGTCGACCTGGCCCGCCGCGCCGTCGCCGCCGGCTTCCATGTCGTCGAGGTCCCGATCACCTTCGTGGAGCGCGAGATCGGCGACTCGAAGATGAGCCGGAACATCGTGGTCGAGGCGCTCTGGCGGGTCACCGGCTGGGGCCTGTCGGCGCGGGCGGAGAAGGTCGGCAGGATGCTCGGACGCAAGGCCTCCTGATCCCCTGCCGGGGCGTCCGGTGCTGATCGTTCCTTTACGACGTTCCGGCGGGGCGCCAGGCACACTGGGGACCATGACGACCGGCGCAACGCCTCCCCTCGCCCCGAAGCGCTCACGCGCGCGCAACCTCCTTCCACTCGCCGTCGCCGCCTGGCTGGTCCTGGAGATCTGGCTTCTCACGGTGGTGGCGGACGCTGCGGGCGGGCTGACCGTCTTCGCCCTGCTCGTCGGCGGCATCGTGCTCGGTGCCGCCGTCGTCAAGCGGGCGGGCCGCCGTGCCTTCCGCAATCTCAGCTCGACCTTCCAGCAGGCCCAGGCCGCCGCACAGGCGGGTACCGCGCCGTCGGCGCCCGAGCGGACCGGCGCGGAGGACCGCAACGGCTTCCTGATGCTCGGCGGTCTGCTGCTGATGATCCCGGGCCTGGTCTCGGACGTTCTCGGTCTGCTCCTGCTGATCCCGCCGGTCCGCTCGCTCCTCGGGCGGTACGCGGACAGGGCCGCCGAGCGCCGGATGGCCGCCGCGCCTCCCGGCAGCCTCCAGGACGCCTTTCAGCAGGCTCGTATCCACCGCCCCGACGGCAAGGTCGTGCAGGGTGAGGTCATCCGTGAGGAAGCCGCTCAGGGCCCGCGTCGGGCCGACGAGCCCCGCCCGCCCCTGACGTCCTGATGTTCCCACTGTGGCCCCGCTCCTCCGTCGTGACGGAGGAGCGGGGCAACGGAAACGCCGCGGGGCCCGGTACACAGTTCGTGTACCGGGCCCCGCGGCGTTGTACTACCGGTGCGTCCGCTAGGCGGACTTGCGGCTGTCGCGCGGATGCACGGCGATGTTCATGGCGCCGGAGCGCAGGACGGCCAGCCTCTCGGCGAGGACCTCCTCCAACTCCTCGCGGGTGCGTCGCTCCATGAGCATGTCCCAGTGCGTACGCGCAGGCTTGCCCTTCTTCTCCTCAGGTCCGTCCCCGTCCACCAGGAGTGCCTGGATTCCGCAGACCTTGCACTCCCACTCCGGCGGAATTTCCGCTTCCACCGAGAAGGGCATCTCAAAACGATGGCCCTTCTCGCATGCGTACTCCACGGCCTGGCGCGGGGCCAGATCGATGCCGCGGTCGGTCTCGTAGCTCGTCACCACGAGGCGCGTGCCGCGAAGAGCTCGCTCACTCATGAATCGTGCCTCCCGGGCTTGTCGCCCACAGGACAGGTGTCGCTGTCGTCGTTATCCGGTCAACGTCCGGTCGGCGGTAAAGATTCCCGTGCCGGGTCATGCGTCGCCCGTCGTGCCGCCCCTTGTTGTACCCACCAGTGCCCGTTTTGTCACATCTGACGGCAGATGTGACCCGGTGTCTTCACCAAAGCAGCACGCAGTAACGGTCCGCCTGGCAGGCCAAACGCGTACACTACCGCCCTTTCACTGCCACGTCTAAATACGGTCGGGTATCGGGTTCCCGGCGGCCTCCACCGCGCGCCGTACCGGCACCCGGGCGAGCAGGACGAAGCCGACCACGAAGAAGATCACCAGGGAGATGATGGCATCCCGGTAGCTCCCGGTCAGCTGATACGCGAGACCGAACACGAGTGGACCCAGCCAACTGAGCCCCCGGTCGCTCATCTCGTACGCCGAGAAGTACTCCGCCTCCTTGCCGCGCGGCACCAGATGCGAGAACAGCGAGCGCGACAGAGCCTGGCTTCCGCCCAGTACCAGGCCGATCGCGGCCGCGAGACAGAAGAAGAACACGGGCGCGTCGGGCGGCAGGAGATAGCCCGCCACCAGGATCAGCGTCCAGACCGCGAGCGATCCCAGAATCGTCCGCTTGGCGCCGTAGGACCGGGCGAGTCGCCCCATCCCGAGCGCGCCCGCCACCGCGAGCACCTGGACCAGCAGGACCGCCGTGATGAGCGTGGTCTGGTCGAGGCCCAGTTCCTCCGAACCGAACACCGAGGCCTGGGAGATCACCGTCTGCACGCCGTCGTTGTACACCAGGTAGGCGAGCAGGAAGGAGAGCGTCAGCGGATGCCTGCGCATGTCCTTGAGGGTCGCCCGCAGCTGCCGCCAGCCGCTGCCGACCGTCCCCCCGCCGGCTCCCTCCCGCCCCTCCGGGCCGACCTGGCGGTCCCGCAGCCGTCGCAGCGGTACGACGGTGAAGGCGCCCCACCAGACACCGGCCGAGGCCAGACAGATCCGGACCGCCTCGCCCTCGGTGAGGCCGAAGGAGTCGTGGCCCGAGTAGAGGATCAGATTCAGTACGAGGACCAGCGCGCCGGACGTGTAGCCGAAGGCCCAGCCGCGCGAGGAGACCGCGTCCCGCTCGTCCGGCTCCGCGATCTGCGGCAGATAGGCGTTGTAGAGCACCATCGAGAC
Source organism: Streptomyces aureus (assembly GCF_001418135.1). Lineage (GTDB taxonomy): Bacteria > Actinomycetota > Actinomycetes > Streptomycetales > Streptomycetaceae > Streptomyces > Streptomyces aureus_A. The sequence goes on from NZ_LIPQ01000229.1 coordinate 15,629, forward strand.
CGAGATCGAGGCGTTCGCCACGATCAGCAGGAACGTGCCCAGCAGATACCGGTCGCCCGCCAGGAAGAACATGCCCGCCGTGGCCGTCGCGCCCACGTAGGCCGCGGCCGCGAGCAGCGGCTTCTTCCGGCCCGTACGGTCCGCGATCGCGCCGACCAGCGGCATCAGCAGGACCGCGACCACGATCGAGGCCGACACGGCGTACGCGAAGAGCGAGCCGGCCCGCACGGGTATCCCGAGCGGGTGCACATAGCCCTCCGCGTCGGCCGCCGCCCGGGCGACCGAGGTCAGGTACGGGCCGAGGAACACGGTGAGCACGCTCGTCGAGTAGACCGAGCACGCGAAGTCGTAGAAGTACCAGCCCCGCTGTTCCCGCTTGCGTTCGGCGGGATCGGAGGCGTACTCCTCCGGTTCGGTGGTTCCAGCGGTCAAGGCCGCGCCCCCTCGTTCGTCCCCGTGACCGGGCCCGGTGATCCGGGTCCGGAGCCACCGGGACGCGCGCTCAGGCCCACACGCCCCGCTCGGTCAGCACCGAGCGCAGCGTCTCCAGTTGATCGGTCATGATGCCATCGACCCCGAGGTCGAGGAGAGTGTTCATCCGCGCCGGATCGTTCACCGTCCACACATGGACCTGGAGTCCGCGCGCGTGCGCCTCCCGGACGAAGCGGCGGTCCACCACCGGGATGCCGCCCTGCCGCTCGGGGACCTGCGCGGCGATCGCCCCGGCCCGTACCGCCGCCGGTATGCCGAACGAGCGCAGCCGCAGCCCGATCACCCCGCGCACCCCGAACGAGGTGGCCAGCCTGGAGCCGGCCATCTGCTGGGCCCGCGCGACCCGGGCCTCGGTGAACGAGCCGACGCAGACCCGGTCCCAGGCCCGCTTCTTGCGGATCAGGTTCACCAGCGGATACAGCGCCGACTCGGCCTTGAGATCCACGTTCCAGCGGGCCTCCGGGAACTCGTCCAGGAGGTCGGCGAAGAGCGGCAGCGGTTCCTTGCCCGCCACACGGGCCTCCCGCACCGCCGCCCACGGCAGGTCGCCGATCCGGCCCGAGGCGTCCGTGACGCGGTCGAGGGTGGCGTCGTGGAAGGCGACGAGAGCCCCGTCCGACGTCGTGTGCACATCGGTCTCGAAGTAGCGGTAGCCCGCGGCGGCGGCCCGGCGGAAGGCGGCCGCGGTGTTCTCCAGGCCGTTCGCCGTTCCGCCGCGGTGGGCGAACGGGAGGGGCGCGGGATGGTCGAGGTAGGGGTGGCGTACGCGAGTCACCGCCGCAGTATGGCGCCTTCCGGTGTCGCGGGGGCGACCGAGGTGCTTCCGGAGTCCGGCTCGGGAACGGCGAACCAGCGGAGGAAGAACTGGGCGAGGGGTCCGATGGCCAGCGCGTACAGCACCGTGCCGACACCGACCGAGCCGCCGAGCAGGAAGCCGGTGGCGACCACCGCCACCTCGATCGCCGTCCGCACCAGCCGGATCGAGCGGCCGGTGAGCCGGTGCAGACCCGTCATCAGGCCGTCGCGCGGGCCGGGGCCGAACCGCGCCGCGATGTACAGGCCGGTCGCCACCCCGTTGAGGACGATGCCCGCCACGAGAAGCGGGATCCGCCCCGCCAGGCCGTGGACGTCCGGAACGAGCGCCAGGGTGCCGTCCATCGCCAGGCCGATCGCGAACACGTTGGACACCGTGCCGAGCCCCGGCCGCTGCCGGATCGGGATCCACAGCAGCAGCACCACGGCCCCGACGACGATCGACACCACACCGATGGTCAGGCCCGTCTTCTCGGCGAGGCCCTGGTGGAGCACGCCCCAGGGCTCCAGACCGAGACCGCCGCGGACCAGCAGCGCCGAGCTGACCCCGTACAGCGTCAGCCCCACGTAGAGCTGGACGAGCCGACGGGTGAGGTGCCGGCCGTGGAGGCCGGAGGCGATGGACAAGGTTCTTCCCCCAGGGTGGTGGTAGTGGACTGGCTCATGACACTCTGTGGCGGTGGAACGGGTGCCAACCATGGCCAATTCGAGGAAGGTGGACTGATTTCGATGGCCCAGTGGACTTCGGCGGTAGGACCGGCTCAGCTCGCCCGGCAGCTCCAGGCGCAGCAGCCGCGGCCCGCCGGACCCGGGACGCGGAAGCCGCCCGCCTACCGCGCCCTGGCCGACGGGATCCGGCTGCTCGTCCTGGAGGGCCGGGTCCCCGTCGCCGCCCGGCTGCCCGCCGAGCGGGAACTCGCCCTCGCCCTGACGGTCAGCCGTACGACGGTGGCCGCGGCGTACGAGGCGCTCCGCGCCGAGGGATTCCTGGAGTCGCGGCGGGGGGCCGGCAGCTGGACCGCCGTACCGGCCGGGAACCCGCTGCCCGCCCGAGGACTCGAACCGCTGCCCCCCGAGGCGCTCGGTTCGATGATCGACCTCGGCTGCGCCGCGCTGCCCGCGCCCGAGCCCTGGCTCACCCGCGGCGTCCAGGGCGCCCTTGAGGAACTGCCCCCCTACGCCCACACGCACGGCGACTACCCGGCGGGGCTGCCCGCGCTGCGGCAGATGCTCGCCGACCGCTACACCGCGCGCGGCATCCCCACGATGCCCGAGCAGATCATGGTCACGACCGGTGCCATGGGGGCCATCGACGCGATCTGTCACCTGTTCGCGGGTCGCGGTGAGCGCATCGCCGTCGAGTCCCCGTCGTACGCCAACATCCTCCAGCTGATGCGGGAGGCGGGGGCCCGGCTCGTGCCCGTCGCGATGTCCGAGGGGCTCGGCAGCTGGGACGTGGGCCGCTGGCGTCAGGTGCTGCGCGACGCGGCACCCCGCCTCGCGTACGTGGTGGCCGACTTCCACAATCCGACCGGCGCCCTGGCCGACGAGGACCAGCGCCGGCAGCTCGTGGACGCCGCCCGCTCGGCCGGCACCGTCCTCGTCGTGGACGAGACCATGGCCGAGCTCCACCTGGACGACGACCTGGAGATGCCCCGGCCGGTCTGCGCCTTCGACCCGGCAGGCTCCACCGTCCTCACGGTCGGCTCGGCGAGCAAGGCCTTCTGGGCGGGCATGCGCATCGGCTGGGTCAGGGCGGCGCCCGACGTCATCCGTTCCCTGGTGGCCGCGCGCGCGTACGCCGACCTGGGCACCCCCGTCCTCGAACAGCTCGGCGTGAACTGGCTCATGCGCACCGGCGGCTGGGAGGAGGCCGTCACCCTCCGCCGCGACCAGGCGCGGGAGAACCGGGACGCGCTCGTCGCCGCGGTCCGCAGGGAACTCCCGGAGTGGGAGTTCTCGGTGCCGCGCGGCGGCCTCACCCTCTGGGTCCGCACCGGTGGTCTCTCCGGCTCCCGACTCGCCGAGGCGGGGGAGCGGGTCGGTGTCCGGGTCCCCTCGGGCCCCCGGTTCGGCGTCGACGGGGCCTTCGAGGGCTTCGTCCGGCTGCCCTTCACGGTCGGCGGACCGGTCGCCGACGAGGCGGCCGCCCGGCTGGCCGCCGCGGCCCGGCTGGTCGAGTCGGGCGCGGGCGGGGGAACCGAACCGCCGCGCTCGTTCGTGGCGTAGCCGCCCGCGCGATCGCACGTCATGCGAAGAGGCCGGTACGGACCTGGGGTCCGTACCGGCCTCTTCGCGCGCGCGTGGTGCTCAGCCCTCCGCGGGAACGGGGGCGTGCAGCGGGGCCGGGCCGGGGGCCGGCTCGGCGCGCGGCGCCGGGGCCGGTTCGGGGCTCTTCACGGTGACCGTCTCGATCGCCATGGTCGTCGCCGCGCGGCGCTCCGGGAGGAGTTCCAGCACCGCCTGCCGGTGCGCCTCGCTGGTGGCGTCGTCGTACGGGTCGGGGGTCGCCGGCACCTGGAGGCGCAGCACCGGTCCGCTGCCCAGGCGTGCGTAGCCGCGGCCCGCGGGGACCTGGGGCGTCGGGGTCGTGTGCGGTTCGGTGCCGAGGACGGCGGCGATCTGGTCGGGGGAGGCGGGGCCGAGCACGATCCGGGCCCTGGTGTGGCTCCGTACCGCCTCGCTCAGCGTGTCCGCGCTGTCGAACTGCTCGGCGACCACCACCGTGACCTGGGCCGCGCGACCGTGCCGAAGCGGCACCTGCAGCAGCTCCTGCGGGTCGGTACGGCCGTCGGCGGCCGCCAGGTCGCCGAGCGCGCTCGGCCGGTCGAGGAGGATCCAGAGCGGCCGCCGGGTGTCCTCGGGGGCCGGGTGGCCCGCCTGCCGGGCCCGGTTGGCGGCGATCAGCCGTCGTTCCGTCTCGTGCGCCGCCCACTGCAGGGTGGCCAGCGAGCCGGAGAGTCCGCACTCGACGGCCAGGACGCCGTCGCGGCCGGTGAGGCACGCGTACTCGCCGGTGCCACCGCCCTCGACGATCAGCACGTCGCCGTGGGGGAGGGCCTGGAGTGCGATCGAGCGCAGCAGGGAGGTGGTGCCGCTGCCCGGCTGGCCGACGACCAGCAGATGCGGCTCGGTGGAACGGGGGCCGGTGCGCCAGACGACGGCCGGCGCGTCCTCCGTACCGTCCGGTGCGACCACGGGCACGGTCCGCTGCACGGCGTCCGCGTCGGTGAAGCCCAGGACGGTCTCGCCCGGCACGGTGACGAAGCGCTGGGCGGCGATGGTGGTGGGCAGGGCGGGCAGCACGCTCATGACGAGCCGGTTGCCCTCCTCGTCCCAGTCGAAGCGGTACTCACGGCCGCGCCCGGACTTGGCGTGCAGCAGCTGCTCGATGCGCGCGCGTGCGGCGGGCTCGCCGTCGGTGAAGTACGGAGGGTAGGCGATCTTCAGTCGGGTGGGACGCCCGTCCTCGTCGAAGGCGTACTCCGTGAAGGCGCCGCTCCAGTCGCCGCCGTGGGCGAAGAGCGGGGCGGGGTCCTCCGGGACGGAGAAGTAGGGCACGAGGGCCTCGTACAGGCCCTTGAGCCGGGCGATCTCGGCGTCGTCGGGCCCGGTCCTGACGACCGGGCGCTCGCGCCCCCTCCACGCGGCCGCCGCCATGAGCGTGACGAGCGCGAGGAGCGGTCCGTAGGGCATGAGTGCGACGACCAGGACGCAGGCCGCGACCAGGAGCAGCGTCGGTCCACGCCGTTCCTTGGGGGTCGCGGCCCACCTGACGCGCGCGGACGCGGCCAGCTTCCGCAGACCACGGGAGACCGTGATCAGTGGATGGAGCACGTCGGTGGCACTGTCGGCGGCCGTGCGCGCGATCTCTCGACTACGAGCGATCTGTGCGCTGCCGCTGCTCAGAATGCGGGGGAGTGGTCGCCGGGCCACGAAGTACTCCTGAGGTGGTGGAAGGGACGGAAGGGCGTCAGAACTTGATCCCGCCCAGGAGGCCGGCGAGGCTCTGCCCGCCGGCCGTGATGCTCGGGGCGATGGCCGTACCCGCGAGGTAGAAGCCGAACAGCGCGCTGACGAGGGCGTGCGAGGCCTTCATCCCGTCCTTCTTGAAGAACAGGAAGCAGATGATGCCGAGCAGGACCACGCCTGAGATGGACAGGATCATTGGTTGTTCTCCTGGTTGAGGGGACAGTCACCATGAGTCCTTCCAAGTTCACAGCAAGTATCTATGTGACTAAAGGTGCATTAGGGTGAAAAACGGGTGATTTCACTTGACCGGCGGACGTCGAACGGGCTGTCGAGTGGCGAAATGCCCGGCGTGCGCTAGAGGAGCGGCCGGCTGCGGACTGCCGTGATCTTTGCCTCGGCCGGGCGCGGTCATGTCACCGAACGGGCAGTACCCTGTCGATTCACTCGTACGGCCGCGCTTGCCGTGCACAGGTCGACAACGCAGGAGAAGGGCGGGCCCACCGATGAGCGAGACTCCGGACCCCGAGGTCATCGAGCTGGCGTCCAAGGTCTTCGACCTCGCCCGCACCGGGGACGCCGACGCGCTGGCCGCCTACGTCGACGCGGGGGTCCCCGCGAACCTCACCAACGACAAGGGTGACTCCCTCGTCATGCTCGCCGCCTACCACGGGCACGCCGCCGCGGTCTCCGCCCTCCTCGCGCGCGGTGCCGACGCCGACCGCGCCAACGACCGCGGCCAGACCCCGCTCGCCGGAGCCGTCTTCAAGGGCGAGGACGCCGTCGTCCGCGCCCTGCTCGCCGGCGGCGCAAATCCGGAAGCTGGGACTCCGTCCGCCGCCGACACCGCACGGATGTTCGGCAAGGCCGAACTCCTCGAGCTCTTCGGATCCCGGTGAACGAGCGCTGAACCCCAGGTGAGAGCGGCGTCGTAAATGTGGTCGCGGTGGCGAAATGGGTGGGTCATCATGACGTCGGGCCCGGCAAAACGGGCCACCGACGAGAGGCTGAGGAAGATGGTCACTGGCAGGCGATGGACGACGAGCGGCCCGACATGTTGCCGCACGGCCTAGGCGCACGGGCGATGTACCGCCCGACCCGGGTCTTCCCGGTATCCCCCGGTCGTGTCGACAGCTTGATGTGAGGCGTCTCCCCATGTTCGATCCAGTCATAGCGCCGAGCGGCACCCTGCTCGGTCTGCTGCAGCGGGGCCGCGGCGACGGCACCCTGCACGCACTCGCCGCGCCACGCGCCGAGGCCCTCGCGGCCCTCAATCACTGCGTTCTCGACGACCCCCGCCACGACTGGCAGGTCGAGAACCGCTCCCTCTACTACGCCCGTCTCTACCTGGACCTCCACGGAGGTCTCGACGAGATCGAGGCGCATCTCTTCGGCGCCGAGGACATCCTCGACACCGAGGAGTCCAGGACCGGGCTCGCGCTCGCCGTCCTCGGGCACCTCGCCTCCTACGGACGCCAGGACGCCCTGCTGCTGCTCCGGCGGTACGCGGCGACCGGCACCAACTGGGCCTGGGCCCTCGACGAGCTGGCGCTCCGCGACGACGACGCCGGACTGCGCGCGCTCGCCGTTCCCGTGCTGGCCCGCTTCCCGGCCGACGCCGAGGGCGACGCCGAGCTGGCCGGCGTCGTACGGGACGCCTTCGAGCCCCGCCCGTGGCGGCTGTGGGCCGAGGACCAGCGCGACGCCGTGGGCGCCCGGGTCAGAGCCGCCCAGGAACAGGGCTCCTTCGACCGCTGGCAGCGCCAGATGCGCCCCGCCGGGCCCCGCCCCGGCTGGAGCGTGCGCGCCGTCCTCGACTGGGCCCAGGAGGGCTACGAGCGCGGAGCCGTGCTCCACGGCCCCGCCGCCCGCTGCCTCACCGCCGTCGCGGGACCCGAGGACCGGCCCGAACTCCTCGCAGCGGCCCGGCACGGCTCGGTGGGAGCCCGGGGCGCCGCCCTGCACCACCTCGCCGAGTCACGGGACCCCGCCGTCCTCGACCTCGTCGAGGCCGCCGCCGACGGCGACTCCCCCGAGGCCGCCGAGGCCGCGATCGCCGCGTACCGCCGCATGTGCGGAGAGGACGCCGTCGCCCGCGCCCGCGCGTGGGTCCGCCGGACCGACGCCCTCGGCGCCGCCGCCGCCGATGTCCTCGCCTGCCGTGGCACCGCCCAGGACTCCCCCTCCGTCCTCGGCGCGCTCCGCGACACCATCCGCTCCGAAGGCCCCGACGCGCCCGCGCTCGGCGGGCTCGTGGACGGCGCGGGCCGCCTCGGCATCGCCTGCGCCGCCCCCGTGCTGCGCCACGTCTACCGCGAGACGGCCTCGTCCCAGCTCCGCGGGCGCGTGGCCCGCGCCCTCGCCGCCACCGACCCCACCTTCGCGACCGGCTTCGCCGTCGAATGCCTCTGGGACTGCGAGGAGACCACCCGCGAGGTCGCGGCCCAGCACGCCGAGACCGGTGACGTGCGCGTCGCCGAGCGATTGCGCCGCCTCGCGGCGGACCCGGCCGAGGAGGTCGAGGTCCAGACCGCGGTACGCAACCGCATAGGCCCGGACCTCCAGGTCTGACGCGGCCCGGTCGAGGTCCGGCCCCACCGGCCGGACCCGGTCGTCCCCGCCACCCGGCTCCGGGGCGGCGCGGCCCCCGGCGGAGAACCCGCCGTGCGAGGCCCCGCTCCGGAGGACCGGGCGAGGAGCGGGGGCGGCCCGCGGGCGTGCGGGCCTTCCGGCCCCTTTCGGTCTTCCGGCGTTTCGGTCTTCCGGCGTTCCGGTCTTCCGGCCTTCCCGTGTTCCGGTGTTCCGGTCTTCTGGCGTTCCGGTCTTCTGACGTTCCGCCTTCCCGCCTTCCCGCGTTCCGGCGTTCCGCTCTTCCACCGGCCCGGGACCGGGAACGCCGCGGCGGACGGGGCGAACCCGGCCGACGGGCCCGGTGTCCGATCGCCTCCGGTCCGTGGTGAGCCCGTCGACGGGGCGAACCCGGCCGACGGGCCCGGTGTCCGATCGCCTCCGGTCCGTGGTGAGCCCGTCCCGGAACCCCGCGCTCGGTCGCCTCCCGTCCTTCCCGAGCCCGGCGGCAGACCCGGGCGCGCCCGATCGTTCCCGGCCGGCGAGCGCCCCGCGCGAAACGCTCATGGGACGTTCCCTCCCCGTCCAGATCGACGTTGGCGGGGACACGCCGAACGCGACGACAACACCCGTATGCGTGTCGTCATCGTCACCGAATCCTTTCCTCCCGACGTCAACGGTGTGGCGCACTGCGCCCTGCAGACCGCGCGCCACCTCGTCCGGCGGGGCCACACCCCGCTCGTCATCGCCCCCGCCGTCGCCGACCCGGCCGCGGACGCAGACGCCCCCTGCGCCGTCGTCCGGGTGCCCTCCCTCCCCCTTCCCGGCTATCCGCAGGTACGCGTCGCCCTGCCCAGCCGTCGCGTCGCCGCGGCCATCGCCGCCCACCGCGCCGACCTCGTCCACCTCGCCGGACCGTTCGTCCTCGGGGTGCGCGGGATGACGGCCGCCACCCGGCTGGGCATCCCCGCCGTCGCCGTCTACCAGACCGATCTGGCCGGCTACGCCCGCACCTACGTGGGAACCGGCGAAGGCGCAGCCTGGCGCCGCCTCCGCGCCGTCCACGGTGCCGCCGACCGCACCCTCGCGCCGTCCTCCGCCGCCGTCCGCGACCTGGAGGCGCACGGCATCGGCCGCATACGGCTCTGGGGCCGCGGGGTGGACACCGCCCGCTTCAGCCCCGAGCTGCGCGACGAGGCCCTGCGCGGGGAACTCGCCCCGAACGGGGAGCTCCTCGTCGGGTACGTCGGCCGCCTCGCCCCCGAGAAGCGCGTGGACCTCCTCGCCGGAGCGGGAAAGCTCCCCGGCGTACGGCTGGTGGTCGTCGGGGACGGGCCGAGCGGGCCGGCGCTGCGCGGCGCCCTGCCGGACGCCCGGTTCCTGGGCCGCCGCACCGGCGACGACCTCGCCCGGATCTTCGCCTCGCTCGACGTGTTCGCCCACACCGGCCCCTTCGAGACCTTCTGCCAGACGGTCCAGGAGGCCATGGCGAGCGGCGTCCCGGTCATCGCCCCCGCCGCCGGCGGCCCCCTGGACCTGGTCGACCACGGCCGCACCGGACTCCTCGTACCCCCGGGGGACCCGGAGGCGCTGCACGAGGCCGTCACCGCCCTCGCGGCGTCACCCGACCTGCGGGCCGCGTACGGCCGGGCCGGCAGGGCCGCCGTCGAGGGCCGCACCTGGGAGGCCCTCGGCGACGAGCTGATCGGGCACTACCTGGAGGTCCTGCGGGAACGGACGGTGGTGGCGGCATGAGCGGCGACCGCGGCGGGCTCCGCATCGTGCGGCTCGCCAACTTCGTGACGCCCACCTCGGGCGGCCTCCGCACCGCTCTCGACCAGCTCGGCCGGGGCTACCGGGAGGCCGGGCACGACCCGGTCCTCATCGTCCCCGGCGATGCCGCGAGCGATGCCCGCACCGAGCAGGGCCGGGTCATCACCCTCCCCGGCCCGGTGCTGCCCGGCACCGGCGGCTACCGGGTCCTCGCCGACCGGCGCCGGGTGCGCCGCCTCCTCGACGACCTCGCGCCCGACCGGATCGAGGTCTCGGACCGTACGACCCTGCGGTGGACGGGGGAGTGGGCGCGACGCGCCCGCGTGCCCTCGGTGATGGTCTCCCACGAGACGGCCGACGGCGTGCTGCGCACCTGGGGTGTGCCGCCCGCCCTCGCCGCCCGCGCGGCGGACCGGCTGAACCGCCGCACGGCCTGGGCGTTCGCGCGGATCGTCTGCACGACCGAGTGGGCGGAGCGGGAGTTCGTCCGGATCGGGGCGCGCAACGTCGTGCGGGCCCCGCTCGGTGTGGACCTGGACCGCTGCAGGCCCGGCCGCCGCAGCACCGCGCTCCGCGCCCGGCACGCGGACGGGGCGCGGGTGCTGCTCCTGCTCTGCTCACGCCTCTCCGTCGAGAAGCGGCCGGGAACCGCCCTGGACGCGCTCGCCG